>JANOLJ010000031.1:0-1666 GCA_031419715.1 Burkholderiales bacterium | reverse complement strand
GGCGTCAGCAACTGAAGGGCGTGACGCCGCTGCCCCTGCCCACGGACTTTCCACGCCAGTCCGCTCATCAGGGTGAAGGCGGCGCGGTCCACGCGCGCCTCGGGTTGCCCTTGATCGCCAGGCTCAAGCAATTGAGCCTGGCCAAGGGGGTGACACCCTATATGGTCATGCTTGCCTGCTTCCAGATGCTCATGGCGCGCATCTGTGGCCGAACCGACATCGCCACCGCCGCGCCTATCGCCAACCGGCTCGGTGTTTTCTCGGAAGGACTGGTCGGCACTTTCGTCAATACCCTGGTGATGCGCTGCGACCTGTCGGGCAATCCCAGTTTCCCTGAGTTGCTCGCGCAAGTTCAGGAAACGGCGCTTCAGGCATACGCCAATCAGGACGTTCCCTTCGAGCAACTCGTCGACGTTCTCGACATCGAGCGTGACGCATCGCGCGCACCCTTGGTTCAGGTGCTATTCAATCTGGTGAATGCCCCGTTCAATGTGGGCCAGTTCGCTGGCTTGAAGGTCGAGCCTTTTAACTTCGAGCGTCGCGCCGCGCAGTTCGAACTTGCCATCGGCGTTGACCTCGATGCGTTGCGCGAGGTTCAATTGAACTTCGCCAGCACGCTGTTCGCCAAGGCCACGGCACAGCGCCTGCTCGACGCCTTTTTGTCACTTGTTAGTGGCGTTCTGGACAATCCGAACCGTCGCATTGACGAGTATCCGATCCAGGGCGAAGCGCAGCGCCAGGAGCTCGTGTCGTGGAACCAGACCGCCGCATCAAAGCCACCGCATCGGTCCGTGGCCGAGATGATTTCCACATGCGCGGCACGCGCCGCCGATCGGCCGGCGTTGCGTGACACGCATGCCACGCTGAGCCATACGCAGCTCGATGGCCAATCGAACCGCCTGGCGCGCGAGCTGCGAAGCCGCGGCATCTCACGCGGCGCCCTCGTCGGCCTGTGCGTCGAGCGCTCTAACGCGATGGTGATCGCGCAACTCGCCGTCCTCAAGAGCGGCGCGGCCTATGTGCCGCTCGACCCGGAATACCCACCGCAACGCCTGTCGATGATGGCCGGGGATGCCAAGCTCGCATTGCTGATCACGCAAGGCGCGCACGCCGCGATCCTTGCTTGGCCGCGGGCCGAATCGCTTTGGCTGGACGACGATTGCGCGAGCATCGAAGCCCATTCCGACGCACCTCTCACCCCAGACGCCGCGCTCGACGCCGGCCCTGATGACCCGGCCTATGTGATCTACACCTCGGGCTCCACCGGCACACCCAAGGGCGTGGCGGTGCCGCACGGCGCCGTGCTCAACTTCCTCGCCAGCATGGCGCGCGAACCCGGATTGACCGAGCACGACCGCGTGCTGGCCGTGACGACGTTGAGCTTCGACATCGCGGTGCTTGAGTTGCTGTTGCCGTTGTCGGTGGGGGCGAGCATCGTTTTGGCCGGCACGGAGCAGGCGCAAGACGGCAAGAGTTTGCGTGCGTTGATTGAGGCGCACCAGCCCACGGTGATTCAGGCCACGCCGTCGCGATGGCGCATGCTGCTTGACGCAGGTTGGTCGGGGTCGCCAGAGGTCAAGGCCCTGGTCGGCGGTGAATCCCTGCCGCTCGATCTGGCGAAAGATCTGCTGGCGCGCACGGGTGAGCTTTGGAACATGTACGGCCC
>JANOLJ010000030.1:0-14019 GCA_031419715.1 Burkholderiales bacterium | reverse complement strand
GCGCGACTGCTTTTCAGCGTCGCTCAACAGCTTGATGCCCACGCGGTCGGCCTTGCCGGTGGCCGGATTGAAGATCGCCACGTTCGACTGGTGAATCGACATCGTCTTGTCGACCACGCCGCCCGTGGTGCCCTTCATCGGGTTGGGCTTGGTGTGCTTCTTCACGACGTTGACGCCGTCGACGAGCACGCGCTCGTCGTCCACGCGCTTGGAGATCACGCCGCGTTTTCCCTTGTCGCGCCCGGTCAGAACGATGACCTGGTCGCCTATGCGAAGTTTGTTCATTTCAATTCCTTGAACCGTGTCGAACCGCGCTCAAAGTACTTCGGGTGCGAGCGACACGATCTTCATGAAGCGCTCGGTGCGCAGCTCGCGCGTCACCGGCCCGAAGATGCGCGTGCCGATGGGCTCAAGCTTGGCGTTGAGCAGCACGGCGGCGTTGCCGTCGAACTTCACCAGCGAGCCGTCATTGCGCCGCACGCCCTTGGCGGTGCGCACGACCACGGCGCTGTAGATCTCGCCCTTCTTGACGCGACCGCGCGGCGCGGCTTCCTTGATGCTGACCTTGATCACATCGCCGATGCCGGCGTAACGGCGCTTGGAGCCGCCGAGCACCTTGATGCACATGACGGACTTGGCACCGGTGTTGTCCGCGACGTCGAGCCGCGATTGCATTTGGATCATTTTTTACTGTCCCCAACTTGTCCCGCGGATTCGCCCATGCCCCATGGTGACGGAACCGCGGTCAGTCTTGGGCCCGTCGTGCCGGCCGCGTTGACGCGCGACCAGCCACAGGGGCGAAAACTTCGGCGGAGCCGAGCGGTACGGCGCCCGTGTGGCACTGCATGCGCCCGCCCACGGTTACCATCGCCACTCAGCGAAGCCATAGATTATGCAACATAGTTTCGGCCCGCGTCAAAGCAAATTCTTTGTCGAAGGACATTTCGCAAGCGCCCATCGGCCCGCCGCTCGTGCTCGATACGAACGTGGCGCTCGACCTGCTCGTGTTCCACGACCCGGCCTGCCAACCACTCGCCGTTGCGCTCGAGCAGGGCAAGTGGCGCTGGCTGTCGACCTCGGCGATGCGCGCCGAGTTCGACGATGTGGTGCGCCGCCCGGCGTTCGAGCGCTGGGCGGGGCGGCACGAATTGTTCGCCGCGCAGTGGGCCCGATGGGCGGTGATGGTGCAGCCGTCACCCCTTGTGGCACCCGCGCGCGCGCTACGCTGCGCGGATCCGGATGACCAGATGTTCATCGACCTGGCGTTGGAGTTTCAGCCCAGCCTTTTGCTCAGCCGCGACCTCAAGTTGCTTTGTCTGGCCGGGCCGGCCGCCGCGCTGGGGGTTCGCATCGGCACACCCGCTCAAGTTGTCGAGCCCATGAAATAGGGGCGACCGACTGGCCGCCCCGTATCGGAAATGGCGCCCTCGAACGGCGCGTCAATTCCTTCAGGTTTCCGCGCTCTCTCCTTGTGCAGCGTCCACTGCGGCCAGTTGCACTGCCGCCAGCTCCTCGGCCTCTTGCAAAGCGATCGTGCGGCGCTCGGCGTCGTCCATCGCCTCCTTGGCCTTTCGGGCGTCGTGGAACGCCATGCCGGTTCCCGCCGGAATCAAGCGGCCAACGATGACGTTTTCCTTCAGGCCCCGCAGCTCGTCGCGCTTGCCCATGATGGCAGCCTCGGTGAGCACGCGCGTCGTCTCCTGGAACGACGCCGCCGAGATGAAGCTGTCAGTGGACAGCGACGCCTTGGTGATGCCCAGCAGGATGTCGGCGTGCGTGGCCGGCAACTTGCCCGCGGCCAGCATCCTGTCGTTGGTGTCGAGCAGTTCGGAGCGCTCCACCTGTTCGCCGGCGATGTAGTTCGTGTCACCGGCATTGCTGATCTGCACGCGGCGCAGCATCTGGCGCACGATCACCTCGATGTGCTTGTCGTTGATCTTCACGCCCTGCTAGCGATACACGTCCTGCACTTCGTCGACGTTATCGCGCGCCAACTCCTCGATGCCGAGCAGGCGCAAGATGTCTTGCGGGTCCGCCGGGCCGTCGACGATGGACTCGCCTTTGTTCACGACCTGGCCTTCGTGCACGACGATGTTCTTCTCCTTGGGCACCAGCTCTTCGTAGACCTTGCCTTCCGGATCGGTGATCTGCAGACGCACCTTGCCCTTGGTCTCCTTGCCGAATGAAACCGTGCCGGTCACCTCGGCGAGCGTGCCCTTGTCTTTCGGCGTGCGCGCCTCGAACAGTTCCGCGACGCGCGGCAAGCCGCCCGTGATGTCGCGCGTCTTCTGGCCTTCGACCGGAATGCGCGCCAGCACTTCGCCCGGAGCCAGGTCTTGGCCGTCGCGAATCTGGATCAGCGAGCCGACGGGGAAGCCGATCGTCACCGAGTGGTCGGTGCCGGGGATCTTCACTTCATTGCCAGCCACGTCGAGCAGCTTCACCTGCGGGCGCACGACTTTCGCGACGCCGCGGCGCTTGGAGTCGATGACGACCAGCGTCGACAGTCCCGTCACTTCGTCGAGCTGTTTCGCGACCGTGACGCCCTCTTCCACGTTCTCGAACTTCGCCTTGCCGGCGAACTCGGTGATGATGGGTCGCGTCAGCGGATCCCAATTCGCGAGCACCGTGCCCGCCTTGAGGTGCTGATCCGACTTGATGTTGAGCAGCGCGCCATAGGGTACCTTGTGACGCTCGCGCTCGCGGCCATGCGCATCGGCCACGATGATCTCTCCGGAACGCGAAATCACGACCAGCTCGCGTCTGCTGTTCGTCACGTAGCGCATCGTCGCGTTGAAGCCGACCACGCCGTCGGACTTGGCGTCGACGCTGCTCGCCACCGCCGAGCGCGATGCGGCACCGCCGATGTGGAAGGTGCGCATCGTCAACTGGGTGCCGGGCTCGCCGATCGACTGCGCCGCGATGACGCCGATCGCCTCGCCCATGTTGACGAGGCCACCGCGTCCGAGGTCGCGCCCATAGCATCTGGCGCAAATGCCGAAGCGCGTACCGCAGGTCAGCGCGGTGCGAACCTTGATTTCGTCCACACCCGCGACCTCGAGCATGTCGAACATGTCTTCGTCGAGCAGCTGCCCGGCGGCGACCAGCGTCTGCTGCGACTCAGGATGCACCACTTCCACCGCCGTCACGCGGCCGAGGATGCGATCGCGCAGGCTCTCGATCACCTCGCCGCCCTCGACCAGGGCGCGCATGTTCATGCCGTTGAAGGTGCCGCAGTCGTCTTGCGTGACAACCAAGTCCTGGGTCACGTCGACCAGACGCCGCGTCAGGTAGCCTGAATTCGCCGTCTTCAACGCCGTGTCCGCCAAGCCCTTGCGCGCGCCGTGTGTCGAGATGAAGTACTGCAAGACGTTCAGGCCTTCGCGGAAGTTCGCGGTGATCGGCGTCTCGATGATCGAGCCATCCGGCTTGGCCATCAGGCCGCGCATTCCCGCGAGCTGCCGAATTTGCGCCGCTGAGCCGCGCGCGCCCGAGTCGGCCATCATGTAGATCGAGTTGAACGACTCCTGATCCACTTGCTTGCCGTGCCGGTCCGTCACTTTTTGCTTGGACAGCTGACTCATCATGACCTTGCCGACTTCGTCACCCGTCTTGCCCCAGATGTCGACGACCTTGTTGTAGCGCTCGCCCGAGGTCACCAGACCCGAGACGTATTGCTGCTCGATCTCTTTGACCTCCTTTTCGGCGCGCTCGATCAGGCCTGGTTTTTCCTTCGGCACCAGCATGTCGTCGATCGCGATCGAAATGCCGGCGCGCGTGGCCAGGCGGAAACCCGCCTGGAGCAGCTTGTCGGCAAACACCACGGTTTCCTTCAGTCCGCACTTGCGGAAAGAGGTGTTGATGAGGCGCGAGATTTCCTTCTTCTTCAGCGCCTTGTTGATGTTCGCGAACGCCAAGCCCTTGGGCAGGATTTCGCTGAGCAGCGCGCGGCCCACCGTGGTGTCGACGAGCGTGGTCTCGGGCTTGAATTCGCCCGTGGCCTTGTCCAGCACGTAGTCGGTCATGCGCACGCTGCACTTGGTCGTGATTTCGACCTGCTGGTGATCCAGCGCGCGGTGCACTTCGGCCACATTGGAGAAGATGATGCCTTCGCCCTTGGCGTTGATGCGATCCCGCGTCGCGTAGTACAGGCCCAGCACCACGTCTTGCGAGGGCACGATGCTCGGCTCGCCGTTGGCCGGGAACAGCACGTTGTTGGAGGCCAGCATCAGCGTGCGGGCTTCCATCTGCGCCTCGATCGACAGCGGAATGTGCACCGCCATCTGGTCGCCGTCGAAGTCGGCATTGAACGCCGAACACACGAGCGGGTGCAATTGGATCGCCTTGCCTTCGATCAACACCGGCTCGAAAGCCTGGATGCCCAGGCGGTGCAGAGTCGGCGCGCGGTTCAACAGAACCGGGTGCTCCTTGATGACTTCTTCAAGGATGTCCCACACGACCGGCGTGCCACTCTCGACTTCCTTCTTCGCCGCCTTGATCGTCGTGGCGATGCCCATCGCTTCCAGGCGCGAGAAGATGAAGGGCTTGAACAATTCCAGCGCCATGAGTTTGGGCAGGCCGCACTGGTGCAGCTTGAGCGTGGGGCCCACGACGATGACAGAGCGACCCGAGTAGTCGACGCGCTTGCCCAGCAAGTTCTGGCGGAAGCGGCCACTCTTGCCCTTGATCATGTCGGCGAGCGACTTCAACGCGCGCTTGTTTGCGCCCGTCATCGCCTTGCCGCGCCTGCCGTTGTCGAGCAAGGAGTCGACGGCCTCCTGCAGCATGCGCTTTTCGTTGCGCACGATGATCTCAGGCGCCTTCAATTCCAGCAAACGCGCGAGGCGGTTGTTGCGGTTGATGACGCGGCGGTACAGGTCATTCAGGTCGGAGGTTGCGAAGCGTCCACCGTCCAGGGGAACGAGTGGGCGCAGATCCGGCGGCAACACCGGCAGCACTTCCATCACCATCCACTGCGGTTTGATGCCCGACTTCTTGAACGCCTCCATGACTTTCAGGCGCTTGGAGTTCTTTTTGACCTTCAGCTCCGAGCCTGTCATGTCGCCACGCAGCCGTTCGATCTCGTCGTCGAGGACGATCTCTGACAGCAGCTTGTGCACGCCCTCGGCGCCCATCAACGCCACGAATTCATCGCCAAACTCGGTGCGCTTGGCCTCGAAATCGTCTTCGCTCATGATGCTGAATTTCTTCAGCGGCGTCATGCCGGGATCGACGACGACATAGGCCTCGAAGTACAGCACGCGTTCAATGTCGCGCAGCGTCATGTCGAGCACGAGGCCCAGGCGCGACGGCAGGCTCTTCAGGAACCAGATGTGGGCGCAGGGAGCGGCCAGGTCGATGTGGCCCATGCGGTCGCGCCGCACCTTGGTCTGGGTGACTTCGACGCCGCACTTCTCGCAGATCACGCCACGGTGCTTCAGGCGCTTGTACTTGCCGCACAGGCACTCATAGTCCTTGATCGGCCCGAAGATCTTGGCGCAGAACAGGCCGTCGCGTTCCGGCTTGAAAGTGCGGTAGTTGATCGTCTCCGGCTTCTTGACTTCGCCGAATGACCAGGACCGAATTTTCTCGGGCGAAGCCAGTCCGATCCGGATGGCATCGAAATGCTCATCAGGCGTGAACTGGCGGAACAGATCAAGTAAACCCTTCATTTCTGTTTCCTCCCTAGTTAGTTGCGCTCGAGCTCGATGTCGATACCGAGCGACCGGATTTCCTTGACCAGCACGTTGAACGACTCCGGCATGCCAGCCTCGATCGAGTGTTCGCCCTTGACGATGGACTCGTACACCTTGGTGCGGCCGTTCACGTCGTCCGACTTGACGGTCAGCATCTCCTGCAAGATGTAGGAGGCGCCATAGGCTTCGAGCGCCCAGACCTCCATCTCGCCGAAGCGCTGGCCACCGAACTGCGCTTTGCCGCCCAGCGGCTGCTGAGTCACGAGGCTGTACGGTCCCGTGGAGCGGGCGTGCATCTTGTCGTCCACCAGGTGGTGCAGCTTCAAGACGTGCATGTATCCCACCGTGACGGGGCGCTCGAAGGCATCGCCCGTGCGGCCGTCATGCAACGTCGCCTGCGTGCGCGTGGCGGTGAGGCCCTTTGCCTTGGCGATGTCGTCCGGATACGCGAGTTTGAGCATGCCGCGAATTTCTTCTTCCGCAGCGCCGTCGAACACCGGCGTGGCGAATGGCACGCCGCGCGTCAAGTTGCCGGCCATCTCGAGGATCTCGGCGTCGCTAAGGTGATCGAGCCGCTCTGTCTTGCCGCCGCTCTTGTTGTAAAGCTCATCGAGGAAGACGCGCAGGTCTTGCACCTTGGTCTCTTGCGCCAGCATGTCGTTGATGCGCTGACCTATGCCCTTGCCGGCCCAGCCCAGGTGCACTTCGAGAACCTGGCCCACGTTCATGCGTGATGGCACGCCGAGCGGGTTGAGCACGATGTCGCAAGGCGTTCCGTCGGCCATGTAGGGCATGTCTTCCACGGGAACGATCTTCGACACAACGCCCTTGTTGCCGTGACGGCCCGCCATCTTGTCGCCTGGCTGCAAGCGCCGCTTGACCGCCAGGTAAACCTTGACCATTTTCAGCACGCCCGCAGGCAACTCATCGCCTTGGGTCAGCTTCTTGCGCTTTTCCTCGAAGGCGAGGTCGAAGCTGTGGCGCGTCTGGTCGAGCGAGTTCTTGATGCTCTCCAGTTGGCCGGCAACGTCTTCGTCAGCGGGGCGAATGTCGAACCAGTGGTACTTCTCGACGCTGGTCAGATACTCCTTGTCCATGATCGCGCCCTTGACGATGCGCTGCGGCCCGCCGTTGGCCGGCTTGCCGATCAGAAGCTTCTCGATCCGGTCGAATGCGTCGGCTTCAACGATGCGCAACTGGTCATTCAAGTCCAGTCGGTAGCGCTTCAGCTCGTCGTCGATGATCTGCTGGGCACGCTTGTCGCGCACGATGCCTTCGCGGGTGAATACCTGGACATCGATCACCGTGCCGTTCGTGCCCTGGCTGACGCGCAGCGACGTGTCTTTCACGTCTGACGCTTTTTCACCGAAGATCGCGCGGAGCAACTTTTCTTCCGGCGTCAGCGTCGTCTCGCCCTTGGGCGTGACCTTGCCGACGAGCGTGTCGCCCGGGTTGACTTCAGCGCCGACGTAGACGATTCCCGATTCGTCGAGTCGCGCGAGTTGCTGCTCCGACAGGTTGGGAATGTCGCGTGTAATTTCCTCGGCACCGAGCTTCGTATCGCGCGCCATCACGACGAGTTCTTCGATGTGGATCGACGTGTAGCGGTCTTCGGCGACGACGCGCTCCGAAATCAGGATCGAGTCTTCGAAGTTGTAGCCGTTCCAGGGCATGAACGCGACCAGCATGTTTTGGCCGAGCGCGAGCTCACCCAAGTCAGTGGAGGCGCCGTCGGCGATGATGTCTTCCGCTTCCACGCGGTCACCGCGCTTGACGATCGGGCGCTGGTGAATACTCGTGTTCTGGTTGGAGCGGTGGTACTTGATGAGGTTGTAGATGTCTACGCCCACTTCGCCCGCCACGGTTTCCTTGTCGTTCACCCGAATCACGATGCGGTTCGTGTCAACGTAGTCGACCACGCCGCCGCGCCGCGCGGCCACCACGGTGCCCGAGTCTTTGGCGGCGACTCGCTCCACGCCGGTACCGACGAGCGCCTTCTCCGGGCGCAGGATCGGCACCGCCTGGCGCTGCATGTTCGCGCCCATCAGCGCACGGTTCGCGTCGTCGTGCTCCAGGAACGGTACAAGAGAGGCCGCCACCGAGACGATCTGGGTGGGCGCCACGTCCATGTACTGAATGCGCTCGGCGGAAGTCAGGATCGATTCGCCGTTGTCCCGCGCGCTCACCAGTTCGTCGATGAGCTTGCCGTCCTTGTCCAGCGTCGCGCTCGCCTGAGCGATCACGTACTTGCCTTCTTCAATCGCTGACAGGTAGTCAATCTGATTCGTCACCTTGCCGTCGGCAACTCGGCGATACGGTGTTTCCAGGAAACCGTATTCGTTGAGCTGCGCGTACAGAGCCAGCGAGTTGATCAGGCCGATGTTCGGGCCTTCCGGCGTTTCGATCGGGCACACGCGACCGTAGTGCGTGGTGTGCACATCGCGCACTTCGAAGCCCGCTCGCTCGCGCGTCAATCCCCCCGGGCCGAGAGCCGAGACGCGCCGCTTGTGCGTGATCTCCGACAGCGGATTGGTCTGGTCCATGAACTGCGAGAGCTGGCTCGCACCGAAGAACTCTTTCAACGCCGCCGAAATCGGCTTGGAGTTGATCAAGTCATGCGGCATCAGCGCTTCCGTCTCGGCCTGGCCGAGGCGCTCTTTGACGGCCTTTTCAATTCGTGCCAAGCCCGAGCGGTACTGGTTCTCGGCGAGTTCGCCGACACAGCGCACTCGGCGATTGCCCAGGTGGTCGATGTCGTCAACTTCACCGCGGCCATTGCGCAGCTCGACGAGGATTTTCACGACGTCCAGGATGTCGTCATTGGACAGCGTCATCGAGCCTTCAGGCACGTCGCGCCCGACGCGGGCGTTGAACTTCATGCGCCCGACGCGCGACAAGTCGTAGGTGTCGGCGTTGTAGAACAGACGATGGAAAAGCGCCTCCACGGCGTCCTCCGTCGGCGGTTCGCCGGGGCGCATCATGCGGTAGATGGCCACGCGCGCCGCCAGCTGGTCAGCGGTTTCATCGGCCGCCAGGGTTTGCGAGATGTAGTTGCCTTCGTCAAGCTCGTTCGTGTACAGGCAAGGAATTTCCTGGACGCGCGCGAGACGCAGCTTCTTCAGCAGCGCTTCGGTGAGTTCGTCGTTCGCCTTGGCAAGGATCTCGCCGCTTTCGGCGTCCACCACGTTGCGCGCCAACATCCGAGCGAGCAGGTAATCTTCGGGAACGCTGATGTAGTTGGTGCCGGTTTGCTCCAGCGTGCGCGTGTGGCGCGCGGTGATGCGCTTGTCTTTCTCGATGACGACGTTGCCGGCTTTGTCAGTGATGTCGAAGCGCGCGATTTCGCCGCGCAGACGATCCGCGACGAACTCCATTTGCGCGCCTGAATCCATCAGACGGAAGTTGTCGAAGACGAAGAAATGCGCCAGGATCGCCTCGGGGTTCAAGCCGATCGCCTTGAGCAGTATCGTCACCGGCATCTTGCGGCGCCGGTCGACGCGGAAGTAGAGCAAGTCTTTCGGGTCGAATTCAAAGTCGAGCCACGAGCCGCGATACGGGATGATGCGCGCCGAGAACAGCAGCTTGCCACTGGAATGCGTCTTGCCCTTGTCGTGCTCGAAGAACACACCGGGCGAACGATGCAGCTGCGAAACGATGACGCGCTCGGTACCGTTGACGATGAACGAGCCGTACTCGGTCATCAACGGGACTTCGCCCATGTAGACCTCTTGCTCCTTGATTTCCTTGACAGTCTTGGGTTGCGGCGACTCGCGGTCGTAGATGATCATCTGCAGCTTGGCGCGCACCGCGGCGGCATAGGTCAAGCCGCGTTGCTGACACTCGCGCGTGTCGAACGTCGGCTTGGCCATGTTGAATTCGATGAACTTCATCTCCACGAAACCGTTGTGCGAAACGATCGGAAACGCGGCGACGAACGCGGCCTGCAGGCCTTCGGTCTTGCGCTTCTGCGGAGGTACATCCTTTTGCAAGAACGCGACGTAGGAGTCCTTCTGCATCGTCAGCAGGTAAGGAACGTTGAGAACGCTCTCGCGTTTGCCAAAGCTCTTGCGAATGCGTTTGCGTTCGGTATAGCTGTACGGGGTAGTCTGTTGCGCCATAAGTGGTTTCTCACACCGTCTCAGGAAGCACGGCTGGGCTCAAGCCCTGCTGCCGAAGGCGACTGTCTTTCGAGCCGGCGGCTCGAAGCTTGGTGGCTGGCCACTACCAGCCGCTGGCGGACAACTCCGGCATTGCACCGAAGCCCGACCAAACCCGTTCTCTGCAGTCGGATCAAAGAACACTGCAAAGCGCGTGTGCGCTTTGCGCTGTTCTCTCGGGCGCTGCGTCATCCAGCGCCACCGTGAATCGGATGCGGAGCGTCGCGAGCGGCCCGAGGTTGCGATGCGAAGCGCAGCCGTACTTGAGTACGGCGAACATCACAATCGCAAGATCGGGTCGCGCAGCAGCTCCGCGCCGATTCACTTGAGGGAGGCTTTGGCGCCGGCGTCTTCCAGCTTCTTCTTCGCAGCTTCGCCATCCGCCTTCGAAATCCCTTCCTTCACGGGCTTCGGTGCGCCATCCACCAAGTCCTTGGCTTCCTTCAGCCCCAGACCCGTCAGCTCGCGCACCGCCTTGATGACGGAAACCTTGTTCGCGCCGATCTCCAGCAGCATCACAGTGAATTCGGTCTGCTCTTCGACCACTGCCGCGGCAGCGCCGCCACCGCCACCGCCGCCCGGCGCGGCCATCGCCGCGGCGGACACGCCGAATTTCTCTTCGATGGCCTTGACCAGGCTGTTGAGGTCCATCACCGACATGCCGTCGAGTGCGGTAAGGAATGCGTCTTTGTCGAATGCCATGTTTGGCTCCTAATTTTTCAAGAATGGTGAATGTCGGGATCAGGCTGCTGCCGCGGCTTCGGGCGCAGGCGCAGCTTCTGCCACTGGCTCGGAACGCTTTTCAACGATCGCTGCAATCACGCGTGCGAGGCGCGAAATGGGCGACTGCATCAGGCCAAGCAGTTGGGACAGCAGCACTTCCTTGCTCGGAATGTCGGCCAGGGCTTTCACCCCGGCGGCATCGAGCGCCTTGCCGGCATGGGCCCCGGCCTTGACGATCAGTTTGTCGTTGGTCTTGGCAAAGTCGGACATGACCTTTGCCGCGGCCACTGCGTCTTTCGAAAAGCCGTAGATCAGCGGGCCGACCATGCTTGCCGCGGCCACTTCGAACGGCGTACCAACCACGGCACGGCGGGCCAGTGAGTTCTTCAGCACGTGAAGATACACACCACGCTCGCGTGCCTGCTTGCGCAGCACGTTCAAATGATCAACGGTCAAACCACGGTACTCGGCCAACGCCAACGTCTGCGAGCGCGCCACTTGGGCGGCTACATCCGTGACCACGGCGGCTTTCTCGTTGCGATTCAGACTCAAAGTCAACTCCTTCACAATCATGTGCCGCCGAGCCGTCATCAGCTCATTGCCACGCCACAACTCAGCGACCTTCTGAGCGGGAATCGAAATTCCGTTTCAGCGGGACCGCCATCTGCGCTGGCCATTAAGCGACTCAACGAGCCGCACCAGCGGTCTTGGACGGCCAGGCCTTGGAAGGCCTGCCCACCAACTTGTCGAGGCCGGCGCCTCAGCGGGGCCGGCCTGCCGTTTCTCAGTTTTGCGCGCCCGTGGTCACGAGCGATGCGACATCGACTCGCGCGCCGACACCCATGGTTGATGACACTGCCACTTTGCGAAGGTAGATGCCCTTGCTCGTCGCCGGCTTTGCCTTGTTCAGCGCGTCGATCAACGCGCGCAAGTTGCCACCGAGCTTGTCAGCGTCAAAGGAGCGGCGACCGATCGATGCGTGCACGATGCCGCCTTTGTCGACGCGAAATTGAACTTGACCCGCCTTGGCGTTGCGCACCGCAGTGGCAACGTCAGCCGTGACGGTGCCAACCTTCGGGTTCGGCATCAGGCCGCGCGGGCCGAGAATCTGGCCCAACGTGCCGACGACGCGCATCGTGTCGGGCGAGGCAATTACGACGTCGAAGTTCAGATTGCCGGCCTTGATGTCGGCAGCCAAGTCATCCATGCCGACGATGTCAGCCCCCGCGGCTCTGGCTTCGTCGGCCTTCGCGCCTTGCGCAAATACGGCCACGCGCTTGGTCTTGCCCGTGCCATTGGGCAGTACGACGGCGCCGCGCACAACCTGGTCGGACTTCTTTGCATCGATACCGAGTTGCACGGCGACGTCGATCGACTCATCGAATTTCGCGATCGCGCATGCCTTGACGATGTTCAGCGCACTGTCTAGCGGATACAGCTTTGTGCTGTCCACTTTCCCGGCAATCGCTTTTTGGCGTTTGGTCAGCTTGGCCATGTTCAAACCCCTTCCACGGTCACGCCCATCGAGCGGGCTGAACCGGCAATCGTGCGGACCGCCGCTTCGAGATTGGCTGCCGTCAAGTCTTTCATCTTGGCCTTGGCGATGTCCTCAATCTGCGCGCGCGTGAGCTTGCCCACCTTGTCGGTATGCGGCTTAGCGGATCCCTTTTCCAGCTTGGCAGCCTTCTTGATCAACACAGTGGCCGGCGGAGTCTTCAGAACGAAGGTGAACGATTTGTCGGCAAACGCGGTAATGACGACGGGCAACACCAGCCCGGGCTCCATGCCTTGAGTCTGCGCATTGAACGCCTTGCAGAACTCCATGATGTTCAATCCGCGCTGACCCAGCGCCGGACCGATCGGGGGTGACGGGTTTGCCTTGCCGGCGGGGACTTGCAGCTTGATGAAGCCGACTATTTTCTTGGCCATCTCTACCTCTAAGTGCAACCCCGAACAAACATCGGGGCTGTTGAGTTCCAACGCGAAGGACTGGTTACCTTCGCTCCTCGTGCCGGTGTCACGTCACACGGCAGCAACGGGCCACTTTGCGCGAGTGTGGCCAGCTCGAAAATTGCAATGCGCTGACTCGCCTTAGACTTTCTCGACCTGCGAGAAATCAAGCTCCACGCCCGTGGCCCGTCCGAAGATCGTGACCGACACGCGAACTTTCGACTTGTCGTAGTTGACGTCTTCAACCGCGCCATTGAAATCAGTGAACGGGCCCTCTTTTACGCGCACCAGTTCGCCCACTTCCCATTGAACCTTCGGGCGTGGTTTTTCAACGCCCTCTTGCATCTGCGTGACGATCTTCATGACCTCGGCCTCCGAAATCGGTGCGGGCCGATTTTTCGCGCCGCCGACGAAGCCTGTCACTTTGTTGGTGTGCTTCACCAAGTGCCAGGTGTCGTCGTCCATCTCCATCTCAACGAGCACATAGCCCGGGAAGAAACGACGCTCCGACACCGACTTCTTGCCGTTCTTCAGCTCGACCACTTCTTCCATCGGCACCAGGATGCGGCCGAACTTGCTTTGCAGTTCAGACCGGTCGATGCGCTCACGCAGGTTGCGCTCGACCGCCTTCTCCATTCCGGAATAGGCATGCACCACATACCAACGCAAGTGGGTACGCGGTGCGGTGACTTCGGCAGTTGCAGGTTGGAGTTGTTCCGTCATGTCGTCTTCCCCATCACTTTTTCCAGCCCAGAACCAGGTCGTACAAGACCCATTCGAGAGTCTTGTCGGTGAGCCAGAGAAACAAGGCCATGACAAACACGAAGGCGAAAACGTAACCCGTCATCTGCAGCGATTCCTTGCGCGTCGGCCAAACGACTTTTCGGACTTCACGCACCGAGTCCTGGCCGTAGGCAATGAGCTGCTTGCCGGGTTCGGAAGTAAAAAACAGGGCAACGCCCAGAGCCATCAATGCCGCGAGGGCGACGATGCGCAGCCACAGGTCTTGCTGGCCTAAGACGTAGAACACCACAACAGCCGCGACGACGAGCCCGCCCGCGGCAACGAGTTTGGCCTTGTCTGCGCCAGTGGAGACGGTTTGAACTTCAGGAATAGCCATGTCTTGTCGACTCAATCAGGCACCACGGGCAGATCTGCAGCAAAGGCCCAGTCACGGATCAGCGGGCCTCTCATCGCCCACCTCATCTTGTAGCAGTCATCTGCCAACGCCGCTTTCACAGCGCTTTTCTGGCAGGGGCGGAGGGCATCGAACCCCCAACCTCTGGTTTTGGAGACCAGCGCTCTGCCAATTGAGCTACGCCCCTGCTGCCACTGACTCAGTTGAAACCCGCTATTCGATGATCTTCGCCACCACACCGGCGCCGACGGTTCTGCCACCCTCGCGAATCGCGAAGCGCAGGCCTTCTTCCATCGCAATCGGGTTGATCAGCTTGACCGTGATGCTCACGTTGTCGCCCGGCATCACCATCTCC
>JANOLJ010000029.1:0-2802 GCA_031419715.1 Burkholderiales bacterium | reverse complement strand
TCGCTCGTAAATCCACTGGAAACAAAGTAACTGCGAACGACTCTACGTACGCTCTCGCCGCTTAAAACCGGTGAGCTTCGCAACAGTTGGCCGATGGGCTGGGCCTGAGGGGTAACCTGAAGGCTGCGAAGTCATACACATCAGCTCGCCCTGAGCCGGGTCACTCGGCCTGGGGTTAAATCAAGTGACTCGTCGAAGGGGTAGCGTGCTGCTGCGCGACCCGCGAGATTAAAAACAAATCAGTCAGCTAAGCGTGTAGATCTGCCTGACGAAGGCTTGCGGACGGGGGTTCGATTCCCCCCAGCTCCACCAAAATACGCTCCAGAAGCGACCGGAAACGAACGAAGCCTCAAGTCCAGCGACGACTTGGGGCTTTTTTCATTTCTACCTGGGGTCAGACAGTGAAGTAGCGCCGCCTCGACAAGATTGGCGCCGGTGAGCGTGGAACTCGGACAGACATTGCTGTGCGCAATCGGCTTTTGATCGTTGCGCGCTCTGGCGGATAGGTGTCCTCCGAATCGATAGGAAACATGCGGGTCGCAAACTGCTCGATTCAGATGCCCATCATCCGCCCCATCAATTCCGCCTGAGCGGCCAGTCCGCCGGCGGGTTGTGCGCCACCTCGCGCAGGTTGCAAGTCTTGTCGGCCAGTTTGACCAGCGCCGCCCGTTTGCTCATGTGTGGCGCATGTTCGACTTGTCGGCGCTTTCGATCGGCTTTCGTCAGCGTCTTGTCATCAGTCACTTCCATCACTGCATCCGCCACTCGCTTGCCAAACTGATCGGCCAACTCGGCGTAGGTCGTCTCGGTATCTTCAACGGTGTCGTGCAGCACCGCGGCCATCAACGTCGTCAGGTCTGTCACCCCGCCCTCCGTCGCCAGCACATGCGCAAGCGCCAGGGGATGGTTGATGGGCGGAAATACCGGGTCGAATACCATCCATGAGATAGCTGCGGCCTCCCGCTGGCTGGCAGTGATGCCGCAGGACACTCGCCCCATGGCCCTGAAGAAATCCGAACTGTATTCATCCCTCTGGCAGAGCTGCGACGAACTGCGCGGCGGCATGGACGCCAGCCAGTACAAGGACTACGTCCTGGTGCTGTTGTTCGTCAAATACGTCAGCGACAAATACGCCGGCCAGCCCTTCGCCCCGATCACGATTCCGCCGGGCGCCGGCTTCGCCGACATGGTGGCGCTCAAGGGCAAGAGCGACATCGGCGACCAGATCAACAAGAAAATCCTCGGGCCGCTGGCCCGCGCCAACAAGTTGTCCGACATGCCGGACTTCAACGACGCCACCAAGCTCGGCACCGGCAAGGAACTGGTGGAACGGCTCACCAACCTGATCTCGATCTTCGAAAACCCCGGGCTCGATTTTTCGAAGAACCGCGCCGACGGCGACGACATCCTCGGCGACGCCTATGAATACCTGATGCGCCACTTCGCCACCGAAAGTGGCAAGAGCAAGGGCCAGTTCTACACGCCGGCCGAAGTGAGCCGCATCATGGCCAAGATTCTCGGCATTGGCAGCGCGAAAACCAGCAACGACACCACGGTGTACGACCCCACCTGCGGCTCGGGCTCGCTGCTGCTCAAGGTAGGCGACGCAGCCACCGCCAAGGTCACGCTCTATGGGCAGGAAAAAGACTCCGCCACCGCCGGCCTGGCGCGCATGAACATGATCCTGCACGACAACCCGACGGCGCTCATCCACGGCGGCCACAGCACGCTGGCGGAACCGCGTTTTACCGACGCCGCCGGCCAGCTCAAGACCTTCGACTACGTCGTCGCCAATCCGCCCTTCAGCGACAAACGCTGGAGCACCGGCCTGGACGCCGCCAACGACCCGCATGAGCGCTTCAAGCACTACGGCACTCCCCCCGCCAAGCAGGGCGACTACGCCTACCTGCTGCACATCCTGCGCTCGCTCAAGAGCACCGGCAGGGGCGCGTGCATCCTGCCGCACGGCGTGCTGTTCCGCGGCAATGCCGAAGGCGTGATCCGCAAGAACCTGGTTCAGCGCGGCTTCATCCTCGGCATCATCGGCCTGCCGGCGAATCTGTTCTACGGCACCGGCATCCCCGCCTGCATCATCGTGCTCGACAAGGCGCAGGCCCAGGCCCGCGCATCGGCCCAGGGCGGCATCTTCATGATCGACGCCAGCAAGGGCTTGCGCAAAGACGGCCCGAAGAACCGCCTGCGCGAGCAAGACATCCACCGCATCGTCGACACGTTCACCCGTCAGGTAGACACGCCCGGCTACGCGCGCCGCGTACCACTCGCCGAGATCGCGAGCCCTGCGAACGACTTCAACCTCAACCTGCCGCGCTACATCGACAGCACCGAACCCGAAGACCTGCAAGACATCGACGCCCATCTGCGCGGCGGCATCCCCGAGCGCGACCTTGACGCGCTGGCGCCCTACTGGCAGGTGTTCCCCGCCGTGCGTGCCGCGCTGTTCCAGCCGGCTGGCCGCCTCGGTTACAGCGAGCTTCGGGTCGCGCCCGTCGACATCAAGCCCGCCATCTTCGGCCACGCCGAGTTCAGCGACTTCATCGCCACCGCCACGAAGCTGTTCGCGCAATGGAAGGCCGCCTACACCCCGCACCTGCGAGGGTTTGCGAAGGACGGCCACCCGAAGGCCCTGATCGAGACCATCGCCGAGGCGTTGCTGCTTGCCTTCGAGCGCGCCCCATTGCTCGACGCCTACGACGTCTACCAGCACCTGATGGACTACTGCGGCGAGACGATGCAGGACGACTGCTACCTCATCGCCGCCGACGACTGGGTGGCGGCCGCGCA
>JANOLJ010000028.1:0-12563 GCA_031419715.1 Burkholderiales bacterium | reverse complement strand
AGGGCAGCCGCTCGCGCCTGAAAGTCGGTACCCAGCTGACCCGCGGCGAGATGTTGCATCTTGCGCTGATGGCTTCTGAAAATCGCGCCGCGCACACATTGGGTCGAACCTATCCCGGCGGCAGTGAGGCGTTTGTCGAGGCGATGAACAGCAAGGCTGCTTCACTCGGTATGGCCGACACGAAGTTTGTTGAATCGACCGGCTTGTCCAGCCGCAACCAGTCGAGCGCCCGCGATCTCGCAACGCTTGCACGCGCGGCCCATGAGCACCCGATCATTCGCGACTTGTCGATATCGCCAGGCGCCAAAGTTGAGGTGGGCCGGCGCAACCTCCAGTTCCACAACACGAACCGCCTGGTACTGAGTAACCACTGGGACATCGGATTGCAGAAAACGGGCTACATCTCGGAGGCCGGCCGGTGCCTCGTCATGCAGGCCAATCTGGCGGGTCGCCCGTTGATCATGGTGTTCCTGGACTCGGCGGGGAAGAACACCCGCTTGGGCGACGCGGAGCGGGTACGCCGCTGGATCACGCAGACCCTGCCATCCGCCACGTCGGTGTCGATGGGCCCGAAGCTCACCTCCTAATCGCGCGCCCCGGGCCAGGCGCTCACGCAGCGTGATGGCCGAGCGAAGCGGAAATCTGCGCGGCAGTTGCCTTCAAGCGTTCTAGCCAGGCTTCGTCGAGCCTGTCGGCGGGCGCGGAAATCGACAGGCCGGCGACCAACCGTCCCTGGTCGTCGACGATGCCGGCGGCCATGCAGCGCACCCCCATCTCAAGTTCTTCATCGTCTCGCGCGGTTCCGTCGCGTTGCACGCGGGCGAGCTCGCGCTCCAGCGCACCGAGGTTCGTAATGCTGTTGCGCGTGTGGCCGGCCAGTCCTGTGCGGGTGGCGTAGGCACGCACCCGCGTCGCGTCGTCTTGGGCGAGAAAGAGTTTTCCCACTGAGGTGAGATGCAGCGGTGCGCGGCCACCGATCGCGCGCACGACTTGCATGCCGGATCGCTCGCTGTAGGCGCGCTCGATGTAGATGATTTCGTCCCCCTGGCGCATTGAGAGATTGACCGGCTGGTGCGTGACCCGGTGCAGCTCGCGCATGGGCACCAGCGCTGCGTCACGCACGTCCAGGCGCGCCTTGACCAGGTTGCCGAGCTCCAGCAGGCGCATCCCGAGGCGGTAGCTGCCGGCCTCGGGCCGGTCGACGTAGCGGCCGATCGTCAGGTCGTTCAAGATTCGGTGTGCCGTGGACGGATGCAGGCCTGTTTTCGCGCTGATCAATTTCAACGAAATGGGCTCCTGATGGGCCGCCAGAACATCCAGCAGCGCAAAGGTTCTCTCCAGAACCTGGATGGTGGGTGTCTTCTCCGGCACAGGTTCCATATCTGAATTTCTTGGCCGCATGGGTTTGCTTCTGGCGATCCTTGAGCGACAACTGTAATGCGAAGCCCTGATCGCGCGCGCATGACGAACGGCACCGGCCACGCCACACTGACGCGGCGGCTCTTCAGGAGAGCGCGTGCACCGCGTTCACGCCGCTGCGAACTGCCCCCTCCAAGGTCGCGGGGTAAGGCCCGGCCACATAGTCACCAGCAGCACAAAGCCCGGCGGCAATTTGCATCGGCGGGCGCTCCAGATTGGGGATGCAGCGGAACGTGGCGCGCTTTTCTGTCAGCACTTGAACCGGGTGCAGGGGGCCGGGCAGCCACTGTCGAAGAGCGTGCGCGGCTTGGGCCAGGCAGGCCTGGGTAGTGTTCGCTGCCCCTCGGTCAACCCAGACGCTTGCGCCGCTGATGACAAAGGCCAACATGCCTTCGGGGCCGCCGAGCTGGCCGCGGTCGAAAACGAACTGAGCTGGCTTGTCGGCATCGGATTCCAGCGCGAGCATCGGGCGTGGCAATCGCGCTTGCGGGCATCGCGCATAAACCGTCACGATCGGCTCGAACGGCAAGTTACGCGCAAGCTGCGCCCAAGGCGCGGCGTGGGGCCCGGCCAGGCGCGCGGCTTCCGACGGCGTGGCCGCGAGCACAACACGATCAAAGCGCTGGCCGTCCACCCACCATGACGCACCGTCCGGTCGAAGTTCACCGACGCGCGTTGACGCATGAATCACGGCACCGCGGCCGCGCAGCCATTGCAGCGCGGGCTCGGGGAAGATCGCGCTGAGCCCGGCTCTGGGCAGCAACAGGTCTGACGAACCCGGCGCCGCGAACAGCGCATCGCGCAGCACCCGCAGAAAGACGCGGGCGCTGGCCTGACCCGATGGCGTGTTCAAGGCCGCGACACACAGCGGATCGATCAGTTCGCTGCGGATGTTGTGCGGGAGTCTTCGCGTCAGCGTGGCAACGTCCAGCGTCGCGGGACAGTCGAATCTTTGCACCGCCCAGCGTGTGGCTTCGGCGATCAAGGCGAACTTGTCGCGCCAGCGCCAGGTGCCATGCCTGGCGACGGCGAGTGCGAGCGCCATCAGCGGCGGCCCGGGCCGAAGCGCCAGGCCCGCGCCCGAGGCGTCGCGAATTTCCAGCGGAGTGCGCAGCAGCAACGGGTCGGCGTGCGCGCCGACGATCTTCATCAGGCGAAGAACCTCGGTGTAGGCGCCGATCATGATGTGCTGGCCGTTGTCCATTCGCATTCCGTCGATCTCCACATCGCGCGCGCGGCCGCCGCAATGTCTGGCCATCTCGAAAAGTGTGACCGCATGGCCGTCCAGCGTGGCCTGCACGGCGGCGGCCAGGCCAGACCAACCGGCGCCGACGATGGCGACGCTTTGAGTTCGCGGCACAGGCGGTCTTGTCAGCGTGCCTGCCAATGGGTGCGCGCCGCGATCCAGAGCTTGCGTATCGGAGTCAGGGAAGTGCGCTGATGCAGCACTTGAAAGCCATCGGCCTCGATTTCGCGCAGCAGCGTGCGGTAGATGTTGGCCATCATCAGCCCGGGCTTTTGCGTGGTGCGGTCGGCCGGGTCGAGCAACGCAAACGCCTCTTCGTAGGTACGGTGGGCGCGCGCAGCTTGAAACTTCATCAGGGCGACGAATCTTTCACTGTGTTCGCGCGCGATCACTTCGTGCGCTTTCACGTTGAACTGCTTGAGCTCCGCCAGGGGCAGGTAGATGCGCCCACGGCGCGCGTCATCGCCCACGTCGCGAATGATGTTGGTGAGCTGCATCGCCAGGCCGAGTTTGTGTGCGTAGCGCAGCGTGCTCGTTTGGGTTCGGCCGAAGATGCCGCAAGCGACTTCACCGACGACTCCCGCCACAAGATGGCAATAGCGCTCCAGCGCCATGAAATCGAGATAGCGCGACTGGTCGAGGTCCATCTGGCAGCCGTCGATCACCGCATTCAGGTGCGCCGCTTCGATGCCATAGGTTGCGGTGTGCGGCATCAAGGCCTCGGTGGCGGGGTGGCTGGGACGGCCAGCGAAGCTGGCGGCGACCTCGCCGCGCCACCAGGCGAGTTTGGTACGCGCGACACCGGCGTCTTCGACTTCGTCGACCACGTCATCGACTTCTCGGCAAAACGCATAGAACGCGGTGATGGCCGCGCGGCGCGGTGGCGGCAGAAACAGAAACGCGTAGTAGAAGCTCGAGCCGCTCTTGGCTGCACGTTGCTGCACGTAATCTGCCGGTGTCATCGGAATGCCGGGGCGGTGCCCGGGCCGGGGTTTCGCATGCACAGCGCGCGCCAGAGCATGAGGGCGCCATCTGCCGCCTTCAGTGTCGGGCGGGTTTCGATTGTTGCGCCGTGCAGCAGGTCGATTCGCTCCAGGATGCGCAATCCACCCTGCACCACGAGACGCAACTCCCATCCCGCGCGGCTCTTGACCTGGTGCA
This sequence comes from Burkholderiales bacterium, assembly GCA_031419715.1. GTDB lineage: Bacteria > Pseudomonadota > Gammaproteobacteria > Burkholderiales > Burkholderiaceae_C > JAEMQF01. The sequence goes on along the minus strand of JANOLJ010000028.1, from coordinate 8,737 downwards.
CGAGCGGCGCGCCACTGTGCATGAGGGTTCTCGCCCATCGCACGAGTTCGCTCACGATGGCACGCGACGCGGCGGTGTCGCGCGGCTCCCAGAGAGATTGCGCGGGCATGCCGTGGCGTTTGCAGTCTTCGTCAGGAACGTAGTGGCGCCCACGTGCCACGTCTACGCCGAGGTCTTGCCAGAAGTTGGCCAGTTGCAGCGCCGTGCAGATGGCGTCGGAGCGTGCGAGGGCCGCTTCATCGCCGATGCTGTACAAATGCAGCATCAGGCGTCCGACCGGATTCGCCGAGCGGCGGCAATAGTCGAGCAGCTCGATGCGGTCGGCGTATCGGGTCTTGCTGATGTCCTGCTCGAAAGCGCTGAGCAAGTCGGTCAGCAGAGGGATGGGCAGTTGGTATTGCGCGAGCACTGGCCGCAACGGCAAGAAAACCTCGGGCCAGCGCGGCGACGCGCTCGCACCGTGGGCCACGGCGAACAAGTCCGCGCGGAATGCGGCGAGGTCGCTCAGCCGTGTCGATGCGTCGGCGTGGCCTTCGTCGGCAATGTCATCGGCGGTTCGGGCGAACCGATAGATCGCCACCACCGCTGGGCGCAGCCGCGCCGGGCAGAGCACCGAGGCCACGGGGAAATTTTCATAGTGATTGACGGCCACGCCGACATTGTCCACGCGGAAACGTCGGTCGCCGGTTCACCTGAACCGCGTGCTGGGAAGGTGGTTGACAGCTTTCATCGACGCTTCTATATTACTGACCGGTCAGTCAGTTGAGATGACAGATCGCTGAAACACGAAGACGAAGCGCGAGAGCCATGTTTGCCCCGCCCACAAGCCCTGATCAATACCTGATCAAGACCTCATCAAGACCAGAAAGAAACCCTGCCACGACCCGTCGACTCCTGCTCGCACTCTTGTGTGCCGGTGCCCTCGGCGCCTGCTCAAAGCCGGTACCGCAGATGGACCCGATTCGCGCCGTCAAGACCATTCGGGTGCTGCCCCAGACGGCCCAAGCCTCTCAGGAATTCGCGGGCGAGGTGCGGGCAAGAACCGAGTCGCGCCTGAGTTTTCGCGTCGGTGGAAAGATCACCCGGCGTGATGCGCAGGTGGGTAGCGCCGTGGTCGTGGGTCAGGTGCTGGCCCAGCTAGACCCTCAAGACTTGAAGCTGAGTCACGAAGCCGCGACCGCCGGTTTCGTCGCCGCCCGAGTCAACCTGGAGCAGGCCCAGGCCGACTATCGCCGCTTCAAGGACTTGCTGGAGAAGGGGTTCATCAGCGCCGCCGAGTTGGAGCGTCGCGAATCGGGCGTGAAGTCAGCGCAGGCGCAGTTTGACCAGGCGCGGGCACAGGCCAATGCCCAAGGCAATCAGGCCGGCTACGCCACCCTGACGGCGGATGCCAGCGGTGTGGTCGCCGGCATAGACGCCGAACCCGGCATGGTAGTCACTGCGGGCACCCCGGTGCTGAGACTCGCCCATAACGGGCCGCGAGATGTGGTGTTCGCCGTGCCCGAAGATCAGGTGGCGGCAATCAAGGCCCTCGGGGCGGCGCCGGGTGCGTTCAAGATACGCCTCTGGGGTGACAGCGGGCCGGCGCATGCCGCAACTTTGCGCGAGATTGCTGCCGCAGCGGACGCGGTGACGCGCACCTTTCTCGTCAAGGCCGACATCGGAACCATTCGCGGTGTGCGTCTGGGCCAGACGGCGACGGTCTACGTCGAGTTGCCGCGCATCGCCGGCATCACCAGGTTGCCCCTGTCAGCGTTGCGCGAAGAACGGGGAAAAACGGCCGTCTGGGTCGTTGACGAGGCCACGATGACGGTGTCGCTGAGCCCCGTGCAGGTGACGGGCACGCAGGGCAATGAAGCGATCATCGGTGCCGGCTTGAACCCGCAGCAGGTGGTGGTGACGGCGGGTGTGCACGTGCTTGAGCCCGGGCAGAAGGTGAAGCTGTTCGCGCAGACAGGTGCGGTCGCGTTGAGCGAAGCCACAGGAGCTGCCCCGACATCGCCTAGGGGCGCGAATTGAGTGCGGCAGCGGAACCCGCGCCCCATGTGGCGCAAGCCGCGCCGGGGCGCATGAACATCTCGAAGTGGGCGCTGGATCACCCTGCGCTGACACGCTACTTGCTAGTGGTCTTGCTCGTGCTGGGTGCGGCAGCGTACTTTCAACTTGGGCAAGGCGAAGACCCGCCGTTCACGTTTCGTGCGATGGCGTTACGCGTCTTTTGGCCGGGCGCCACGGCGCAACAGGTCGCGGAACAAGTCACCGACAAACTTGAGCGCACTTTGCAAGAGGTGCAGTACGCGGACAAGATTCGCAGCTATTCCAAACCCGGCGAAGCGCTCATCATTTTCCAGGTGCAGGACTCGTCTCCGCCGAACCAAATGGCGCAGACCTGGTACAGCGTGCGCAAAAAGATTGGCGACATTCGGGCCACGCTGCCCGCGGGCGTGATCGGGCCGTTTTTCAACGACGAATTCGGCGACGTCTATGGCTCGATGTACGCCTTGTCGTCGGACGGCTTCAGTTATCAGGAACTGAAAGACCACGCGGACCGCGTGCGCCAGCGCCTGCTCAAGGTGCGCCACGTCAACAAAGTCGCGGTGTTCGGCGCGCAGGACGAAAAGATCTTCGTCGAGTTCTCGCAAAAGCGTCTCGCCCAGCTCGGCCTGGACCTGAATCAGGTGCTGGCTCAGATCGGCCAACAAAACGCGGTCGAGTCCGCAGGTGTGATCAGCTCACCCACAGACTCCGTGCAAGTGCGGGTCGCCGGGCAGTTCAATTCGGTGGACGAGCTGAAGTTGTTCGCGATCCGGGCTGGCGGCAACAGCCTCAAGCTCGGCGACATCGCGCAGGTGACACGCGCCTACGTCGACCCGCCCCAGGTCAAGGTGCGGCATCAGGGCAAGGAGGTGATCGCGCTGGGCGTGTCGATGGCCAAGGGCGGCGACATCATCGACATGGGCCGCGCGCTCGAGCTGAGCGCAGCCGCGGTTCGCGCGGAGCTGCCCGTGGGCATCGAGCTGCACCAATTTCAGAACCAGGGTCAGGTTGTTTCGCGCTCGGTGAACGAGTTCATTCGAGTGCTCATTGAGGCGGTTCTGGTCGTGCTGGCGGTGAGCTTCATCAGCCTGGGTTTGCACTTGAAGCCGCTGCGCCTGGACTGGCGACCGGGTCTGGTCGTCGGCATCACGATTCCGCTGGTGCTGGCCATCACTTTTGTCACGATGTACTACTGGGGTGTGGGCCTGCACAAGATTTCGCTGGGCTCGCTGATCATCGCGCTCGGTCTGCTCGTGGACGACGCGATCATCGCGGTCGAGATGATGGTGCGCAAGCTGGAGGAGGGCTACGACAAGGTGCGCGCCGCGACGTTTGCCTACGAGGCCACCGCGATGCCCATGCTCACCGGTACCCTGATCACCGCCGTGGGCTTTCTGCCCATCGGCATGGCCAAGTCCACGGTCGGCGAGTACACGTTCGCGATCTTCGCGGTGACGGCTGCGGCACTGTTGATTTCCTGGGTCGTCTCGGTCTATTTCGTGCCCTACCTCGGAACGCTGCTGCTGCGCGTCAAGGCTCAATCGAGCGGTGACCCCCAGCCCCACGAACTGTTCGACACACCCTTCTACAGCCGATTTCGAAGACTCGTGAACTGGTGCGTTGCGCACCGGTGGATCACGATCGCCCTGACGGTGGGAACGCTGGTTCTGGGTGTGGTGGGCATGGGCAAGGTGCAGAACCAGTTCTTCCCCGACTCGAGCCGCCTGGAGGTACTGGTCGATCTGTGGTTCCCCGAAGGCACTTCATTCGCGTCGAACGAAGAAGTCACCAAGCGCATCGAGACGCGGCTCGTCAAGTTCAAAGGGGTCGAGCATGTGACGACATGGGTGGGCAGCGGCGCGGAACGTTTCGTGCTGGTGCTTGACCAGATATTCCCGCAAAGCAATGTCAGCCAGATGATCGTGCAGACCGGGAATCTGGCGGCGCGCGAGGAACTGCGGTTGCGACTCCCGGAAATCCTCGCCACCGAGTTCCCGGAAGTGCGCGGCCGCGCCAAACTCTTGCCCAACGGACCGCCCGTGCCCTACCCAGTGCAGTTTCGCGTCGTTGGGCAAGATGTGGCCCAAGTGCGGCTCTACGCCGATGAAGTGAAGGCCGTGATGCGCGGCAATCCGAATATGCGTGGTGTCAACGACAACTGGAATGAAGCGATCAAGGTGTTGCGGCTCGACATCGATCAAGACAAGGCGCGCGCGCTTGGCGTTTCGAGTTCGGGAATCGCCCAGGCGGCGCGCACCTTCAACTCCGGAACCACGATCGGGCAGTACCGCGACGGCGACAAGCTGATCGACATCGTGCTGCGCCAGCCCGCCGAGGAGCGCGACGCGCTCAGCGATCTGGCCAACGCCTACGTGCCCACGGCATCGGGGCGCAGTATCCCGCTCGGCCAGATCGCGAAGGCGCGCTTCTCCTGGGAGCCGGGCGTGCTGTGGCGCGAAGGCCGTGACTACGCGGCGACGGTGCAAGGCGACATCGTCGAAGGTTTGCAGGGCGCGACCGTGACCGCGCAGATCAACCCGCAGCTTGATCCGATCCGCTCACGCATGCTGCCGGGCTATCGCATCGACATCGCCGGGGCGGTGGAAGAAAGCAGCAAGGGCCAGGGCTCGATTGCCGCGGGCGCACCACTGATGCTGTTCGTCATGTTCACGCTGCTGATGCTGCAATTGCACAGCTTCAGCAGCTCCGTCCTGGTGTTCCTTACCGCACCGATGGGCATTGCCGGTGTTGCCGCAGCGCTGCTGCTGCTGGACCGGCCGTTCGGCTTCGTCGCCTTGCTCGGGGTGATTGCGCTGATGGGAATGATCATGCGAAATTCTGTCATCCTCATCGACCAGATCGAACAAGACCGGGCGCGTGGCGTTGCAACCTGGAACGCCATCGTCGAGGCCGCGGTGCGGCGCTTTCGGCCGATCATTCTAACCGCGGCTGCGGCGGTGTTGGCGATGATTCCGCTCACGCGCAGCGTGTTCTGGGGGCCGATGGCGGTGGCCATCATGGGGGGCTTGGTCGTCGCTACCGCACTGACTTTGCTGGTCTTGCCCGCGCTGTATGCGGCGTGGTACCGCGTCAAGCCCGCGCCGGTCGAAGCCACGATGGCCCGCTAGAATGCGCGGCTGACCGATGGCGATGCGTCCAGCGGGCCGCGCGGGTACGCTTCCGGCTCGCGCGCAGGCCTGAAGCCAGCACGCCGCGCGGGTGGCGAAATTGGTAGACGCACCAGGTTTAGGTCCTGACGCCAGCGATGGTGTGGGGGTTCGAGTCCCCCCCCGCGCACCACAACAGAAAAAGGTTCAATCTCATCATGTCAGTTCACGTCGAAACCCTCGAAAAACTGGAACGCCGCATTACCTTGACGCTGCCGTCCACCGAGATCGAAACGGAAGTCAATACGCGCCTGAAGCGGCTTGCACGCACCGTCAAGGCCGCCGGCTTTCGGCCAGGCAAGGTGCCGATGAGCGTGGTCGCCCAGCGCTACGGCTACTCGGTTCACTACGAAGTCATGAACGACAAGGTTGGCGCGGTGTTTTCCGACGCGGTCACGCAAGCCAAGTTGCGCGTCGCCGGTGCGCCGCGCATCACGGAAAAGGAAGGGGCACCGCAAGGGCAGTTGACGTTCGACGCCACGTTCGAGGTCTACCCCGAAATCAAACTGGGGGACTTGGCGCAAACCAGTGTCGAGCGCGTCGCCACTGAGGTCACGGACGCGGCGATCGAGAAGACGGTCGATATCTTGCGCAAGCAGCGTCGCACGTTCGCGCAGCGGGGGAGCAGCGAACCGGCGTTGCTGGGCGATCGGGTGACGATCGACTTCGAAGGCAAGATCGACGGCGTCGCGTTCAATGGCGGTTCCGCGAAAGACTTCCAGTTCATGATCGGCGAAGGCCAGATGCTTGAGCAGTTCGACGCCGCGGTGCGCGGCATGAAGACGGGCGACTCGAAGACCTTCCCATTGCAGTTCCCGTCGGACTATCAAGGCAAGGATGTCGCGGGCAAGGAAGCTGACTTTCTGGTGACGCTGAAAAAGATCGAGCAGCAGCAACTGCCCGAGATCAATGAGGCGTTCGCCAAGGCGCTGGGCATCAAGGACGGCAGTGTCGAGGGCCTGCGCGCTGACGTGAAGCGCAATCTCGAGCGTGAAGTGAAGTTTCGCGTCGCGGCGCGCAACAAGGCCAGCGTGATGGATGCGCTGGTCGCTGTGGCCGATCTCGACGTGCCGGTGGCGCTGGTCAAGGGCGAGGTCGAGCGCATGGTCGAGGGTGCGCGAGCCGACCTGAAGAAGCGCGGCGTCAAGGTTGCCGACACCGCGCCGATCCCTGCTGAGATGTTCGAGCCGCAAGCGCAGCGTCGAGTGCGCTTGGGGTTGGTGGTGGGCGAACTGGTGCGCAGCCACAACCTGCAGGCCAAGCCGGATCAATTGCAGGCGCACATCGAGGAGATGTCGCAGAGTTATGAAAAGCCCGCCGAGGTGATGCGCTGGTACCTCAGCGACCGGCAGCGCATGGCGGAGATCGAAGCTGTCGTGGTCGAGAACAACGTCGCCGCTTTCGTGCTCAGCAAGGCGAAAGTCACGGACAAGGCTGTGCCGTTCGACGAATTGATGGCCGCCTGACGCCACATAATCGCGGCGCACCCCTTCCGGACCACCTCACCAAGGACATCCATGAGCGCGTTGGAAACACAAAACCTGGGCCTCGTGCCCATGGTCATCGAAACCTCCGGTCGCGGCGAACGCGCGTATGACATCTTCAGCCGTCTGCTGCGCGAGCGCATCGTGTTCCTGGTCGGTCCGGTGAACGACCAGTCGGCCAATCTCGTGGTGGCGCAGTTGTTGTTCCTGGAGAGCGAGAACCCGGACAAGGACATCTTTTTCTACATCAACTCGCCCGGCGGCTCGGTCAGCGCTGGCATGTCGTTGTTCGACACCATGCAGTTCATCAAGCCGGCCGTATCCACGTTGTGCATGGGCATGGCCGCGAGCATGGGCGCGTTCTTGCTCGCGGCGGGCGCCAAGGGCAAGCGACTGGCGTTGCCGAATTCGCGAATCATGATTCATCAGCCGTCAGGCGGCACGCAAGGTCAGGCCACGGACATCGAAATCCAGGCGCGCGAGATTCTCAAACTGCGCGAAAGCCTCAACTCGATCCTCTCCGAGCGCACCGGCCAGCCGCTGGAGAAGATTCGCCTGGACTCCGAGCGCGACTACTTCATGTCTGCCGGCGAAGCCAAAGACTACGGTTTGATCGACCAGGTCATCGACAAGCGGCCCTGACTGGGCGCTGAGTGGGCCCTGGGTCGGCGCTCCCATCGCCTGCCCCGAGGCCTGCGGCACCCAGCGCAGTGCTCCGGCACGGCCGGTTTTCCTGCGCTGGCCAAGCGTCCATAAGTGCGGCAACGGCAGCCTATTTCCGCGCCAAGCCGGGCCGCCCATATCCACTATGATCCGGCACAGCACCACCAACGCCGCGCGCCCCGTATCACATGGCAGACAAAAGAGGCTCGTCCAGCGAGAAAGTTCTGTACTGCTCGTTTTGCGGCAAGAGCCAGCACGAAGTCAAGAAACTGATCGCCGGGCCGTCGGTGTTCATCTGCGATGAGTGCATCGAGCTTTGCAATGACATCATTCGCGACGAGATCCCGGTCGACGGCGCTGACTCGAAAGTCGCCAAATCGGACTTGCCGATCCCCAGCGAGATCAAAGGCAGCCTCGACCAATACGTGATCGGCCAGGAGGTCGCCAAGCGCACCCTCTCCGTGGCGGTATACAACCACTACAAGCGACTCAAGCACATGAGTCGCTCGAAAGACGAGATCGAGCTGTCCAAGAGCAACATCTTGCTGATCGGACCCACGGGATCGGGCAAGACCTTGCTTGCGCAAACCCTTGCGCGTCTGCTCAACGTGCCCTTCGTGATTGCCGACGCGACGACGCTGACGGAAGCCGGCTATGTGGGCGAAGACGTCGAGAACATCATCCAGAAGCTGCTGCAGAACTGCGGCTACGACGTCGAGAAGGCGCAGCGCGGCATCGTCTACATCGACGAGATTGACAAGATCTCGCGCAAGGCCGATAACCCGTCGATCACACGCGACGTGTCGGGCGAAGGCGTGCAGCAGGCGCTGCTCAAGCTGATCGAAGGCACCATGGCCAGCGTGCCGCCGCAGGGCGGGCGCAAGCATCCGAACCAGGACTTCCTGCAGATCGATACCACCAACATCCTGTTCATCTGCGGCGGCGCTTTTTCGGGCCTCGAGAAAGTCATCGAAAACCGCACCGAGGCTTCGGGCATCGGCTTCGGTGCCACGGTGCGCAGCAAGAAGCAGCGCAGCGTTACCCAGGTGTTTCGCGACGTGGAGCCGGAAGACCTGATCAAGTTCGGCTTGATCCCGGAACTGGTGGGCCGCATGCCGGTGGTCGCGTCGCTGGCCGAACTGAGCGAAGACGCGCTGGTCCAGATCCTGACCGAGCCGCGCAATGCCGTGGTCAAGCAGTTCACCAAGCTGCTGCAGATGGAAGGAGTCGATCTGGAGATCCGTCCGGCCGCGTTGAAGGCAATCGCGCGCAAGGCGCTGGCCCGCAAGACCGGCGCGCGCGGCCTGCGCTCGATCCTCGAGCAGTCGCTGATCGACACCATGTTCGAACTGCCCAACGCCTCCAATGTCGACAAGGTGGTGGTCG
>JANOLJ010000027.1:0-44752 GCA_031419715.1 Burkholderiales bacterium | reverse complement strand
CGTCGCGATCAACCTGAAAGACGGCACCTACAAGTGGCACTACCAGTACATCGCGCATGACGTATGGGACCTCGACGCCGTGTCGCCGGTGATCCTGACCACGGCGGCCGGCAAAGACGGCAAGATGCGCAAGGTCGCCATCCACGGCGGCAAGACCGGCCATGTGTATGTGCACGACCGCGTCACCGGCGAGCTGATCCGCTTCAGCGAAGCGATGATTCCGCAAGAGAACATGTGGGTGCTGCCGACGAAAGACGGCAAGCGCATGCTGCCTGGCGCAAACGGCGGTGTCGAGTGGAGCCCGATGGCGTTCAATCCGCAGACGCGGCTGGCCTACGTGGCGAACCTGCATCAGCCGATGACGTATCACGTGGAAGAAGCCAAGTACCCCGGCGGCAAGCTGTGGCTGGGCGGCGCGTTCAAGGTCGTCCCCGGCGAGAAGCAGTGGGGCCGGCTGGCGGCGGTGAACATCGACACGGGCAAGATGGTGTGGAAGTTCGACACCGAGCAGCCCCTCATCGGCGGTGTGCTCGTCACCGCTGGCAACTTGGTGTTCAACGGCGAAGGCAATGGCCTGTTCCGCGCCTTTGACGCGAAGACCGGCAAGAAGCTCTGGGAGTTTCAGTGCGGTGCCGGCGTGAATGCGCCCGCCGTGTCGTACACCGTCGCAGGCAAGCAGTACGTTGCCGTGGCCGCAGGTGGCAACACCCAGCTTGACTTCAAGCGCGGCAACTCGGTCCTCGTGTTCGCGTTGCCGTGAGGTTGCGCGCCACAGCAGCACGATGGGCAGCGCTGGTCATTTGCACCGGCGCTGCCTTTCCATCCCTGGCACAAACGCCCGCCCCCCCACCCGCTCAAGTGCCGGCCAAGGCGGCGCTTTGCGCGGCCTGCCATGGCGAGGGCGGGAATGCGCAGATTCCAACGAACCCCATCCTTGCCGGCCAGACCTCACGCTACCTCTACCTGCAACTGCGCGACTTTCAAGAAGGCCGGCGCAGCGACCCGCAGATGACGCCCATGGTGGCCGGCATGTCGCGCGACGAGATGCGCGAACTCTCCGACTATTACGCGAAGCAAAAGCCCAGGTCGTTGAACTTCAAGGTCGACCCGGACAAGGCCAAGCTAGGCAAGGCGAAAGCCGACGAGACGCTGTGCACGATGTGCCACTTGGGCGGCTTTGCGGGGCAGAACGAGATTCCGCGCGTCGCCGGGCAGAACTATGAGTACATCGTCAAGCAGTTGAGCGACTTCAAGGCACGCAGGCGTACCAACGACGCCGGCAACATGACGAGTGTGGCGCACACGCTGAACGAGCAGGACATCGTCAACCTGGCGCACTACCTGACGGGTCTGTAGCTCGACTCGCTCTCCCAAGGCGCGAGCGAGGACCCCGGCTCAAAACGCGCAACTGCGAAACCCGCAAAAAATGTCGTCGCGCTGCGGCAGGTAGAAGTTGCGGTACTTCGCGCTGCGCATGCGGCCGCGCGTCGCGAACGATGCGCCGCGCAGCACCTTGTGGGTGCCGAACCAGGGTTCGGAGTAGTCGCGGTACGGGTCTGCTTGAAAATTCGGGTAGGGATGGAAGGTGGTGGCCGTCCACTCCCACACGTCGCCCCAGCGAAACCCGCGCGTTGCCCCCAGATGAGCCGCGACCTCCCATTCCACTTCGCTGGGCAGGCGCCGACCGGCCCAGGCGCACCAGGCCTGCGCTTCGAACCAGCTCACGTGCATGGCGGGCTGCGCCAGCGGAACGCGCATCAGCTTGCCGAAACGGTGCTGCAACACGCCGTGGCGCATCTGGTCCACGTAGCGCGGCGTGCGGCGCTGCGTTGCTTGCAGCCAGGTGCGGCCCGCGTCGCTCCAGAACCTCGGGTCGTCGTAGCCACCGTCTTCGACGAACTCGCAGTACTGGGCCCATGTCACGGCTTGCGCGTCGATCTCGAACTCGGGCACATGCACCGCATGGCGCGATCTCTCGTTGTCGAACGCAAAGCCTTGCTCCGCGCTGCCGAGCATCCAGGTCGAGGCGGGGAACAGCAGCGGCTCGCGGGGCGCCAGGGTCGCGATCGGCGCCAGCAGGCCGGTGTCGATGCCCACGGTTTGCGCCATATAGGCGAACGCCTCAATGTGCATGTCTTCGTGAAACAGCGCCAGGCGATACAAGTACAGCGCGGTGTCGTCCTCAGGCGTACCGTGCAGCAGGTCGAGCGTGGTCTCGAGGGTCTGCACCAGGTACTGCCGCGTTTCGTTCAGGCTCGGCAGGTCGAGCGACCAGCGGCTCTCGTGCGCCACCGTCGATGAGTTGTACCAGCGATCGGCGTGCGCCAGCACCGACGCCAGGCGCGGGTGCGTCGGGTCGCACGCCGCGCCGCGCGCGCGCTGCACATTGCGCGCGATCCAAAACTCCTGAAACCAGCCGATGTGCCCCAGCTCCCACAGCGGCGGGTTCAGTTCATCGCTCAGCGCCACTTGCAACGCCGAGCCGAGCGCGCGCTCGTAGGCCGAGATCCAGCGCAACGTATGATTGCGCGCATCCATCAGCGCGAGCGACAACAACTCCTTGCCGCCACTGCGCATCTGCGCGGACTCTATGTTCGGTGCCTCAATGTCGAGCAAGTTGCGCCCTCTGGTATCGATCGTCAGCCCGGCCCTGGCCGCCGCCAACAACGGCAACTGGCACACGGCGTGGCGCTGGTCGCTCATGTTGGCCGAGAATTGTCGCACCGACATTTGTACCACCTGGAGCGGCGATGACTGCGCGGCGCTGATCGCCTTGCACGCGCGGCGCTCGGCGTCGAGCATCGATGCCTTTGCGCAGGCCCATCCGCGGCGACCCTTGATCGTCGTGCTCACCGGCACCGACCTGTACCGTGACATCCGCGGCGACGCCGCGGCGCAGCGCTCGTTGCGGCAGGCCAGCCATCTGGTCGTGCTGCAGGATCAGGGACTGGAAGAACTCGGCCCCGCCCTGCGCGCCAAGTGCCGCGTGATCTATCAATCGGCGCCGCGCCTGCGCGCCGGTGCGCTGCCCAGGCGCGTGCTGCGCGTTGTGCAGGTCGCGCATTTGCGCGATGAAAAAGACCCGGCGACATTCATGCGTGCGGCGCGGTGGCTGAAAGATCGAGCCGACATCCACTTCGAGCACATCGGCGACGCGCTCGATGCCGATTTGGGCGCCGCGGCCCGCCGCACGCAGCAGGAGTGCCCGCACTACCGCTGGCTCGGCGCCCTGCCCCGCGGCGTGACGCGGCGCCATATTCAGCGCGCGCACTTGCTCGTCAGCACCAGCACGATGGAAGGCGGCGCGCATGTGATTCTGGAAGCGGCGCAAAGCGCGACGGCCGTGCTCGCCTCGCGCGTGGCCGGCAATGTGGGCATGCTCGGCCCTGGCCACACAGGGTATTTCGATCTCGGCGATGATTCGGCGCTGGCCGCATTGATTGTCCGGGCGCGCGACGACGCGGCGTTTCTGGCCACGTTGCGCGAGCAAACGCTTGAACGTGCACCGCTTTTCGAGCCCGCCGAAGAAAAGCGCCGCCTGCTGGACCTGATTCAAACTGCATTGGAGAACCACTGATGAACGCTCCCTTCGAGAAGGCCGTGCGCCTCACGTCGCTGTCGCATGGCGGCGGTTGCGGCTGCAAGATTGCCCCGGGCGTGCTCGGCGAAATCCTGAAAAGCTCCACCGGGTTCCCGGTGCCCAAGGAGTTGCTCGTGGGCATTGAGACCGCCGACGACGCCGCCGTGTACCAGCTCAACGACGAGCAGGCGCTGATCGCGACGACCGACTTTTTCATGCCCATCGTTGACGACCCCTATGACTTCGGCCGCATCGCCGCGACCAACGCGATCAGCGACGTCTATGCGATGGGCGGGCGGCCCATCATGGCGCTGGCGCTGGTGGGCATGCCGATCAACGTGCTGCCGATCGAGACCATCGGCCGCATCATCAAGGGCGGCGAATCGATCTGCGCCGAAGCCGGCATACCCATCGCGGGTGGCCACACCATCGACTCGGTCGAGCCGATCTACGGCCTCGTCGTGCTGGGGCTGATCCACCCGAGCAAGGTCAAGCGCAATGCCGACGCTAAAGTGGGTGACGTGCTCGTGCTCGGCAAGCCACTCGGCGTAGGCGTGCTATCGGCGGCGCTGAAGAAAGACAAGCTGAGCGTTGAGGGCTACAAGCAGATGATCGCGAACACGACGCAACTCAACAAACCCGGCATCGCGCTGGCCGAGTTGAAAGGCGTGCATGCGTTGACCGATGTCACAGGCTTCGGCCTGGCTGGCCACGGCCTGGAACTCGCGCGCGGCGCGAAGTGCTCGGTGCAACTCGATTGGGCGAAAGTGCCGCTGCTGCCCGGCGTGCGCGAACTCGCCGCGCAGGGCATGGTGACCGGTGCGTCAGGGCGCAACTGGGGCAGCTATGGTGGTGATGTAGACGTGCCGGCGGGATTCTCCGAAGCCGACCGCGCCCTGCTCACCGACCCGCAAACCAGCGGCGGCCTGCTCGTGTCTTGCGCGCCGGCGCAGGCCGAGGAAGTACTGTCTATCTTCAAGCAAGGTGGCTTCGCGCATGCAGCCGTGATCGGCCGAGTGATCGACGGGCCGGGGCGGCTCATCGTCACCTGAGTCTGGCGCGAACGACCGCTCCAAGCTCCCATGGGCCTGCTGGCGCCTGCCGGTGCCGACCCTGCCGCGCGCGTGCTCGTCGCCAGCCGTGCGCTGCGCGCCTTTGTCGATGGCTATATCGCGGTGCTGTTGCCGGCCTACCTGCTGGCCCTCGGGCTGCAGGCCTGGGCCGTGGGCGTTCTGTCCACCGCCACCTTGCTCGGCTCGGCCGGTGCCACGCTGGCGGTGGGCGCCTGGGGGCACCGCTTTCGTTCGCGCAATTTGCTGCTCGGCGCGGCGCTGTTGATGACCGGCACCGGCGTCGCATTCGCGAGCCTGGCGAGCTTCTGGCCCTTGCTGCTCGTGGCGTTCGTCGGCACGCTCAACCCCGGCTCGGGCGACGTGAGCGTGTTCCTGCCGCTGGAACACTCACGCCTGGCTGGCGCCGCGCAAGGCGACACGCGCACCACGCTATTTGCGCGCTACAGCCTGCTCGCATCGCTCAGCGCCGCGTTCGGCGCGCTCGCCGCCGCGGTGCCGGCCTGGTTGGTGGCACACAGCAGCCTCGATGAACTGGGCGCCTTGCGCTGCATGTTCGTCGGCTACGCCGTGGTCGGCCTCGCGCTCTTTGTGCTGTACCGTCGTTTGCCTCAAGCCACACTCGGCGAGCCCGCGGCAGCCAGCGCGCCGCTGGGCGAATCGCGTGCCGTTGTGGTGAAACTCGCCGCGCTGTTCGCTGTCGATTCATTTGCTGGAGGCCTGGTCGTGAACAGCCTGATGGCGCTGTGGCTGATGCAGCGCTTCGGCCTCGCGCCGGGGGAAACCGGAGTGCTCTTCTTCGCCACCGGTCTGCTCGCCGCCGCGTCGATGTGGGCGGCACCTTGGGTCGCGCGGCGCATCGGCTTGCTCAATACGATGGTGTTCACGCACATCCCGGCCAACATCTGCCTGATCCTCGCCGCGCTCGCGCCCACATTGCCGCTCGCGCTCGGCTTGCTGCTGGTGCGCAGTGCGTTGTCGCAAATGGATGTGCCCACGCGCAGCGCCTTCGTCATGAGCGTCGTCACGCCGCAAGAGCGCGCCGCCGCGGCGAGCCTCACCGCCGTGCCGCGCAGCCTTGCCGCGGCCATCAGCCCGAGCCTGGGAGGCGCGCTCTTCGCCGCGGGTTTTCTGGCCGCGCCGCTGCTGGCCAGCGGCGCGCTGAAGATCGCCTACGACATCACGCTGTGGTTCGCGTGTCGTGGTCACGACCTCGACGCCTCTTGACCGCGGACCTGACCCCCTACCCTGACCCGCGGCCCTGACCCGCGGCCCTTGCCCGCTGCCGAGTCGCGTACGATGCACTTCGATTTTTCACCCTTGCTGCCCCGCGCAACCCACCATGCCTCTAGAGACGATCGAACTCCACCCCGCCGCTGAAGCCGTGGCCAGCGTCATCATCTTGCACGGCCTGGGCGCCGACGGCACCGACTTCCTGAGCTTCGGTGACCAGCTCGATCTCTCGGCCATCGGCCCGGTGCGCTACGTGCTGCCGCGCGCGCCGGTGCGCCCAGTGACGATCAACAACGGCTACAAGATGCGCGCCTGGTACGACATTCTGGGCACGCAGATCGACAAGCGTGAAGACGCCGCGGGGCTGCGCGAATCGATGCGCGAAGTCCACGCCCTCATCGACCGCGAACGCGCGCGTGGCGTGCCGGCGCGGCGCATCGTGCTGGGTGGGTTTTCGCAAGGCTGCGCGCTGACGCTGCTCGCGGGTTTGCGTTACCCCGAGCGCCTGGGCGGTCTGGTGTGCATGTCGGGTTACCTGCCGCTGGCCGCCAGCACCGCGGCCGAACGCCACGACGCCAATGCGCTGGTGCCGATATTCATGGCGCATGGCCAGCGCGACGCCGTGATCGCGCTGGACCGAGCGAGCAGCTCGCGCGACGCGCTGGCAAAACTCGGTTATGCAGTGGACTGGCACGAGTACCCGATGGAGCACTCGGTGTGCATGGAAGAAGTGCAGGCGCTGGGCGCCTGGCTGGTGAGGGTGCTGCGCTGAGCGCTTGAGGCGGGGCGCGACGCCCGGGCGCGCATCAGCCTCTCAGTGGTCTTCGATGCGGGCGTGCGACTCTTCGGCCAGCTCGCCCGTGTCGGGGTCGACCCACCCGGCCACGCCCAGTTCGTCTTCGGCTTCCTCAAGCGTTTCGCCCGGCTCCAGGTTGTCGTCAGCCGCGGCATTCATGTCCGCCAGCGCCTCGGCCGCGGTGGTGAACGGTCCGAATTCCTGGCCGCTTCGGTCGGCAAACCAATACCAGCCGCCGGGGCGCTGGATCAATGCGCTGAGGTCCGGCACGCCGAGGTCGCTGGACAGGGCGTCTTCTTCGACAGGGTCGGGCACTGGTGGCGGGCGAGACGCCTTGGCAGGTGGTGCGGGCATGGCACTGACTCCTTGGAACGAGCCTATGGTAGCGTGCCGCGAGTACGCAGTCACGACGCCGCGCGCCACAGTTTTTGTTGCGTCTTGTGTCAGACTCGGCGACCCGCATTGCGCAGCCCAAGCTGAAGGTGGTGGTTGGGCGAGCCCAGGAGAGCGACACATGAGTTCAACGGATCCGGTAGACGTCGTCCAAGCCCAGCTCGACGCCTACAACGCGCGCGACCTCACGCGATTCCTCGCCACCTACAGCGAATCCGTCGTCGTCTACCGGCCGCCCCAGCCGCAGCCCGTGATGTCGGGCAAGGCCGAGCTCGCGCGCTTTTACGCCGAGCAGCGCTTTCACATGCCTGGGCTGAAGGCCGACATCGTGAACCGCACGGTGCTGGGCAACAAGGTCATCGACCATGAGCTGATCTGGGGCGTGCGCGACCAGGCTTTTGAGGTCGCGGCGGTGTATGAAGTGCGCGACGGGCTGATTCAAAGCGTCTGGCACTTCGCCGCCGAATAGGCCCCAGCCGGCCCGCGCGCGACTCGAACTTCGGCTGGCCATGGATGTGAAGCGCCGCGTGCCGCACCCCGTTGCCCAAGGCGCCGGGCTGCGTCGGCGCACCATGGTGTGTGGGGCGGGCGCCAGCTGGGCCGCGCTGTGCGCATGGCACTCTGCACGCGCCCAGCCCACGCCTGGCGCGACCGACAAGCCCGACCCGCGCTGGTACCGTGCGGCGCTGGCGATGCAGCAGCGCGCGTTGTCCTGGGGCGACCAGGCCTATGGCGCCGTGCTGGTGCTGCCCGGAGGTATCGTCGGCGAAGGGCCGAGCCGAGTCGTGCAGCGCAACGACCCGACGGCGCACGCAGAACGCGAGGCGATAGCCGACGCGCAGCGGCAACTCGGTCGCACGCGGCTCGACGGCGCGGTGCTCTATTCAACGTCCCGGCCATGCGCCGATTGCGAACGCGCCGCGGCGCGCGCCGGTGTCACGCGAATGTTTTTTGGCGAGGCGCTCGTGGATGCCGGCGCGCCGCGGCCGTAGCCCGGAACAGCAGAATCAGCTCCGAGGTGAGGCGTGCGTCCCACACCCACCAGGCAGAGCGAAACGCGTCAGTGCCCCATCAGCGCCGGCAACGCGTGACGCAGCCCGGCCCCCTACTCGGCGTAGGCCTGCCTCAAGCGCAGCATGTTCGGGATGAAGAATTGCGCCACCGCGATCTCGGCGATCATGCGGTCGGTGAATTGCAGCTTGTCGGCGCGCCCGAGCGGCGTGCCCCACTCCGCGGCCAACCGCGCCTGCAAGGTCTCGGCGTGTTCGAGCGTCAACCCGACCGAGGGCAACACGTCGGCCTCGGCGAGCAGCACGGCGTCAAACGCTAGATCGGCATCATGCGACAAGTGCTCCAGTGCGCGCGGCAATGCGGCTGACGGCACTTCGCCCGCGGCGCCCGTGCGATGCCGGTTCCAACACGCACGCGCGAAAGGTACGCCGGCGCGCGGCTCGGTGGCCAGCACCAGCGTTTCGAGCTTGTGGCATTGCGCAGCGTCTACCGCCGCGGCTTGCAAGTAGGGCCGGGCCTTTTGCAGCGCGAGTGTCTCAAGCCGGAACGGCTCGGCGCCCAGGCGCGATCCGTCGTGGTGGAAGTCGTGAATCAGGCCCGCCGTGACCAGGCGTTGCGTGCGCTCGGGCGCGAGCTTGTGCAGGCGTGCGAGGTAGAGCGCGCTCAACATGACTTCGAGAAAATGCTGCGGGTTGTGGTAACCGCTCTCGACCCCACCGCCGACCCCCCGGTCGATGTCGCGCGCGATCGCCGCGCCCGCGCGGGCCAGTGGCGCGGCGGCGTCACCGCCGATGCTGCGAATGGCCAGCGCGTGGGCGTGCGCCAGCCGATCGGGCCGCGCGCCAAGCCGCGTGAAGCAGGCCACCATCTCGTCGGCGGTCTGCGCCGAATCGAGCACACCCGAAACCGCGAACGGCGGTTTGGCGAATTCAGGCGGGTTGTGCGTCAAAGGCGGGGGGAGCCGAGCAAGACATCGGCCCTGGGGCGGATCGTAGCAGCGTGGGGCTGGTGCCGCATGCCCCCTGGCTCGCAGCGGAGTTTTTCCGTGAACGAACCGCCGTCGCGCTGCCGATGCGTCCGCGGGCGCCGCGGGCTGCGCCCGACTGCTTCGATTCGCGCCCGCTGCGCAACGCCCTGCTCAACCTGATCCGCGCAGGGCAAGCAGTTCCTGGATCAGATCCGCTCGAAGATCGCCGCGATGCCCTGCCCGCCGCCGATGCACATCGTCACGAGCGCGTACTTGCCGTTGACGCGTTGCAGCTCGGAAGGTGGAGTTGGTGCTCGATGGTGGCAAGGTCACGGTGTACGTGCAGTGCGACAAGGGCACGGTGTGGGGGGATCCGGAGGTACCGGGGCAACGGGCGCATGTGCACGGGTCGGTCCGACGCGAGTGGCGGCATCTGGATACCTGCCAGCTCGAGACGCGCATCGTCGCGGAGGTTCCGCGCCTGAAGTACAACAGCGGCCGCGTCGAGGAGGTCACGGTACCTTGGGCCGAGCGCTACAGCCGTATCACACGGCTGATGGAAGGCTTCGTCCTCCAACTGCTCGTGGCGGCGTCCAACGTCAAACGTGTGGCCAGCCTGCTCAGGCTGGACTGGCACACCGTCAATGCCGTCATCAAGCGAGCGGTTGAGCGCGGGATGATGGTTCGCGTTCACACCAGCTCGAAGCGGATCATGTGCGCGATCGAGCGCTCCGACAGCATCGTGTTGACGTGGCTCCAGCGCAGGTTGCGTTCGTCGCACAGCGCGGCCATCGCGGAATGGCTGAGCAAGTCGTCGGTGTCGTCGTCAGTGATGAAACCCAGGGCGCGCTGCGCCGTCTCCATGTTCTTCGGCGTGCCGGTGAGGAAGGTCCAGTTCGCGTCGATGGCGTGCAGCTTCTTGTAGGCACGCAGTGCTTCAGGCGTGTCGGCGAGCGGGGTCAACGTCATGGACACGAACCGCAAGTCCTTCGCGTGGTCGCCCAGCAGGCGCCGCGCTTCGATGAGGTTGCGCGTGGCCGGCGTGCAGATGTTGCTGCACACCGAGTACATCACGTTGAGCAGGACTTTGCGGCCCTTCATCACGTCGTCGTAGAAGCGCACGCTGCGGCCGTTGTGGTCGAGCAGCGCCACGTTGGGCGTGCGGCGCTGGCGCAGCCGCTCGCGCACCTGCTCCTCAAGGCTGCGCGGCCCGGCCGCGAGAAGTTGTGCGCTGCCGGTGCTCGACGCCAGGCCTGCCGCGCCGCTGGCCAGCACCGCGCCGATCAGGCCGCGGCGCGTCATGGGACCGTTCGGGTTCGTCTGCATGGGGTATCCCGGATCGCTTCGCTTGTCAGGGGGCGGGGTTGGTATCGCCCACGTCGTCGACGCGGAACAGCATCATCATTCCGTAGTCTTCGTGCAGGACGTTGTGGCAGTGCATGGGATAGACCCCCACGTAGTCTTCGGCGTCGACCCAGTACTCGACCTCGTCGCCCGGGTAAAGCGTCACCACATCCTTGCGGCAGTACTCCTGCGAACCCGGGCCAATGAGCTTGCCGTTGCGCTTGACGATGCGCCCTTCGACAAAGTGGTTATGGATGGGGTGACCCCAGCCACCGCTGGTCTTATGGATCCAGCGTTCGGTGCGGCCACGCTTCATCGTGAAGCGAATCTCGGAGCAGTCGAGGAACTTGCCGTTGCAGGCCCAGGCGCCATTCGTGCGCTCCCACTTGAAGGTGCGCGTGATCGTTTCTTGGATCGGCGGCAGCGGCGGCAGCGTGATGGGCGCGAAGCTCGTCGTCGCGGTGAGTTCGCGGCTCTCGTCGGGCGCGGCTGCGCCGATGCGCCATTCGACCAGCACGTTCTTCACGGTGCCCGCCGGGTCCAGGTCTTTTTCGGGCTTGCGCGTGTTGGTCTGGATCAGGCGGTTCTCCAGCCACAAGCGCTTCGCGCCGGCAGCCGCGCCGCCGGGTGCGGTGAGTTTGGCGAAGTCGACGACGATGTCGGCTCGCTCAGCCACGCCCATCTTCACATTCGTCACCCACAGCGGTTTTTCGTACAAGTTGCCGTCGTTCGAAATGCGCCAAAACGGAATCGACTGCGCCGGGTTGTCCGGGTTGGTGATGTAGAGCTGATAGAAGCGCGACGGCCCGACGTTGAGCAAGCGGAATCGATAGCGGCGCTTGCGCACATCGAAGAACGGCTGGATCTTGCCGTTCACCAGGTAGGCGTCTCCGACGTGGCCACCGTCTTGCAGCAGGTCGATCGAAGCCTGGTAGGTGATCGGGTCGATCGCCATGTCGACGAACATGATGGGGATGTCATACGCCGGGTAGCTGGGCAAGCGAAAACCGGTGCGCTCGTCGCCCGTGTCGTACTCGTTGAAGATGAGGTGGAAACCGCACAGCCCTTTGTAGACGTTCTCGGCGGTGTGCGCCTCGCGGTGGTCGTGGTACCACAGCGTGCCCAGGGTCTGGCGCACGTCACCATCGGGCGTGGCCGGGTTGATGAAGCCCACGCGCTTCATGTTGTAGTAGTAGTCGTAGTACTGGCCGGGAAAGAAGAACCCGCCTTGGGTGAGCGGGTTTTCCGACAACTCGCCCAGCATCGGGTCGCAGGGGCCACCGTCGCTGTCAGGCGCGCTGTGGAAGTTGTGCAGGTGGATGCTGATCGAGTTCTTGCCGAAGCCGCCGCTCGCCGCGCCGCTGGGCAGATCGTTGAAGCGCCGCACCAGGATGGCGGTGTTGGCACCGGCCTGGTAGCGACTGACGATGGTGGGCATCGGCACCATCGGCTTGTCGACCGACAGATCGGCGCCACCCAGGTTCGCGCCCCAGAAGTTCACCTGCAGCGGCAGGTTCGGGTGAATCGACACCGGCGGCACGGCGCCGAAGCGCTGCGCGTAGAAAGTCTGCGGCGGGTTCAGTGCCCGGTGCTGGTGCCAATCACCTCGCCCCTCGCAGGGCAGCCGGGTGCTCGGGTTGGTCGCCCGGTCCGGTGCGGCGTTGGGTGGGCGTGCGAAACAAGGGTCAGTGAGCGGGCGTGGCTGCAACTGCGGCACCACGGGCATGGCCACGACGAAGGGTGTGGTGGGCGGGCTGGGCGGCAACGAGCTGACGTCGCCGTCTCCGGAAGACTCGATACCGTCCTTCGCATTCGCCACCGCGCCCGCCCCCACCAGGGGCACGGCCACCAGACCCAACTTGAGCATCTCGCGCCGGTTCGCCACGGCGAAGGTGTCGCCCTCCAGGGCTCGGTTCGTGATGAACCGAGCTGGGCCCTGAGGAAATCGCGGCTGACATGGCATCTGGCCTCGGTGCGTTGCAATGCTGGACGGCTCGCACAGATGTGGGCCGTTGCAATCAGCAACACCTCGACTCTAGAAAGCCCCATGTCCGCTGTCAATCCCTAGGCTTAGGGGGGCGGCCACGTGCGTGGCGATGGCTGCGGATATCCGCGCTCATTGGTTGAGGCCACGCGCGCCGCGCAGGCAAGTGCGACATCGTTCACCATCGCGATCGCCGCACGGCCACGCGTTCGCAGCAGAAGAAATCAATCCGCCCAACCTGCCAGAGCCAGACAGCGACGCGCGATTCGCAGCCACTCACCGCAAACGAGCCCTGGCTTTGCGCATTGTGCGGATCGAACGCCAGCGTTCACCCGGCACTGCGATGGCAAGCGAGAAGGGCAAGGTGCGCAGCGTGTGCGGGTCGGTTGAAGTCAGCTCTGGTGAGGCTGTACTTCATGATGCGGCCGTGCCGGCCTGTCTTGTCGCGCTCCAGGGCGTAGGTGTCGCCGTGCGGCCCGGGCTGCGCGGCGAGGATCGGATCGAGCCAGGCATGGTCGGCCGCACTCAGGCGCAATCTGAATATCGCGCGCGCGTCGTTCAAATGGTCCGCGTAGCGCGCGCCGACGATCGAGAAACCCTGTCCCGGCGTCAATTGCAGCATCTGGCCGCGCACCTCGAACGAATCGCCCGCCTGTGCGTTGCACTGCATCGCCGCGCCCGGGGGCGCAAACACTTCAACGCGCAGATCGTAGAGCTTGTAGCGATCGTCCAGCATGCTCGGGTACTCTCCGCGCCGACATGCGCGCCGAAGTCTTGATGAGAGCCACCGAGAATGCCAAAGTCTCTGGCAGGCACGTGGCCGTCGAAGGCGTCTCGTTGACCCTTGCGCGCAGCCTGTGATCGGCGAAGAGGCGAGTGTGTCGCGGGTGAGCTGAGGGGCGACAGCGCGCGCTATTCCTCGATGGCGAAGCTCAATCCAGCATGCGCCTGCAGCCGCCGCACCAGTGCCATCCCCATCGCCGCACCGGCGGTCCACACGCCACCAGCCGTTGCGCCTCGGTCGATGTCTTGCACCAGACACAGCGCCGCCTCGGTGACCATCTTCGAGGTCGAGCCGTAGCCGGGGTCACGGTCGCCCTTGACCGACGCGCGCAGCGTCTGGCCTTGCGCCGTCTGGCCGATGAAGAGCAAGTCGTAGCGCCCGGCGTCGCGCTGGCGCGCATTCGGCCCCAGCCCGGGCTGGGGCAGAACGAAGCGGCGCAACACGGCGCGCGTGGGCGAAAAGCCGAGCAGCATGTTCTGAATGCGCGTGCTGCGCGCCAACGCCTTCGCACGTTGTTCGCCACGCACGCCGCTGCCCAGGTGCATGCGCTCGTCGTAAACGAAATCGGTTCCCCACGGGTGGCCGCGCAAGGCGTTCGTGCGATGCACGTTCTTCGTGTTGATCGGCGCCATGACGAAGGGCGCGGTCCAGGCCTGCGCCAGTGCATCAAAAGTGGCCGCTTCACTGGAGGGTTGGGCCGGTCCGCGAAACCCCGGCGTCAGCGCAAAGGGGTCGGCCATCTGGCGCGCCTGCGCCGGGTCTCGGCCCATCGCTTCCACCGTCTCCAGCAGGCTCGCGATCGTGCCGCCCGAAGGCCCGCCCTTGATGAGGCGCACGAGGCCATGCACGCGCGACAGCGGCGCGCCGAAGCGGCGCATGGCTTCCGCTTGCAGGAACAGCACGCCCAGGTCGAACGGAATCGAATCGAAGCCGCAGGAGAAGACGATGCGCGCGCCGCTGGCGCGCGCGGGCGCGCTCAGCCGCGGAATCATGCGCGCCATCCAGACCGGCTCGCCGCACAGGTCCACATAGTCGGTGCCGGTCTGCGCGCAGGCCGCAACCAGCGGCTCGCCGTGCAGCTGGTAGGGCCCGACGGTCGTGATGATGACCTTGGCCTGCGCCACCAGGCTGGCGAGCGCCTTCGCATCCGTGGCGTCGGCCGGCAGCAGCGGCAGGTTCTTGACGGCGCCGAGGGAATCGCGCACGCTCTCGAGCTTGCTGCGGCTGCGCCCGGCGATAGCCCACGCCACGTCGCGGCCGACGCCGTAAGTCGAATTCAGATACTGCGCGACCAGCCGGCCGGTGAAGCCGGAGGCGCCGAAGACGATCAGGTCGAGTTCTTTGCGCATGCGCGTGTCGAACTCAGCGCGCGTCGCGTTGCGCCATCTCCAGCGCGAGCAGCAACGCGGCGCGCGGCGCGCCGAGGTTCGCCACGCCCTGCCCGGCGATGCCGTACGCCGTGCCGTGCGCGGTCGTGCAGATCGGGAAGGGGGAGCCGCCGAGCAGGGTGACGCCGCGGTCGATGCCGTCGATCGTGAGCGCTGACGCCGCCTTGGCCCGCGGGATGTGCGACGTGACGCGTGCGTTCCAGAGGCGATTCATGCGCGGATTGTGCTCGCTGGCGCTGCCAGGCCACGGTCATCTCCCGTCGAAACGACGACGTGCCCTCCTACGCGCAGTGGCGACTCTGGCCGAACGCGCTGCACGGTGAACGAGCATCAGGTTGCCTGTGCTCGGGGGCGTCGCAGTGAAAGCGGCTTCGTCCGCGGTCCTGCGCGAGCATGCCCACGCGGCACATCGGCGCGAGAAAACGCCCTTCAGAACTTCGCCACGACGTTGATGAACGCGCCACGGTGCGTGTAGCTCAGGTTGGTGAGGTCGTCGGAGAAGTCGGTGAAGTTGAAGCCCACGCCGAGCTTGATGTTGTCCGACATGTGCCGGTACAGCGCCACGAGCGCGCCGCTGCGCCGGTCTTGCGCCTGTTTGACCGACAGCATCCGGCCTTCAAGCACGAGGTCCCACTGGTGCGCCACGTGCCAGTCGGCGCGCGCGATGTACAGATCGGCCGTGCTGTCGAAGAACACCGGGTTGACGCGGTCCTGGCTGAGCTGGCCCATGCGGCGCGCGACCTTGCCGCCGATGGACCATTGTTTGGTCAGGTCGTAGATGGCATCGACCGACACGATGTGGCTTTTCTGAATGTAGGAGACGGCCGTGTTCGGCACCAGCTCCTGCGCAGCCGAGGGCAGGTTGTAGAAGTAGGTGTACTTGAAGAGCGCGTTCAGCCGGTCGTGCTTCACCGGGCGGTAGGCGTAGCCCATCGCGGCTTCGGTGTAGCTGCCGTCATAGAACTCGCCCAGCGAGCTCTTGCTCTGCGAGTAGTTGAGCTTGCCGATGAAGCGCCAGTCGGGATCGAGCTGCGCCTTCAGGCTGTTCTTGGTGAGGAAGTTCGTTCGGTTCGAATAGCTGAGGTCGATGGGCGACTGGATCTGGTCGCGCCGGTACTCGAACAGCGTGGCAACCTTGACCGCGTCGAAGCCGTAGCGCGTGGACACGGCCATTCCCGAACGCTCCATCTTCGCGCCGCTGAGGTTGTCGCGCAGCGTGCCCATGTCGAGGTGCGCCCCGAAGTTCCAGCGCTCGTTGGGCGTGTACTCCACGCCGGCCGAGTGCATGAGTCCGGTGGGCACGTCACCATGGGAGTACTTCTCTTCGCCGAAGATGTTGGTGGTGTCGGAGTAGCGGCTCTTGGCGCCGGCCACCATGCTGCCCTTGTTGACGCGAATGCCGTTGTCGGTGCGCTCGTTCTCCAACGCGTAGTTCAAATAGCTGGTGGTCTTGTCGGACACCAGGTACTCGGTGCCCAGGCGCGCGCCCGCGCCGAGGTCGCCGCTGGAGACTTCACCGCTCATGCGAAAGCGATCGCTGAAGCGGTACGCACCGCCCGTGCCCACACGACCGTTCTGCTCGCGGTTGCCCGTGGTCGCGGTCGTGTCCTGGGCGTAGCCGTAGGCCGTCCACTTGCCCAGCGAGTCGTAGTCGGTGCGCACGATCACGTCGGTGCG
The DNA here is from genome assembly GCA_031419715.1 of Burkholderiales bacterium. Lineage (GTDB taxonomy): Bacteria > Pseudomonadota > Gammaproteobacteria > Burkholderiales > Burkholderiaceae_C > JAEMQF01. Next base: position 28,525 of record JANOLJ010000027.1, on the reverse strand, counting down.
GTCGCCTTGCACTTGGGTGAGCGGCACCACGGGCGAGCGGTCCGTGCGGCTGTCTTTGCGCATGCCGGTGCCGAGCTTCCAGCGCTCATTGAGCTTGTAGGCGACGTTCAGCTCGCTCGCCGAGGTTTCGAGCGCCAATTCCTGTTCCTTCTTGTCGACTTTGGCCCTCAGCTCCACCTTCTCGGCGATGGTGGTTCGCACCGCCACGCCCTGCTGGCTCACATCGGTGGGCGTCATGACGCTGGGCGCGGCGTAGCCGGCTTCCACCGATTGGCGATAGAAGGTCACTTGGCCGTTGCTCTTCTCGCTCAAATCTTTCAGGTCGACGCTGCCTTCGATGCGGGTTGCGCCGGGTCGGCTGGCATCGGCAACGGGCGGCAGCGGGCCGTTCGTCGCGGTGGTCGATCCGAAGTTGAAGCCACCGTCGTTGGAGCCGAACGCAGGCGAGTCGGTGCCGGCGCTCACACCTTTTTCGTAGCGGAGCCAGGTGGTCGCGTGTCTGCGCAACGTGATGTCTGCCGCGGCGAGCTTGCTCTCCATGCCCGGGTCGGTGTTGCGGTTGCCGGTGGCGCCGAACTTCAGGTAGTCGGTGAGCCAGTAGTGCACACGCGCGCCGGTGGATACGTTGTTGAGTTCCTCGAAGCCGGTGGAGTACTCGTAGCGCGCGACCAGGTAGGCCAGGTTGCCGGGGCTCATGTCGCTGACCACGAGCAGGTTGTCGCCCGCCACCGGCGACAACGGTGCCGACAACAAGATGCGCCCTTGCAGATAGTCGATGGTGTAGTCCTGCACCGGCACCAGGTTCTTCACCGCGATCACCAGGCCCGAGGCTTTGTCGCGCACTTCGATGCGCACGCGCTCCGAGCCCGTCATCACGTCTTGGTGCTTGAGGTAGTAGAGCGAGCCGCCGGTACCGCGGAATTCATCGCGCCCGGCCAGCGTGCCGGGCTGCGCGGCAAAGCCGTCGAACACAAAGCGTTTCTCGCCAAAGCGCGTGGCCGCCTCGGGTTCGATGTGCAGGTTCGCGCCGTACAGCGTGCGGTCCACATGCGCCAGGCTGTTGCCGGTGTAGCCGACCCTGAAATTGCCCCACAGGCCGTAGTGCGCGCGATTCTGCAGTTTGGCGTAGAACTTGCCGAGCGTGGGCGCCGCTTCTTCCGTCGTGCTGTCGTCGCCGTAGGTGGGGTAGTGGTAGTCGGGGTTGATGCGCCGGAACATCGCGTCCGGCGTCTTTTGCATGAAGTTGCTGAACAGGCTGTCGAACGGGCCCTCGAGCGTGTCGGCGCTGGCGGTCAGGGTCCAGCGGTCGCCGAACTTGACGCGCGTGAAGAAGGCGAAGCGGCCGTCCAGCGAAGTGTTGCTGTCGTAGTGCACGTTGTCGGGCGCCACAAGTTGGGCCGGCCCGCTGGTGGACGACTTCGACACAGTGACATCGGCGATGGCAACGTAGAACCAGTCGCTCTTGTTCAGCGCCAGATCGCGCAGGTACATCTCGCCGTTGCCGTCTCTGTCGAGCACCGACACTTCCACCGTGTGCAGGCCCTGGGGCAGGATCTCTTCAGCGACGAACTTGCCGTCAGCCGATACCGGCACGTCGCGGCCGGCCACCGCCACGCGGTGCTCACCCGGAATGCCGCTGCCGAAGACCTGGATCGCGCCGCCCTGTACGCGGAAGTTCTCCAGCGCCAGACGGCTCTCGCCGTAACCGGCGAGCAGTTCGCGCTCGGTGTCGCGGTCGCTGCTCTTGTCCGCCACGGCGGGTTCGAGCTTGTCGACGATCCACAGCGACTGCGCCGCCGTTTCGTTGAAGTTGCCTGATCCGTCGTAGACGCGCAGCACGTAGTGCAGGTCGCGCCCGGCCGCCGTGTAGGTGGGGAAATTGGCCTGCCAGGTCGCGCGGCCTTCGGCGTCAAGGGGCACCACGGCCAGCGGCGTGTCGCGCACCGAGCGCTCTTTGTCGAAGATGCGAACCTCGCCCTTGGCGATGAACGCCGGGAAGTTGGAATAGGCCTTGAAGCGCACGCGGTCGTCGATGGTGTCGGTGGCCTCGTCGTCGCGGTAGCGGATGGAATTGGGCCAGGCCGTCACGTTCAGGCGCGGCTTGACGTTCAGGTTGTCGTACTTGAATTGAATGCTGGCCTTTTCCAGTGCCACGTCGGTGCAGCGTTGGATGTCCGAAGTGCTCTTGCCCGGGTCGTCGGTCGGCTTGCCGTCCACCGTGATGCGCATCAGGTTCAGCGCGTAGGGGTGGGCCACTTCTACGTCGCGCGTGATGCGCGTGATGTCCAGGCCCTCCAGGCCGTCGACGGCGGCGAGATCGTCATAGACCACTTGCGCCTGAACGCGCGACACCTTGGCCTCGGTGAAGCCGTTGTTGACCACGTCGTCGGTCTGCACATAGCCGTGGCCCTCAAACTCCACCTGGTCGGGCTTGAGACCGAGCTGTTGCACCACGTCGTCCATCACGATGCGCGCACGCGCGGTGGACAGGCCGATGTCGTCGCCATAGGCGAGCGCGGTGCGGCGGTCCAGGCGCTCGTTGCTGATGTGGCCGATGAAGCGCAGGCGCACCTTGGTCTTGTCCTTGATCTCGGCCATGGCGCTCGCCAGGTCCCGCGCGAAGTTGGGCGGCACGACCGGCTTGCCGTCTTCATACAGCACCGGCTTGATCTCGATGTTGGGCGACTGGTAGACGCGCGTCACCGTCTGCGCTGCGGCAGCCTCGGGGCACAACTGCGGCTCGGGGGAGAGGTCTTTCATCGCATCGTCGTACCAGAACTCGACCTCGATGCGCCGGTTCGCGGTGCGACCGCTTTGCGTGGCGTTGGCTGCCACCGGATTGGCGGCACCCTTGCCATCGCTCTGCACGGCGCTGGCCGGCAGCTTGAGCGCTTCCTGCAGCGCCAGCGCCAGGCGCCGTGCCCGTGCCTTTGAAATTGCAAGGTGGTTGCCGTAAATGCGCTCGTCGCGCCCGGTGAGCGGCGCGTCGTCGGTGTAACCGATGAACTTGACGACCACGTTGCGCTTGTCGCCCAAGTCGTTCAGAACGCGCGCCAGCTTTTCGCGATACTCCTGCGGCACCGCCACGCTGTCGTCTTCGTAGTGGAACGGCGGGATCAGGTTCTTCACCTGCGCGCGCTTGGCGTGGCCTTCCTTGTAGCCGATCTTGCACATCTGCTCGACGCGACACACCTTCACGCGCTTGATGTTCTCCTGCACCGTCACCTGCCTGGTGACGAGCTTTTCGTCGATCTCGTCGTACCAGACCTCCACTTCCATGCGGCGGTTGCGGGCACGCCCGGCTTCCGTGGCGTTCGACGCCACCGGCTGGCTTTCGCCCTTGCCTTCGTAGGTAATCGACTCCGCAGTGAGGTTGAGCGCCATCTGGAAGAACTCCGCCGCCACGCCGGCGCGTTCGCGCGCCAGGCCGGTGTTGTCTCCGTACTGCGCCTTGACTTCGCCGACGAGTTGCACGTTGTCGGTGTGGCCCACCAGGTGCAGGCGCACGTTGTTGCGGCCCTTCATGTCGGCCAGGATCTTGCGCACCTTGTCGACATAGTCGTTCGGGATGTCGGCCTTGCCCGACAGGAAATAGATCGGCGGCAACAGGTTTTGCACCTTGATCGTCTTCACCGTCTTTTCCAGCACCTGCTTTTCTTCAGTGCGCTCTTTCACCAGCGGCGGCAGGCGGCTCTCGTCCTGCTTCCACGGTGTGAGGGGCTCATCGGGAGTGAATTGCTTTTCGACCGTCTCCCCCAGCTGCGGCGTCGTCACCACCTGGGACGTGCCTGGCTTGGCGGGTGTGCCCGGGCCCGCGGGCGCCTGCGCCAGCGCCATGGCCGGCAGCAGCACACCGAGGCCGAAGTGAAAGAGTCGCATGAATGTGGTTCTCGGCCCGCTCATCGTGGGCCTCCGGTTCGCCAGAAGACTTCGGTCTCGATCGCCAGGTTGTAGGCGCCGCCATCGCGCTTCCAGGCCGCCTCGACTTCGCGTTTGGCGGCGTCCAGGCGCTGCTTGACCAGACCCTGTCTCTCCACTTCCGCCAGATACGACAGCCGCAGCACCGACCGCCCTTGCTTCAGTTCTTTCAGCAGCAGCGCCATGCGCTGTTTCCACTGCACCCGCATCTCGGTCGTGCCGGGCTCGTACACGCCGTCGGCCAGATCGAGCTTGATCACACGGTGGATGGCGGCGCCGAAGTTGAACTTGACCATCTTGCCGCGCGTGACGCGCTCGACCCGTGGGTTCTCCGTGGTCACGCGGTAGCCCGTGGGCAGCGTGCGGTCGTCGAGCTTGACGATGAAGTTGGAACCGCGGTCCGGGTCGGGCACTGCCGCGCAGGTGAGGTGGTAGCGGCCGTGCGGGTCGGTCGTCACGATCAGGCCGCGCGCCGTCACCAGGCGCACGCCCGGCAGGCCGGGTTCGCCTTCGTCTTGCACGCCGTTCAGGTTGACGTCGTCGAACACTTTGCCGATGACGTCGGAGCAATCGAAGGTGGGATCGGCAACGACACGCACCGCTGCCGTGCCTTCGACCGACGCCACAGTCGCGGGCACGGTGGCGAACACCTGCGCCCGGTTGATGTACATGCCCTCGCTGACGCCCGAGCCAACAATCAACAGCAACTGAATCGTGCGCTGCGTATTGGTCAGCAGCTGCACATTGGCCCAGGTGAGGCGGTTGCCCGCCACGGTGGGCTCGATGCGCTGGCCGTCCACGCGCCCCGATCCGGGCACGTACTTGAAGCCGGCCGGGAAGGTGTCGACCACGTTCAGCCCCGCCATCGGCACGGCGAGCCGGTTCGTGAGCGTGATCGTGTACGGCACCATCTGACCGCGCGAGACGTCGCGCAGCGCCGCCACTTTGCTGATCGACACGGCGTTGCTGAGCAACGGGTCGATCGCAATGTGGTTGTTGAAAATCTGGCTCGTGCCCGGCACGCCGGCGTTGTTGAGCGTGAGGTTGAGGTAGTGGTTCGTGCCCGCGCTTGCCGCGGGTACCGCCACGCCCGGCGCGAACTCCGACGCCTGCGCTTCGCAGTGCGCGTTCGTCGTGGGCATGGCATCGGCCGCGCCACCTGGGCAGGCCGGCACCGAGAACGAAGGCGTTGCCGCGTTCGACAGCGGCGGAATCACTCTGGACTCGCCCGGCATGTAGGCCGCTGCCGACGGCGTGGTGCGAATCAGGTAGGTGCCACCGGACGGGCAGGATGGGTCGCTGAAGTTCAGATCGAACTTGTAGTAGCCGCTGGAGAGCGTGACCTGGCCTTGCTGGCGCGGGTCGTCAAAGCAGACGGCAGGCAGCGGCAAGGTGCTGCCGGCGCGCAACATGTGCAGCGTGGCACCCGCCACCGGTGTGCGCACGATGGAGTCGTAGGTCACGCCGCCCGGTTGCAGCGGCAGGTTCAGGTTCAGCAGGTTGCTGCCCGAGGGCGCGACGATGCCGCCGATCACCTGCATGCCGTTGGTGAAGGCCGAGTCGGTGCGGCCCAGCGCCGCCGTCGTGGCACCGCTGCCCGGCGCGCTGAAGCGCAGCGAGAACTGGTCCGCGGGTGTTGCCGAGGGCACCAGGCCATTGATGCCGAAGCGGCCGGTCGCATCGGTGCTCAGCGTGCCGAGCAGCACGTTGTCGCGCAGCACATCCACGGTCCAGCCTTGCAATTGCAACTCACCGGGGTCGACGACGCGGTTGAAGTTGGCGTCGTGCCAAGCGCGTCCGCTCAGGCTGGCCGTACCCACGACGCCGCCCACCGCGATGGTGACGCTGGCTGAGGCGGTGAGCGGCAGCGTGTTCCACGCCACCTGGCCGGTGTTGGTGATGAGGGTGCCGTCGGGCAAGCCCGCAGCGATGCGCACCCGGAAGCGCAGCTCGGCGCTTGCACCCGGCGCCAGGCTGCCGTAGGTGGCGGCGAAGTCGCCACGCAACACGGACCCGGTGAGGCTCACGCCCGCGGGCGCGCCGTTGAGCAGCGCGGAGCCCGCCACGTAAGCGACTTGCGTCGCCAGCGGCACGGTGCCCAGATCGTCGGTGAGCACCACGTTGGTGGCCGGGGTCACGCCGGTGTTGGTGACCATCACGGAGTATTCAAGCACCGAGTCGGGCAGCGCCGGGCCGCCGCCCACCACGCGCACCGCCTTGGCAATGGCAAGCTGCTGCGCGCTGCCCACCACGATGGTGGTGGGCTGGAAGCCGTTGGCGCTGTTGCCGTCGGCGTCGGTCAACTGATTCGGCAGCGCCGTGCCGGCCACCGTGCCCTGGTTGCTGATGACAGTACCAGTAGCCACGCCCGCGTTCACGCGCACGTCGAAGGTGACTACGGCGCTGGAGCGCGGCGCCAGCGTCCCGGCCGGGCTTGCGGACGAGTTCACCGAGATGCCGACGATCAACGGCGACACACCACCATCGGGCTGGCCATCCGGCGCGCCGTTCAGCGTGACCGTGTCGGCCACATAGGTGGTGTTGGCGGGAGTCAGGTCGGTGAACAACACGCCGTTGGCGGGCAGGTCGGACAGGTTGTCGACGCGGATCGTGTAGCGGATCGTGTCCAGCGGATCGAGCACGCCGTCGCCGTTGGCGTCGCCAATGAGCACCACCGTTTTGAGCGCTGCCATCAGCGGGAACGAGCCGACGATGTTGATCGTGGGGTCGCCCACGAAAGGCGTGCGCGGATCGTCGGAAGGCGCTTCGGCGAATGGGCCGCTGCCCGTGCCGGAGCCGTTCACGAAGCCTTGGTTGACGATCAACGTGCCGTCGAGCACGCCGGCATTGACCTGCACGTCGAACACGATGGTGGCGACGTTGCTCACAGTGGCCGACGCGTCGGCGCGCAGCACGCCCGGCGTTGAATTTTCCGGCGCGCTGATGGGCATGCCGGCTTGCAGTGGCGAGATACCTGCAACGTCGGGCACGGCCACGCCGTTGAGCGTGGTGCTGCCCGCCACATAGCTGGTGTTGGCCGGCACCACGTCGCGCAGCGTCGCGCTGACCGCGTTTTCCGTGCCGATGTTCTTGACCGTGAGCGTGTAGCGCAGGCGGTCGCCCGGGCGCAGCGTGGCCGGGTCGCCGGTGATATCGAGCGAAGTCTTGCGCACCTGCCACAGCGGGCTGGACGCAATCGTCGTGCGCGTCGGGTCTTCGTCACCCGTCACCGCGGTGTTGTCAGGGCCGTTGACGTTGGGGTCGTCGCTGTTGATGGTGGGGTTGGTCGCGCTCGCCCACTGCGCCTGGTTCAGCACCGCAGTACCGCTTCCTATCACCGGCACGAGACGCACTTCGTACACCACCGTCAGCGTGTCGCCCGGCAAGCCCGCGGGGGCCAGGTTGAGGCCACGCACGTCGACCAGCCCGCTGCCCTGGGTGCCACCGTTGGCGTTGGTGTTGCTGGTGCTGCCGGCCGGCGCGGCAATGAGTTGCAGGCTGCCGGCGGCGAAGTAAGCCGTGGCGTTGAGGCGGTCCAGCTCGTCGGTCAGCGTGGCGTTGCTCACCGCCATGGGGCCAACGTTGCGCAGCGTGACGGTGTAGCGCATCAGGTCGCCAGGGCGCGCGCTGCTGCCCGGGTTCTGGCCCGTGGTGACGTTGACGACGGTCTTGCGGAACTCCAGCACCGGCGACTCGGTGAGCACGGCCAGCGCGTCCTGGTGGTCCAGCGTTCCGGGTGTGCCGTCGGTCAGGGTGCGGCTGTAGGTGCGGATCGGACCGGTGGCCACATTGGCCGGTGTGTCGGCGCTGAACCATTGGATCGCCGCAGCGCGGTTGGTGAGCACCGTGTTGCTCACGGTGTCGGCATCGAGCGTGGCCTGGTAGCTCACGATCAGGCGATCGGTCGGCGCAATCGCGGTGGCCGCCGTGCGCATCGTCAGGGTCAGCGTACACGCCGGCGCGGCTGCGAAGCTGGCCGTGTAGTCCGTGCCCACCACCAGGGCCGGGCCGGCTGGCGTGACGCCATCGGCGCGGAACACTTGCGCCGTGGTGACCGTGGGCGGCGCAGCGCACATGCCCCCGGGTGTGGGATCGGGCAGCACATCCACCACGGTCAGGTCCCAGGCGGTGGCCGTGCCGGTGTTCTGCACATTGAGCGTGAAGGTGCCGGGCGTGCCGGTGCGCATCGTGGCCGGTCCGGACTTTTGCAGCGTCACGCTGTCCGGGCCCACGATCGTCATTGGGCCCGAGGTACCGGCGCCGCCAGGCAGCGGACTGGCGACGTCGTTGACGCCGTTGTAGGTGTAGCTGGCGCTGTTCTGGAAGCTCAGGCCCGAGACGTTGATGGCGCTGTCGTTGAGCACCACCGTCACGTCGAACACGGCCTGCTGGCCGGCCGGAATGTCCAGTCCGGTGCCGCTGCCGGAAATCACCAGATTCTTCGGCGCGCCACTGACCACGGGCGTCCAGGCCGGGCCGGAGACCGGCGTGACGCTCACATAGATGAGGTCGGCGGCGGAGGCGGCCAGGTTGTCCTGCACCTGCACGTCGTACAGGGCCACCGTCTGCGGTGTGGCGGGAATCGTGATGCGATAGCGGAACGGCACGCCGATGGCGGCGGTGGCTTGCGTCACCGCTTTGCTCAGGGGGTTGGCCGCGGCCGTGACCAGCGTCAGCGTCGCCGTATTGCTCGGGCCATAACACTGGCGCACGCCGATGACGCTGCCAATGGACGGCACGGCGTTGTTGTCGAACGAGCAATAGGTCTGGACCTGAGCTTGGTTGCTCAGGGTCAGGCCCGCGCCCAGGCCGGCATCGGCCTGCACGCGGTACACGATGCGCAGCAGTTCGCCAGCGGGAATGGTGTAGGCGTTGGCCACGCCGGTGTCGAAATTCCACAAGGCCACACCGGTGGCCGCCGTGTAGGACGGCGCCAGATTCGGCAGCACCGTGCCCGCGCCCACCAGGGTCACGCTCTGTGTGCTGAGCGGGGTCGTGCCATTGCGCAGGCCCGGCGGCAACACGTCGCGCAATTGCACGTCGTAGGCCGGCGCCGTGCCGGTGTTGCGGATCTCGACCGTGTAGACGATGAAGTCGTTCGGCGCGACTGTGCTGCCGGCCACCGGCACGGCAGTCTTGGTCACCGACAGCATGGGCTGCTGCACCGTCAGGTTATGGCTGGCCGCCCGGGTGGCGGCGCCCGTGGCCGTGGTGTAGGCCAGCGTGGCGTTGTTGCTCAGCGTCTGCGCCGCACCGGCGCCCTGCGCCAGCGCGCCGTCGAGCACACGTGCGCGGTAGACGATGATGAAGACGTCGTCGGCTGGGTTGTTGTTGCCGGCGTTGACGATGTTGCCCAGGGTCCACGTCACCGTGCTGGGGCCGGTGGCGGGGTTGCCGCGGACAGCCGGAGCGCCGAGTGCGGTGTAGGTGAACGGCGCGACGCTGCCATACGGCGCGCTCGTCAGGCCATTGACGCTCACCACCGCCTCGAACCTCAGGCCCCGGGGCAACACGTCGGTCAGCACCGCATTCGGTGTCGTGCCCTCGGGCAGGCGCAGCCGCAGTTCGAAGTCGACCACGTCGCCGATGCGCGCATTCGCATCCGCCGGGCCATAGGTGTCGGTCAGGCGGGTCTTGGTCAGCGCAGTGGGGTCCAGCGTCGTCAGCGTGGTGACGGCTGGCACAGTGAAGTAGTTGTTGACAGCGGGCGTGCCGCTGCCGTTGCGCTCAAACGCGTTCACACCGTTGAGGCCCGTCCACTGGGCGACGGCGGAATTGCTCAGCGCCTGATTCGCGAGCACGCCGTTCAATACGACGCCGTCGTACGTCATCGTGACCGTTCCGCCCTCGGGGATGTCGATGTTGGTGCCTGCGGCCAGGGTCCAGTTCAGCACTTGCGGCGCCGTGATGCCGTTGCCACTGAGCACCGTGGGCGCAACGATCGCATTGCCGCCGCTGACCGTGGGATTGCCTTGGTAGGCCAGTCCCAGACTCAGCGTGTCGAGCACAGACACGTCGTAAGCATTCGAGAAGTTGTCGCCCGCTCCAACGCCCGAGGCATTGAGCGTCAGCGTGTAGCGCAAGACATCGCCCGCCCTGGGCGCGATGCCCGGGGCGGTAATGTTGGCCACGCCCTTGATCAGACCCAAACGCGGTTCAACAATCTTCTGCTGCTGCGCCGGCAAGGTGGTGGCGCTGCCGCCATTGATGGGCACGCCGCCGGGGTTGAGCGCATAGGTGTAGGACGCGGTGTTGTCGAGCAAGGTGCCGGCGACCGCGTTGGCGTTGTTCGCCACGCGCACCCGCAGATCGACCACGGCCTGATTGCCGACCGAGCCCAGGTTGAGGATGACATTGGACGCGGTGCCCGAGTTGGGAATCGACGCCGTGCCGTTGAACGCGTTGACAAACTCAAGGGCGGGATTCAGGGCGTCCAGAACGACCACATCGCTCAGCGTTCCCGGCGCTGCGGTGCCGGGAACGGCGATGCGGTAGACCAGCTCATCACCTATCGTGACCTCGCCGCTCACGCTGCCGGTGGAAGAAAGCAAGGTCTTGGTCGGCAGCGCCAGCGCCACTGCGGTGTTCATGCCGAACACCACCGGCCCCAGCCCCGCGTACAGCTCGCCGGAATTTGCCGGCAGCGACCAGTAGCTGTTCAAGTTGAGAACGTTGTTCCAGGACTGGCTTGGCGCAACCGGGTCGAAGCCGATGTTGAAGTCGACAGTCACGCACTGGCCGGGGTTGACACCCTGGTTCAGGAGCACGCTGAAACTGCCGCCGTCGAGCGGCGGCAGCGGCGGTGGCGTGTAGACGTAATCAACGCCCGAAGTCGCCAGCACACCGTTGATCGTGACGACCGGTGCCGCGATGCTGGCGTTGTTGAACTGCGCCGCCAACGTGTCGGTCAGCAGCACGCTGTAGGCCGGCGCCTGACCGGTGTTGTTGCAGGCGGCCAGACGGAAGCGCATCGTGTCCGCCGGGGTGATCGTGACGCCGGAGAGCCGCGGCGTGAGGTCGGTCTTGGTCAGCGCCGACATCACCGGCTGCAGCACCGTGACCGGGACGCTGCTCGTCAACCGCGGCACGAGCGGCGAGGGCGTGTTGTTGCCGTCGATGTAGGTGAGTCGGGCGGTATTGGTCAGCGTCGTGCTGGGCACATGGGCCAGCACGTTCGGCACGACCCTGGCGCGGTACTCGATGGCAAGGATATCGGTGGTCGGGTCACCCGCCGGGTTGTTGTCGACGGTGCCGAAGTTCCAGGTCACGGCCCCGGTCTGCCCCGGGGCCGGAATGCCGAGCAAGCCGTAACTGAAGTTGGATCCCGGGCCGGCCAGCGGGGCCGTGTACGGCGGGACTGCCACGCCGTTGATGCTGACGATGCTGTCGAACTCCATGCCCGTGGGCAGCAGGTCGGTCACGACGACGTTGCGCGTGCGGCCCTCTTGAAGCGCGACGTTCAAGCGAAACGTCACCGTGTCGCCCACGCGCAGCCTGGCATCGGTGGCGGTGCTCAGACTGGGGACGACATAACTGTCGGCCACGACCAGCTTGACGATGGCGTTGTTGTCGGGCGTGGTCGTCGTCGTCGTCACGGGCCCGACGCAATACCGGTTCGGCGCAGTGAAGGCCGGGCAACCGGCACCCGTACGCTCAAAGACGTTGGCGCCGTCCAGCGAGGTCCAGTCCGCCGTGACGCTGTTGGCGATGCTTGTGTTCGCTTGTGCCACCGGCAGCACGGTGACGCGGTACCTGACCAGCAGCGTCTGGCCGGCCGGCACATCGAGACTGCCGTCGCCGTTGCCGCGGCCCCAGACCAGCGGTCCTGCCGGTGCACCGCTGGGGGTGGGCACGAAGCCGGCGACCGGCACCGCCGCGATCGTGGCTGTGGCCGTGAAAGCGCCGAAGTAGTTGAGCAGCGGCGACAGGGTATCGACGAGGTTGACGTCATGCGCGGTCGAGTTGCCGGTGTTGACCAAGGTCAGCGTGTATTCCAGAACGTCGCCGCCGTCGGGCGGCAGGCCCGGCGAGGTGATGTTGCTCATGGCCTTGGCCAGCGTCAGCCTGGGCTCCACCACCGTGATCAACGGCGGCGACGCATTCAGCGTCATCGTCGCGCCGGTGGCTCCGTTGCGGTAGTTGACGGTGGCCGAGTTGCGCAGCGTGCTGCCGGCGTTGACGGCCAGCGTGTTGTCGATGCGGGCCCAGTAGTTGATGCGGATGCGCGGGGCGATCGCCGTGCTCGTCGGGTCGTTTTCGCTGGTGGTGACCACCGTGCCGACGTTCCAGACCGCGCTGCCGACTGTGTTATCCGCCGGGAAGGCAATGAACGCGGCCTCTGCCGGCGCCACACCGTTGATCGACGCGAGGCCCTGGAAGGTGTAGGTGATGTCGTAGGTGGCGTTGTTCGCCAGCAGGTAGCTCACGCTGCCCACCGCCAGGTTGTCGGTGAGCAGGACGTTCTGCGTTGTGCCCTCGGGCAGGTTGATGTCGACCTGGAAATTCTTGTAAGCCCCCACCGCGGGCACGACGGCCGGCGTGAGGTCCGTCTTGCTCATCGTGACTGGCGGCACCGAGAAGCTGGCGCTGACGCTGGCTTCGTAGTCGTTGGGCTGCAGACCGGCATGGGGCAAGGCGCCGGTGCGCTGGCCGGTGGCGCTGCCGTCCACGCCGATCTGACCGGTGGTGTTCAGCGCCGTGGTGCGGCCCGGCAGGGAATCCCACTTGGCCTGCAGCGTGTTGGCAATGACTTCCAGCGGTTGCACGCCGATGTTCACGCTCACCCGGAAGGTGAAGCTGCGGCTGGCGCCGGGCGGGATGGCGTACCTCGGGTTGCTGGGGTTCCAGATGAAGATGGGGCGGTTCGCTCCCAGCGTGGTGACGTCCACCACGTCGGGCGGATCGAGGCCGCCAATGCCGCTGCCCACATAGCTCAGCTTGCCCAGCGTCGTGAGATCGTTGAGGACTCGCAGGTTGTAGGCCGTGCCCGTGCCGGCGTTGGTGGCGGTCACCGTCACCGTCAACTGGTCGGCGGCGTCGGCCGTGACCGGCGCAATCGACTGCGTGAGCACGATCCTGGGCTCCTGCACCTGGACGTCGACCCTGCCGATGGGCAGCGTGACCAAGCTGCCCAGGCTGTTGGTATAGGACGCCGCCACGACTGATGGCGCGGCGCCGTTGGCGAGCACGTTGCCGTCATTGGTGTTGGCGGTGTTTTCGACCCGGCCGACGAAATTGATGGCGAAGTCGTAGAACGAAATGGTCGCGCCGTTGGTCAGGGCCTGCGTGCCGAAATTCCACTGCACCAAGGTGTCGGTGCAGGTCGGCACGATCACGCCACCGGGCACGAACCCGGCCAGGGCGTGCGGCCCCGTCGGCCCGAGGTCCACGGCCGGCGCTTCGGCACAGCGCACGCCAACCGGCAACTGATCGCGAATGACGAAATTGCGCAGCTCGGCGATCGACAGAACCGCACGCAGCTCGTACCGGATCTCCTCGCCCACCGAGACGGGCTGCGCCGCCGGCGGCGTGGCCACGGTGCCATGGTTGGGCTGCGACAGCGCGACGATGCGTTTCGGTTGCACCGTCGGCAAGAGCATCTGCACCGTGGCCGTGGAAGCCGGCGAGGTGTAGGTGCGTGCGCCGCCGACCGTGCCGCTGGCCGACTGCACCACGGTTTGCGCGCCGGAGGGACCGGCCAGCGAGTCGTACGAGGCCGTCACCGTGTTGACCAAGGCCTGCCCCGCCTGCACGGTGATGTCGGGGTCGACGCGGTAGTACAAGGTGACCGACGCGCCCGGGTTGATGCGCAGCAGGGGATTGCTGTGGGTGTGCGAGAACGCGATCTGCGCCGGATTGGCGTTGTTGACGATGTTGTCGCTGATGCTGCCTTCGCCGTTGATGTCGGCGGCGTCGATCAGGCCGTCGCCGTCGTTGTCCAGGCCATCGCCCGCGAACGGCACGACGAACATCAAATCGCTGGGATCCAGAATGTCCCGAGTGCTGACGTCATAGGCAGGAGCGCGCGGCACGCCACCGGTGGTGGCGGCATTGCCGACCACGACACGGTAGACATAGGTGTCGAAGGTGTCGCCGTTGGCGGCCAAGGGCACGAAGTTGCTGCACGCCGGGCCAATGCCATAGAGCGTCTCGTTGCAGACGGTCTTCACCACCGTCACCAGCGGTTCGGTCACGGTCTGGGTGACGGTACGTATCGGTGGCAGTGGATAGCCGATGGTGGTGGGGCCCAGCAGGAAGATCTGCTCGACACCATTGGTGTCGGCGAACACGGCTTCGAAAGTCGAGTTCAGGACGTTGATGCTGGGCGCTGCGTGCACGTTGGGTACGGCGCGCACATTCAGCGGCGAGTTCAGGATGCGGGTGGTCGCATTGACGCGGAACCACTCGTCTCTTTGCATGATGCGGTTGCTCAGCGGCAAGACCGGATTGAAGGTCCAGTCGATCCAGCCTTCGTCCAACGGGTTGAGCGGCGGATTGGTTTGCGGGATCAGCGAAAACTGCCGGACCAGCGGCGTGCTCGTCAGCGCCGGGTCGGTGGACGAGATGTAGCCCTGACCGGCAGGCAACTGGTCCACCACCCGGATGTTCTGCACCGCGATGTAGGCAAAGCCCGGCGTCAGGAAGCCGGACCAGCCGCCGCTCTGGATGTTGACGGTGCACTCCTCGCCGATCTGCACCTGGCTGTCGGGCAGGGCCGGCGGCGGGTTGTTCTCGGTGCAGTTGCCCTGCCTCGCCTTGGTCAGGTTGAAGCCGACCACGCGCGCGCGCACGCCGTCCAGGCTGTAGTTGTTGGCCCGGTCGAGTTGGCCGTCGGCACGCACGATGGGCGCCGGGAACCACAACGGTGTGCCGTTGCTCAGCATGATCTCGCCCACCACATCGGCACGGAAGCTCAAGTCGTCCAGCGCCAGCCGCGCCGCATTGGCGGTCTTGATCACGGTGAAATTGAGCGTGGTCGAGGCGCCGGGCGCCATCGGGTTGGGCAACGCGCCACCCGGCACGCAGCGATAAACCGTGGCCGTGGCCGGAATGGAAGTGGGCAGGATCCACGTCCTCCACGGTGGCGGCTGCGGCGGCGTGCCCGTCAGCGCGACGACGCTGCAGCCCGCGGGCGCCGTCTGCACCTGCATCGTGGCGCCGAAGCTGACGAAGACCTGGTAGTCGCGCGCGTCGTGTCCGCCGTTGTTGCGCACCACCACCGGCAGGGTCAAGGGTTGCAGCGGATCGTTGGTGAGGATGAATATGCTGCCGTTGATGGCGATGTCGAGGTCTTCGGGGAATGCGGGGAAGACGTCGTTGTAGGTCGGCGCGTTCCTGACCGTGCCAGGACTGCAAAAGTCTTCGTAGGTCAGAAACAGGCTGTTGGTGAGCGTGGTCTGATTCGCGGGGTCGGTGCCGTCGGCGGTGACTTCCGGCGTCACGTCCAGGTGGGCCACGCGGTCGTAGCTCGACGACCGGATCAGCACCACACGGAACGTGATCGTCACGAAGTCGTTGTGGCGAACCATGTTGACCTGAGCCGGATAGTTCGGATGCGCGGTCGAACTCGTCAAGGTGAATTGCGGCTGCGTGTTCGTCAGCGGAATCGCCGGATTCGCCGTCGTCAGCGGGACCGTGCCGGGCGCCGGATTCGTCCAGGTGATGCGGTCGGTCATGCCCGGATAGTTGCCGTAGGCGCCCACCGTGGTCAGCGTCGGCGTGAAGGTCGGGTCCATCACGTATTCGGGCGGCAGCACGTTGCGCAGGTTGATGTTCTTGATCGAACCCCCCGTCGTGTTGCGGATCGTGATCGTCATCAGGCCGCGGCTGCCCACCGGCTGCGCAACATTGATGCCGCTGAGGCGGCGCTGCACGTTCAGGCCGGCGGGCACGACAAGCTCGCTCAGCGTGGCCACGGCGTTGGCCGGCGTCACGCCGGTGGAGGTTTGCGTGATGCCTCCCGGCGGAGCCTCTGCCGTGCAGCCCCATTGCAGGTTGGACGCCGTGTTGGTGGTGTTCGGCGTGCACGAGCTGGACAGCTTGCCCACCAGAAAGACATCGGTCGTGCCGTTGGCCGGCACGTCCACCAGATCCGGGCTGTCGTTGTTCGGATTGCCGAAGGGGTTGTTGACGACGAATGCGGCAATGGTGTTGCCGGCCACCACGCAGCCCGCCGGCGGCGGCGGCGGTGTGCCGCCGGTGACGATGGCGTTCAAGTTGTTCGCCGCCGTGGTTGCCGAAGCCTCTGACGGACAGGCATAGTGGATGTTCATGCCGCCGGTCTGCATGGCGTCGCTGATGCGCATGTCCTGCATCGCCGCCAGACCGTTGTTGGTGACGCGCACGCGCCAGATCACGTCGTCGTTGATGTTGCCGTAGACGGTGGCGCTGTAGCTGGCGGCCGGTTGGTTGGCGTCGACGTTGCGGCCCAGTTTGCTGAGCACCGGAAGCGGCTCGCGCAATGGCAAGGTGTTGAGCCCGGTTGAAACCGGGCTCGCGACGGTGCAAACCGGATTGGTGCTGTAGGTCAATGTGGCCTGGATCTGGCGATTCGCCGCGACCAGCCCTTCCTGCGTCACCGAGTTCGCGCGTGTGACGGCGAACGTGATCCTCAGCGTCGCAAAATTGTTGTTCCCGTTGACCGCGTCCAGATTGGGAAACGCGCCGGGGGCCCAGGTCAGCACGGAGCCGTTGGCGCCGCTGACGGCGGGCGCCGGGCCATTCTGCAAGGGGCCGCCATTGACGCTGAAGCGAACCGGCGTGGGCGCGGCCGGCGCATAGGTCAAGCCTGAAGACCCCAGGTTTTCCACCACCCCCATGTTGATCATGGTCGCGCCCTGAAACGGGTTGGCGATGACGATGCTCACATAGCCGAATCCGCACAGCTCGCAGTAGCTCGCCGCCAAGTCGTGTTGGATCCGCGCCGGCGGATTGGGCTTGATATTGCATTGCGCTTGCGCCCACACCGGGCCCGCACTGGCGCTCAAAGCGAGCGCCAGCGCCACCCACTTGATCAGTCGGGACAGTCCTGCCCAATCGATCAACTTGGAATGAGCCCTCTGGAAGTTAGCGTTCTTGCGCATTCGATGTCATGAGTCGGTCTGTGTGCCGGCAGCGATGCGGCGCGGCGGCGGATGCAAGTCCGACGGAAGGAAAGCTGTGCGAATTGGTGGGGACCGTCACCGACCTGCGTGAGGCACCGCAACTGAACGCGAATTCCGGCCTCGCGACGTTGCCAGAACTCAACGCACCGCCGCCGATATCTTGCAACGGTTTGAAAAAGCAGCGGTCGGCAACTGGAATCCGGCTACCGACGGTCACATTCGAATAGATTGATACAAGTTTGTCGTGTTCCATATCACGAGGCACGGCCTAATTGAGCACGACAGTTCTGGATTGGAAAGGATCGATCATGGGTTTTAGGTGCTCTTCAGCCTGTTTTCGGCATATCGGACAATCTCTGAAGAACTAAAAACTTTCCGATCCTGTCGTCCAAGAAAAGTGCGCAATAGTGCACACGTATTTCAACGATAAATATACGAATTAATACAATTCTCGATCTCTTACTATTATTGCTTAACTGAAATATGGATGGCGAGAAACGGCAAAAATCTACCAATATCGACTCCAAGTTACCGATTTGGCTGCGCACTGAATCCATACTCGTTGGAGAATCTAGATCGAAAAATGCTTACACACACTCGATCCACGAATTCCATGCTTTCCCTGGTCTCACGATCCATCCAAACATTGCCCCTATGAACAGCTTTCACAAATTCCTGATCGCTGCCGCCTTGATCGCGCCGACCTGCGCGGCCCTGGGGCAACAGGCGCCCAAAGAGCAGGCCAAAGGCCTGGACGAGCAGGTGCAGGACATCAAGAAGGACGTGCTGGCCATCTCCTCCGAGCTGCAGCAGCTCGAGGAAAAGCTGCTCTATCCCTCGAACACGCAGGTGGCGCTCTTCGTCAGCCTGGCTGGCAGCGGCAAGCTGCGGCTGGACTCGGTACGACTCAAGCTCGACGGCAAGGACGCCGCGCACCACATCTACACGTTCAAAGAGCTTGAAGCACTGCACAGCGGCGGCGTGCAGCGCATTCACACCGGCAACGTGCGCACCGGCGAGCATGTGCTGGAGGTTTCCGTGACCGGCAAGAACGGCGACGCGGACTTTCGCCAAGCCGCAACTTACAAATTCAAGAAATCCGTCGAACCCAAGCTTCTGGAAATCGTGGTCGACCGCTCGGAGTTATCCGGGAAGGCCATTCAATTCAAAGAATAGTCGTCTCTCGTGCTCCGAATATATTCTCTCGTCGCCGGGCTGTTAATCAGCCCATTGTCAGTTTTGGCGCAGCCGGTTGAAAAAGCTCGCGCCAAGGATCTCTATTTGGGCGAGGCTTATTATCAAGCGACACAGGGTAATTATTTCGATGCCATCACCCGACTGGACAGTGAGTTGTGGCAGTTTCGCCGCCTGGACGACCCCAAACTCGATCCGCTGCACTATCAAGTCAATCAGGTCAATTTCTCGGTAGGTGATTTCGAACTCTCGTACCGCATGCATCAGCGTGCCGGCCGGGCCATCAAGGCGGTGCTGGACGGCGCTGTCGACGAAGCGATTCGCAACGAAGCGGCGTGGCGCCTGGCGCGGATCTTCATGCAAAAGGGCGATGCGACTTCCGCCTTGACCACCATCGAAGGAATCAAGGGCCGCATCCCCGAAAGCATACGCAACGAAGAATTGCTGCTGCGCGCACAGATATACATGCACACCGGGAAATTCCCGGAGGCGATCAAGATATTGCAGGGACTGATGGGCGAAAAGGAATTTGAGGGCTATTCCGCATTCAACCTCGGAATTGCCCTGATGCTGAGTGGCCAAGAGGACGCGGGATTGATTGAGCTGGAAAAGGTGGGATTGCTCAAGGCGGAGGACGAAGCAACTCTGGGGATCAAGGACAAAGCCAATCTCCTGCTCGGCAACCGCCTGATTACCGCCGGGAAACCCGGAGACGCGAAACCCTTTTTCGACCGGGTCCGCGCCAGTGGCCCCTTTTCCAACCACGCGCTGCTGAGTTCCGGTTGGGCCGACGCCGCCGAAGGCCATTTCGACCGCGCGCTCGTGCCGTGGTCGGCGCTGATCGAGCGCAACAGCACGGACAAGGCAGTTCAGGAAGGCCTGCTCGGCGCGCCCTATGCGTACAGCAAGCTCAAGTTGCCGGGCCGGGCGGTTCAGCTCTACGCCGTGGCGCTGCAGAGCTTCGGTGCCGAGTTGTCCAAGCTGGAGGCCTCGCTCAAGAGCATCCGCGAAGGCAAGTTCCTCGCGGCGCTGGTGCGCGAAGAATCGCGCACCGACCGCCATTGGGTCGTGCGGCTGCGCGAACTCCCCGACTCTCCCGAGACCCACTACCTGCTGGAATTGATGGCGTCCAACGATTTCCAGGAGTCGCTGCAAAACTATCTCGACCTGGACGATCTGCGGCGCAAGCCCGCGGCCTGGGCCGACCATCTGGACTCGTTTGCCGAGATGGTTGAGATACGCAGCCGCTACTACGGGCAAGTGCTCCCGGAGATCGACAAGCGCTTCAAGGCGCTGGACTCGCAGATGCGACTGCGCATGGAGCAGCGCCAGACCTTGCACGAGCGGCTGAAAAACCTGCTGGTCGCGCCGCGGCCCGACTTTCTGGAGACCGCGCAGGAGCGGATCTTGCGCGAGCAGTTCGGCGAATTGAGCGAGAAGTACAAGAACGACGCGAGCCCGAGCGGCCAAGACGCACGCAGGCGCATCGCGCGGCTGCAAGGCGTGTTGCGCTGGAACATCCGCACCACCTACGACTCCCGGCTCACGCAGGCCTACAAGCACCTGCACGAACTCGACGCCGATGTGGACAGCCTGAGCACGGTCTACCGCGCGTTCGTGCGCTCGCGCCAGGCCGCGACCCAGAGCTACAAGGGCTACGACGACACATTGCGCGCGCTGCGCCGCAACGTGGACAGCGCCAAAGACAAGATAGCCACGTTGATGGCACGCCAGGGCCATCTGCTCGAAACCATGGCGATCCAGGAACTCGAGCAGCGCCGGGCGCGGCTCGAGGACTATCAGGTCCAGGCCCGCTTCGCGCTGGCCGAAAGTTACGACCTCGCCAGCAAGAGTCAAGAGGACGCTCCGAAGTGAGCCGTCTGCGCCGCCTGACCCTGCCTTGCCTCGCGGTTCTGGCCTCCTGTGCCGTGAACACGAGCACGACGCCGACCGCGCCCGCAACCCCGACCGCGCGCAATACCACGGGCTCGATCGGTGAATTGCGTCAAGCCAAGATCGATCTCACCGACGTGAAGATCGACAGCAGCAGCGAGCTCGCCATGCAGAGCTACCAACAGGTGCTGGAGAAAACGCCGGAGGGTGGCCTCGCGCCGGAAGCGCTGCGGCGCCTGGCGGACCTGAAGGTCCAGAAGGAGTACGGCACGGTCGAGGGCGTGAAGCGAAACCAGGAGGTGGCGGCAAAGCGTGAAGCGCCCCACTCCGCCGGCGCAACCGGCGCTGCGGCCACAGCAGCTCCCAATGCGGCGCCCGGTGCCGCCGCAGCCGCGTTGGCGCTGTCCAAGCCGGTGACGGCCAAGCTCGCGCAGAAGCCGAAAGCGAAACCGCTCGCCGCCGCGGGCAATGCGACGAACAAGAACGCCAAGGGCAAGACCCCGGCCAAGGAGTCGAGCCGCGACTTCGAAACCCGCGCGACGAAATCCACCCCGGCCCGGCCCACGCCGCAACCGGCCATTGCCGCGCCGGACGGCAGCGCCGTCGCATTGCAAGGCGAAGCCGGTGAAGCGATTGCGCTGTACCAGAAGCTGCTCGCGAAGTACCCGCACTACGAGCGCAACGACCAGGTGCTCTACCAGCTCGCGCGTGCCTACGACGAACTCGGCATGACGGAAAAGGCGACGGCCACGATGGGCCGCATCGTCAAGGAACATCCGAAGTCGCGCTACGTCGATGAAGTGCGGTTCCGCAGCGGCGAGTACCACTTCACCCGCAGAAAGTGGCTCGACGCCGAAGAAGCCTACAAGTTCGTCGCCGACAAAGGCCCGGCCTCGCCGTTCTACGAGCTCGCACTCTACAAACTCGGTTGGACCTTGTACAAGCAGGAGATGTACGACGAGTCGCTGCAGCGCTTCATGGCCCTGCTGGACCACAAGATCAAGAGCGGCTACGACTTCGACACGCCGAAGAACAACCTGGAGCAACAGCGCGTCGAAGACACCTACCGCGTCATCAGCCTGGCCTTCTCCAACCTGGGCGGTCCGGACGCGGTGAGTTCACACTTCGCCAAGTTCGGCAAACGTGGCTATGAGGCCAACATCTACGCCAATCTGGCCGAGTACTACCTCGACAAGCTGCGCTACAACGACGCCGCGGCCGCCTACAAGGCGTTCGTGAAGCGCGAGCCTTTCCACAAGGTCGCGCCGCATTACGACACGCGCGTCATCGAGATCTACAAGCGCGGCGGTTTTCCCAAGCTCGTGATCGATGCGAACAAGGAGTTCGTCGTCAACTACAGCCTGAAGTCGGCCTACTGGAGCCACTTCGACCCCAAGGCCTTCCCCGAAGTGGTGGGCTATGTGAAGACCAGTCTCAAGGAACTGGGCAACCACTATCACGCGCTGTACCAGGAAAAGAAGTTCGAGAAGAACAGAGCCGACAACTTCCGCGAATCGATGCGCTGGTACCGCGACTACCTGGCTTCTTTCCCCACGGAGCCCGAATCGCCCGCCATCAACCACCAGCTCGCCGAGCTGCTGCTGGAGAACGGCTCGTTCGCCGAGGCCGCGGTCGAATTCGAGCGCACCGCCTACGACTATCCCGCGCACGACAAAGCCGCCGAGGCCGGCTATGCCGCCGTTTACGTGCATCGCAAGAGTCTTGCCACGGCCAGCGCCGAGGACAAGACCAAGGTGAAGCAGGAAACGATTCGCGGCTCCTTGAAGTTCGCGGAAGCTTTCCCCAAGCACGAAAAGGCGGCGCTGGCGATGAGCGCGGCCATCGACGACATCTTCGAAATGAAGAACCACGCGCTCGCGGCCGCGAGCAGCCGCAGGTTCATCGCGTTGTTTCCCAATGCCGAGCTGAGTCTGCGTCGCACGGCGTGGGTCACGCTGGCGCACTCGTCGTTCGATCTGAACCAGTTCAAGGACGCCGAGGAAGCCTACGTCCAGGCGCTGCCGCTCGTTCCGGAAAGCGACAAGGCACGCGCGAACCTGATCGAGAACCTGGCTGCGGCCATCTACAAACAAGGCGAAGACGCCGTCAAACAAGGCGACCACAAGATGGCCGCACAGCACTTCCTGCGCGTGGCCCAGGCCGCCCCCAAATCGACGATCCGGCCGACTGCGGAGTTCGACGGCGCCGTGGCGCTGATCCAGGTCAAGGACTGGGATGCCGCGGCCCAGGTGCTGACGGCGTTTCGCGCCACCTATCCGGGCCACAAACTGCTGCCCGAAGTGACGAAGAAGATGTCTCACGTCTACCGCGAGGCGGGCAAGTTCGCGCTCGCGGCGGCCGAGTACGAGCGCACCGAGTCCGAATCAAAAGATGCCGACGTGCGCAGCGCCGCACTGCAACTCGCCGGCGACCTGTACACCCAGGCGAGTGAAGCCGACAAGGCCTTGGCGGTCTATCGCCGCCACCTCGCCAACTTCCCCAAGCCGCTGGACGTGGCGATCGAGAACCGCTTCAAGATCGCAACGATTCTCAAATCGCGCGCCGACGCGAATGCCTACCGTGCCGAGCTCAAGACCATCGTCAGTGCCGACGCCACCGCCGGCACCGCCCGCACCGACCGCACGCGCTATCTCGCGGCGTCGTCGTTGCTCATCCTGACTGAACCGCTGTTCGAACAGTACGCGCAGATCAAGCTGGTCGAGCCGTTCGACAAGAACCTGGCGAAGAAGAAGACGGCCCTCAAACAGGTGAAGGACGGCTTCGAAGCCGTCTTGAAGTACCAGATCGGCGAGCCCACGGCCGCCGCCTCGTACTACCTGGCCGAGATGTACTACGACTTCAACCGCTCGCTGGTGGAGTCGCAGCGCCCCGGCAACCTCGTGGGCGACGAGAAGGAACAGTACGAACTGGCGCTGGAAGAGCAGGCCTTCCCGTTCGAGGAGAAGGCGATCGAGGTGCACCAGAAGAACACCGATCTGGTCAAGCTGGGCATCTACAACAGTTGGGTCGCGAAGAGCTTTGCGAAACTCGCCAAGCTCGTCCCCGCGCGCTTCGCGAAGTTCGAGGAAAGCAGCGGACCCATCGAGACCTTCGATCGGTTGGTGGCCTTCGACCGGCTCACCGCACGGCACGAGCCGGTCGTGGCCTCGGTCTCACCATTTCAGATGAGTGCCCAGGCCGGCGCTCAGGCAGCGCCACAAGCGCAGGGAACCCAGACCCAGACTCCGGCTGAGCCTCAGCCGGAAGGCGACAAGCCGACCGAGGAAGAGACCGACGCTGCTGCGCCGAAGCCTCAACCCACACCGGCCACTCCGACTCCGGGGGCGCGCAAATGAACCAAGCCGCAGCCATGCAAGCCATGCTGCGCAGCGCCAGCCGCGCCGCGCAGCGGGCGTTGCCGTTGGCGTTGACTGTGCTTCAGGGCTGCGCCAGCGCGCCCGAACCCGTGCCGAGCGCGCCGGTGATCACGGCACCGAACGCCCAGACGCCACCGAGCGAACCGGCCGCAACGGCGAGCGCCGAGAAACCGAAGGGCGATCCGCGCGACGCGGCAAGCGCGACGCCGTCCGAACCGACCGCGAAGGACGTGAAAGACGCGAAGGACGCAAAGCAAGCAAAGGCCGTCCCCAGCGTCGCACCACATCTGCAAGCCGAACTCGACGCGGCCATGGGCCTTGTCAAAGCCGGGCAGCACGAGCAAGCCGTTGACGCATTCAAGAAACTCGCGATCGCCTTGCCCGACAACCCGATTCCGGCGATCAATCTGGCGCTGACCTACAAGAAATTGGACAAGCTCGATCTCGCCCAGGCGCAACTCAAGACGGCGCTGACGCTGGACCCGGACAACCCCGTGGCCGGCAACGAACTCGGGCTGCTGTATCGCGCGACCGGGCAATTCGCCGAGGCACGCGCGGTCTACGAAAAAACGCTGGCGAGGTATCCGCACTTCGCCATGGCACACAAAAACCTCGGCGTTCTTTGCGACCTCTACCTGAAGGACTACGCATGCGCGATCGACCACTACCAATCCTACGCATCGAGTGCGCCGAACGACAAGAGCGTCGGCGTCTGGATCGCCGATCTCCAAAAACGCACTGGAACGAAGGAACGTCAATGAACCCGACCGTCAAGGCGCTCGCCGCCGTCTGCTTGCTGCTTTGCATGGGCACGGCCATGGCCGAGGACAAGGCCAGGCAGGTCAAGGCCAAGCAAGACACGGCCAAGCAAGACAAGGCAAAGAAATCCGACGCCGAGGCCAAGGAAGTCTCGGGTATGTCGATTGTGGGTAACAGCGAAGCGCCGAAGTCGCTCACCATCGTGCCCTGGAAAACTTCTGAAATCGGACGCGACGCGGTCTTCAAATCGACGCTGCTGAGTCAGGACATCGCGCCCCTGGACAAGCCGTCGTTTCTGCGCGGACTCGACTTCTACAAGCTTAGCAACCGCAACTAACGGTCATTGAAGGAACTGAGAATGAACTACCTATCGAGCGCCCTCACATTCATTGCCGCCGGCGGCATTTGGGTGATTCCGATCATCGTCGTCGGCGCCATCGGCCTGGGGATCGTGCTTGAACGCTACTTCGTCCTGATACGAGCCACGCACGCCAACCGCAGGCTCTGGGACCAAGTCCAGCCGCTGCTGCACGAGGGCAACTTCGACAAGGCCCGCGAACTCACGCGCGCCGACAAGTCGGCCACCGCGGCGCTGCTCAACGCGGGACTCGATACCCAGGGCACCGTGCGGCGCAGGAACGAAATCGAAGTGACGATGCAAGAGGTCCTGCAGTCGCTGGCACCGCAATTCGAAAAGCGCATCTCCTACCTTGCGCTGTTCGCCAACCTGGCCACGCTGCTCGGGCTGTTCGGCACCATCATCGGCCTGATCGGCGCGTTCGCAGCCGTGGCCACGGCGGCGCCGTCCGAGAAGTCCGCGCTGCTGTCCCTGAGCATCTCCGAGGCCATGAGCTGCACGGCCCTGGGCCTGCTGATCGCCATGCCCATGCTGACCTTCAGCCTGCTGCTCAACACCAAGGCGAGTCACATCGTTTCCGGTCTGGAGATGGTTGCGCTCAAGACGATCAACATGATCGTGCGTGCCAGCGTGCCCGCCCGCGTTTCGCACATTCACGATCATGTTGAAAAGAAAGCATCCTGAATCGGAGGAGCTGGAACTCACGACCCTGCTGAACATCTTGGTCGTGCTGGTTTCCTTTCTGCTCCTGTCCGCCGTCTTCTCGCAAACCACGATCCAGGAGCTCAACATGCCGCCGCAGGCCGGCGGCACCGTTGAGGTGAACAAGGCCGCGCCGCCGGTCGTGATCGAGGTGATGGTGCGCAAGGATTCGCTGGAAATCGGCGACGGCAAAGACATCACGGATCGCCTGCCCAAAGTGGACGGCAAGTACGACACGGCCATGCTGTCGCGCAAGCTCAAGCTCCTGAAAGACCGCGATCCCGGCAAGCGCGACGTGATTCTGCTGATGGAACCCGAGATCGACTACGCCACCATGATCGGTGTGATGGATGCATTGAAATTCGTCGAGGTGCGCGGCCCCCGGGAAGAGTCCAAGCCGCTGCGCATCACGCTATTCCCCAACGTGACCGTGGGTGACGCACCGTGAGCCTGAGCCTTGGATTGTTGAAACCGCGCAAAACGTTCAAGGGCGATACCGCCGGCATGATGCTGACGTCCCTGATGGACATCTTCATCGTGCTCGTGCTCTACCTGCTGGTCAATCAGGCCGGTGGCGTGAGCCTGGAGCCGCCGGACCACGTGGTGCTTCCCGACTCGGGCGTCGATACCCTGCCCCGCCAATCCATCGTGATCACGCTGTCCGAGCGCGACGTGCGCATTCAGGGTGAACCCGTCGTCTCGATGAGCGACGTGGTTGCGAGCAACGAAATCGAGATCGCGCCGATTCGCCAGGCCATCGAGCGCATCAAGGCCGAGGCCGAGAAGCGGCAAGACCAGGCCGGCGTGTTCACCGAAGTCACGGTCGTGGCCGACCGCAGGGTGCCGTTCAAGGTGCTCAAGAAAGTCATGCTGTCCAGCAGCAACGCCGGTTACGGAAAGATCTCCTTCGCCGTGAACCAGAAGTGAAGAACAAACAGGTTCGTCCGTCGTGAGCACACCCGCCCTGTCATTGCAAGAAAAGTCCCGCGCCATCGAGCAGGTCAATCTCGGCCTGGATGAACTCGAGCGGCAGCTCGCCGTCGTCAAGGCCGAGCTTGAGGCTTGTGCGGCCCAGCAACGCCAGTACCGACTGCTGGGTGGCATTCTCGACTCGCTGAACGAGCTCGACGCGGCCGGCGCCGCGGAGCTGTTCTGGAACCGTGCGTTCACCCGCTATGCGCCCGAAGATCAACTGGCCAAGGCGCGCGAGCGCATTGCCACCTTCGACAAGAAGGTCGCCGAAATCGAGACCCGGCGCGAACAGGTCCAGTCCGAGATCGACGTTCAGACCGATGTCCTGCGCGGCCTGAGCGGCGAGCTGATCCAGATGGAGGACGAGCTCGAAAGCAGTCGTCCCGATTTCGAAGTCACCCGCAGCGCGGCCGAGGTTCCGTTCAGGGCCTTGGTCATGCCGTGGTCGCGCGTGGGTGAGGACGACCGCCGCTACCGCAAGGTTCTGCTGGTCTGCTGCCTGTTCTCGTTGACCTTCGGCTCGGGCGTCTTGTTCTTCAAGCCCAGCCATCAGGCGCGCACCGAGGAGTTCATCCCCGAACACATTGCCGAGCTCGTGGTCAAGAAGAAGGAAGAACCGAAGAAGCCGGAGCCGGCCCCGGAGCAGAAGCCGCAGGAAAAAACGCCGGACCGCAAGACCGCCGCCACTGCGGAGCCGACTCGGGAAGCCGCACCGCAGCCCGCGCCCGCGCCCAACACGCCCGCGGCAGCACGCGAGGCGGCACAAGCCAAGGGAGTTCTGGCGCTCAAGAAGGAATTCGCAGGACTGATCGACTCCGCACCCGACAAGGTGGGCGCGGAAGGCGCCGTGTCCAACACCGGCCAACTCGCGGCCGGTACAGCGGCGACGCGTTCACTCATCGTAGCCCAGGCGGGCACCGGCAGTGGCGGCATCAACGTGGCCGCCATCAGCCGCAACGGCACCGGAGGCGGTGGTGGTGGTGGTGGCGGCGGTACAGGCACCGGCGCTGGCGCCGGCATCGCGGGTGGCAGCGTCAAAGTCGCGCGCGTGGAAAGCGGCACGGGCTCGGCAGTGGCCGACGCGCGCCCGTTGAGCGAAGGCGCCAACCCTTCGCGCACCGACGAAGAAATCCAGATCGTGTTCGACCGCTACAAGGCGGCGCTCTACCGCATCTACAACCGCGAGTTGCGCAACGACCCGAGCCTGCGCGGCAAGATGGTGCTGCGCCTGACCATCGAGCCCGACGGTCACGTGTCGGCCTGCGCAGTCAAGTCGACCGACCTCGCCTCGGTCGCACTGTCCGGCGACGTTGTGGAACGCGTGCTCAAGTTCAACTTCGGCGCGAAAGCGGGCGTACCGTCGATCACGATCGTCTATCCGATCGACTTTTTGCCGGCGGCGTGATTCGTCAGCGTTGAAGGCCGCCAGCCGCGTGCTGGCGAGACGGCGCGTTGCTCGTCGATGGCGCAAATCGGCGCCTGCGTGTCGCCACTTCGTGTGTCATCGCTGCCGCTGCCCACCGCGCGCCGTCCGCTGCATGTGATTGAGGATAGTTCGTTCAAAGGCCCTTTTTCGTGATCTTGGGGTGGCCAGGCCCGGCCAGGCCCGTCAGTCGAGGCTCTGATTGCGGTCTTTGTGGTCGACGGCGGCCCGTCAAGCGCCGGTGATCCCGGCCGCGCAGCCCCATCAGAGGGGTCGTCTATGTGTTTGCCCTGACGATCAGACCGCGTTGCCCCGGTCCTGAAAACCCCGGGCGCAGCCGGTTTCCCGGCCCCGGGCGCTGGGCCGCTCGAACGGTGATGGGTTGGGGGCGCGCTCAGGCCGCGTGCAGCAGAGTCTGCCCACGCGCCGGCGCCCGCGGCGGCGCACGGGCCTGCAGACCCAGGTGCGTGAGGATCTTCTCGATCACCGGCGTCTCCAGGATCGCGGCGATTGAATCTTCAGCTCGCCACCGCAGTTCGGGCAGTGCTCGAGGTCCAGATCGAAGACGCGCTTGAGCAGCCGCGCCCAACTCAGCCGTACCGGCCTGTGGTGCACACCGTTCGCCTCGCACTCGGCGGGCTTCGCTGCCTCGGCGCCCTCGTCCGGCCCTTGAGGCACCACCAGAGCGCGCAGCTTGGCGTTGGGCGCCAGCACGCCGTGGAAGCGGATCAGGTGCAGGCGCGGGCGTGGCACCAGGGCTGCAAGCCGCTGCATGAACTCCAGCGGCGACATCACCAGGTGCGTGGTGCCGTCGTGCCAGGGTGTC
>JANOLJ010000026.1:0-31726 GCA_031419715.1 Burkholderiales bacterium | reverse complement strand
GTGATCGGCCAGCCCGGCGTCGGCTGGATCAGCCAGCGTGATTGCCTGCTGCTGGCCCTCATGTACAACACCGGCGCCCGAGTCTCGGAGGTCATCGGCGTGAAGGTCAGCGACGTGGTGCTGGACGCTGCGGCCTGCGTTCACTTGCACGGCAAAGGACGCAAGGAGCGCTCGGTGCCACTATGGCGCTCGACAGTCAAGGCGATCCGGGCGTGGTTGCGGCTCAACGCCGATCTCGGGCCAACGTCGGCCTTGCTGCCCAACCGGGGCGGCCAGGCCATGACGCGCTCCAACGTCACGCAACGCCTGGCGTTGGCGGTGAAGGCAGCCACCAGCACCACGCCCAGCCTGGCCAAGCGTTCCATCTCCCCTCACACCTTGCGTCACACCACTGCCATGCACTTGCTGCAGTCAGGAGTGGTCATCAGCGTGATCGCCTTGTGGCTGGGCCACGAGAGCCCGACGACAACGCATCAATACGTCGAAGCGGACCTGGCGATGAAGGAGAAGGCCTTGGCCCGGTTGCAGGACCCCCAGACGCCGGTACGCCGCTTCAGGGCGACGGACTCGCTGTTGAAATTCCTCAAGACGCTGTGACTATGTGCAGAGCTCGGTCGCCGAGTGCAACCCCATCACGAGGAAGACTCGGCGCCCGACCAGCCCAAGCTGTCCATAACTGGGACCTGTGCATAACGGCCAAAAGCTCGCGTTCAGGGGTGGCCGCTCTCGGATTTCCCCTCCGAGTGGGCGGAAGACCAGTCACGAGCATCAAGGTCGGCCCATAGAATCGTCCTGACGAACAGCAGCTAGGGTGGAGATGAGGCAATGGCGATACCAGACTTTCAGTCGTTGATGCTTCCGGTGCTCAAGGAGTCTGCTGCCGGTGAGGTGCGCATCTCCGATGTCGTGGCGGTACTCGGAACGAAGCTGGGTTTGACTGAGGCTGAGCTCTCAGAGCTCCTGCCCTCGGGTAAGCAGACGACGTTCGCCAACCGCGTGAACTGGGCCAAGAGCTACCTCGGTAAGGCCGGCTTGATCAGGCTCACGAAGCGCGCATATTTTGAGATAAGTGAACGCGGCCGGGCCGTGCTGGCCAACCCGCCCAAGACGATCAATGTCAAGTTCCTCGAGTCCTTTCCCGAGTTCAAGGCGTTCCGAGAGGCGACGGCTGCGGGTCCGACCACGCCGCAAACGGAACCGACAAACTTCAAGGAACTCGCGCCCGACGAAGTGATCCGGTCTGCAAGTGACGAGCTTCAACAGTCACTAAGTGGCGAGCTTCTTGCAAAAATCCTTGCAACACCCCCAGATTTCTTTGAGCGCCTCGTCGTCCAGCTCCTGA
The DNA here is from genome assembly GCA_031419715.1 of Burkholderiales bacterium. GTDB lineage: Bacteria > Pseudomonadota > Gammaproteobacteria > Burkholderiales > Burkholderiaceae_C > JAEMQF01. The sequence continues at coordinate 30,384 of JANOLJ010000026.1, read as the reverse complement.
TCGCCATGGGCTACGGTGGGTCAGCTATCGAAGCCGGTAAGGCCCTGGGAAAGAGCGGCGATGGCGGCGTTGACGGCGTCATCGATCAGGACGCGTTGGGCCTGGATCGGATCTACGTCCAGGCAAAGCGCTATACGGAAAACAAGGTGTCGTCAGGCGAGATCCGTGACTTCTTCGGGTCGCTGGATCGGTTCAAGGCCAACAAGGGCCTGTTCGTCACGACGTCGACCTTCTCGCCGGCAGCAAAGGAAACTGCCGACATGCTGAGCAAGCGCATCGTATTGATCGATGGACTGCTTCTCACCCGCCTGATGATCCGATTCGACATCGGCTGCCGCGTCGAAGAGGTGGTCTACATCAAGAAGCTCGACGAGGACTTCTTCGACTGATTCCTCCGCGCGTCTCAAGAGCTACGCTTCGACGCCGCCTTCTTAGAGGTCGAAGATCAGCACGAAGATGGTGTTTCGCGGCTCGCGGTTCAGGCTCTGGCAGTAGCCGACCGCGCCGGTGATGTCGGAGCTGCCGCCGAGCTGCACGCCGAACAGCAGTTCCACCGGGTCGTCTGGCTTGTGGGTGAGGTCGACGATCTCGGTGTCGAACACCACCAGCTTCGGCGCCAGAGCGGGCAGGCTGACCATCACGGCGCCGAAGATGCTCGGGTACACGACCGACGGCGCCATCAGTTCGCTCTGGTCGATACAGAGCATCACCTCGCGCTGCGGGCGGCGTGCTGCTGGCAGTCTGGTGCCAGATCGTGTCAACCCCTATCCGCACCCCTATCCGCACCGCCGGCGCCCGCGACCCGTGGCCTGCGAACTATTTCCAGACCTTCAGCGGGCAATATTCGGCGGCGTGCACAAAGTCGTTGTCGGTCGTGAGCAAGGTCAGGCCATGATGTATGCACAGTTGTGCGAGCAGGGCGTCGATCGTGCCGATCTGGACTCCGGATCGACGGCAGTGGTTTCGCAGCGCTGCGGCGTCGATGTGGTCCTGCCGGTCCGCGGTCAGAAACGGCAGCGCGGTGAATCGCTCGATGATGTCCTCGCGGGCCCGCGGGCCCGAAAACCCCTGCAGCAGTTCTTGCAGCACCAGGCCCGTCGTCACGACGATTTCGTCGCCCTCGAGGCCCTTGCGCAATGCGTGCACATGCGGCGTGGGCGGCGCCGGGTCACGCCGCAGCGCGAGGGACGGACCAGACGCTCGTGTCGACCAGCAGGGTCATCGGCGTGAGCGTTCGGCCTTGTAGTCGAACGCCGTGTCCCATTCGAGCTTGCCCATCAGATCGACCAGCCGCCTTTGTCCGCGTCGCGCGATGAACTCCTGCAGCGCACGCGTGACCGCGGCTTTCTTCGTGCGCTCGCCGCTCACTTCGAGCGCGCGGTCGATGAGCGCGGAATCCAGGGAAAGGTTGGTTGCCATGTGTGACTCCTTACACGCGAGTCTAGACAGGCCGCCACGCGCCGGCAATTGGCTCGAAAACGTCGACGGTGGGCCAAGAAGCCGGCGCGGCGTTCGGCGACGAGATGGCAACCCTCTCGGGCATCGATGCACTGTGTGATGGCGATCTGGCGGGCTTGGAGCGAATCGCTGGCCGCCTGCTTTGAGCTCGATATGATGTATTCATTCAGTTCCACTTACGAGGGCGACCCCGATGGGCATGCCGCTGCAGAAAATGACCCTGGCCGAGTTTCTGACCTGGGAGGAACTTCAGCCGGAGCGGCATGAGTTCTACCGAGGCGAGACTTACGCCATGGTGGGCGGCACGGCCCGCCACAACCGTGTGATCTTGAACTTGGCCAGCCGCATTGGCGACCGTTTGGACGGCACCCCGTGCCAGGTCTTTGCCGAGAACATGAAGGTGCAGCTCGCCGAGGGCGTGCTTTACCCCGATGTCATGGTGACTTGTGGCAAGGCCGTCGCCGGCGATGAGCAGACCATCACCGACCCCAAGCTCATCATCGAGGTGCTGTCGCCCAGCACCAAGGGTTACGACAAGCGAGACAAGTTCATCCTTTACCGTACTCTGTCGTCGCTGCGCGAGTACGTGCTAATCGACCCGGCCAAACGCCAGGTGGAGGTGTTCACCTTGGCCGATGCCGGCGCCTGGCTGCTGACCGACCAAACAAATGCCCGCGAGATCAGGCTCAGCAGCATTGATTTCAAGCTGCCGCTTGAGCTGGTGTTCAAGGGTGTGGAGAGCGAAGCTGCATGAGCAAGCTTGGACAAAGCCAGCGGGAGTGCGTGATCAGGCCGGAGATCAAAGCCCCTCGCGGGTTGCTCAGTCAAGCCGCAAGATGATCCAACACCAACTGCTTGAACGCCGTCGCTTCCACCGCACCCGCAGGCAAGCAATCGGCGCGCGAGCTGATCACCAGCGGACCGTGCTGTGGGTCGTCGGTCAATCGCCCATGCGAGCCCTTCACGAGCGCCGTGTCCTTCAGCGAGATCACATCCAGCAACGCCCGCATGCCGAGCTTGCGTTTGCCCAGGCGCCACGCGGTGGCGAGCATCGGAAATTGCAGCTCCGGGTCGAGGAACAGTTCCACCGGGTCGTAACCCGGCTTGCGGTGGATGTCCACGGTGCGCGCGAAGTCGGGGGCGAGGTTGTCGTCTAGCCAGTAGTAGTAGCTGAACCAGCGGTCCGCTTTTGAGATCGCGATCAGCTCTCCGCTGCGCGGGTGGTTCAGGCCCATCGCGCGCTGGCCGGCTTCGTCGAGTACGCTTTCCACGCCGTCGAGTTTTTCGAGCAGGGCGCGCACTTCGCCGATGCGGGCGCGATCCTTCACGTAGACATGCGCGATCTGGTGGTCGGCGACCGCGAACGCGGCACTCGCGCCGCAATCCAGAACTTCGCGGCCGAATTCCTCGGGCCGCACGGCGATCAGGCCCTTCTGGCGCAGCGCTCGATTGATGTGCACTGCGTCCGTCACCGGCGTGATGCCGTACTCCGAGACGACGATGACTTCGCGGCCGCTGGCCGAGGCGTGGTCGATCAAGGTGCCGCACACCGTGTCGATCTCCCTCAGGTCTTGCTGAACTTTCGGGTGCGTGAGGTCCGGGCCGAAGCGCTGCAAGTTGTAGTCGAGGTGCGGCAGGTAGGTGAAGGTCAGCGTCGGCTTGCGCGTTTCCATGACATGCAGCGTTGCGCGGGCGATCCACTCGGTGGACGAAATGTCGGTCAGGGGCCCCCAGAATTTGAAGAGGGGAAACTGGCCGAGCTTGGCGTTGAGTTCGCCGTGCAGCTCGTGCGGATGCGTGTAGTGGTCGGGGATCTTGCGCCCGTCAGCCGGATACATCGGCCGCGGTGTCGCGCTCCAGTCGGCGCTGCCGTACATGTTGTACCACCAGAACATTTGCGCGCAGGTGAAGCTCGAATCGAGCTTGCGCGCCGCGTCCCAGATCATTTCGCCCGCGACGAGTTTGTTTGATTGGCGCCACAGCGCAACCTCCGCCAGTTCGCGAAAGTACCAACCATTGGCGACGATGCCGTGTTCGCTGGGCATCAAGCCGGTGAGCAGCGTCGACTGCGCTGTGCACGTCACGGCGGGTGTCACGGTGTTCAGCGCGCGCATGCCGCCGCGCGCGATCAGTCGTTGCAGATTCGGCGTGTGCGGGCCGATGAGAGCCGGTGTCAATCCCACGGCAAGGATCACAAGTGTTGGATGCATGCGACCTAGAATATCAGCCCATGACGCGGTCCGAACTGAACGATGTGGCGACAGGCCTGCTGCGCGAGTGGCTGCTGGCCCGGCTCGACGCGCCGCAGCGCGCCTGGTTGAACGCGCAGATCGACGCGCTCGCGCTCGATGCGTCTGACGCGGCGCTGCACATCGCCTTCGGCATGGTGCCGCGCAAATGCGGCAAGGCCGATTTGGCGCTGAGCGCTGCCGACCGCGCTGCCGCGCAGCGTGCCATGCCGGGGTGGTGCCCGCAGGGCTGGAGCGTCGCCGATGGCGCGCGCATCTTGCTGCTCAGCCATGTCTCGCGCAGCGCTCAGAACTTCGCGACACTGTTTCGCTCGCTCTGCGCCACGGCGGATGTCGTGGAGCTGACGGCGCTGTATCGTGGCCTGCCTTTGTATGCAAAAGGTGAGTCCTTGCTCGACCAGGTGGGCGAGGGCCTGCGCAGCAATATGCGCGGTGTGTTCGAAGCCAACATCCACGACAACCCGTATCCGAACCGGCACTTCGACGAGCACCGCTGGAACCACATGGTGCTCAAGGCGTTGTTCGTCGGCTCGGCGCTGGCGCCCGTTCAGGGTTTGGACGAGCGCGCCAACGCCGAGCTGGCGCGCATGCTCTGCGACTTCGCCCAAGAGCGCCGCGCCGCCGGCCGGCCGGTGCCGTTTGAGATCTGGCGCTGCGTCGGGCCGTTCGCCCAGGGCCCGATGCTCGATGCGCTGGCGCGCGCACTCACCAGCACCGATGCGACCGAGCAGTCCGCCGCCGCGCTCGCCCTGTCGGCCTGCCCGGACCCGGCAGCCGCGCGATTGCTCGCCACTGTGCCGGCGCTACAACAAGGGATTTCCCGAGGTCAGATCAGCTGGGCGACACTGCACGCTGCCTGAATCCCGGCTCCGCCTGACGACCCTTCAACGCCTCGAAGCCAACACATCATGATGTTCATCGACCCCCACGCCCACATGATCTCGCGCACGACGGACGACTACGAGGCGATGGCCGCGTCGGGCGTGGTCGCCGTCATCGAGCCGGCGTTCTGGATCGGCCAGCCGCGCACGAATGTCGGCTCGTATCTCGACTACCTGTCGTCGATCGTCGGCTTCGAGCGCTTTCGCGCCAGTCAGTTCGGCATTCGCCACTACTGCACCATAGGCTTGAACTCCAAGGAAGCGAACAACGAGGAGCTGGCCGAAGGCGTGATGGAGCTGATCCCGCGCTTTGCGCTGAAGGAAGGCGTGGTCGCGATCGGCGAGATCGGCTATGACGAGCAGTCGGCGCTCGAAGACAAGTACTACCGCTTGCAGTTGGAGCTGGCGAAAAAGCTCAACCTGCCTGTGATGATCCACACGCCGCACCGCGACAAGAAGCGCGGCACGACACGATCGATGGACGTGTGCGACGAGCACGGCCTGGACCCGAAGATGGTGGTCGTGGACCACAACAACGAAGAAACCGTGCGCGAAACGCTGGATCGCGGCTACTGGGCGGCGTTCTCGATCTACCCGAGCACGAAGATGGGCAATGCGCGCATGGTGGAAATCTTGCGCCAGTACGGCGGCAAACAAGTGATCGTCGATTCGGCGTGCGATTGGGGTATCTCCGAACCCCTGGGTGTGGCAAAAACGGCGAAGCTCGCGCTCCAGCAAGGCATACCGCAGGAGCAGGTGCACTTGGCCTGTTATCAGAATGCGCTCACCGCCTACGGGCAGAGCGGCCAGATGAAAGAAGAAGACTGGCTCAACCCCGTGGCGATCGACCAGCGCGCGGTGTTCGAAGGCAATTCCATTTTGCGCGGCGGCCGCGAACCGGTGGTCGCTGACGGCAAGGGCCGGCGCTCGATGGACAACTTGATCATTGAATAACCCACCAGAGCAGGAACTGGAACATGTCGGCGTTGCCTCAAATCGGAAAAGCCCAGACCGCGACGCATTGGCAGCGCTTCTCGGTGCCCTTTGAATTTCCCGTCGTCTTCACCGAAGGCGTATTCGACCTCGAGAACACCGCGCTGCGCGACGTGCTGTGCCGGCGCGAACCCGACAAACGCCACCGCGTCGTGTTCTTTGTCGACGACGGCCTGGTGGGCACGGGTGCCAGCCGCACGACGCTGCTTGAATCGATTGCCGCATACGCCCAGGCCCACAGCGACGCGATTGAACTGGCGTGCCCGCCCATCGCCGTGCCCGGCGGCGAGAAGATTAAGTCCGAGCTGCATTTCGTCGAGAGCTTTCAGCAAACGTTGTTCGACCTGCATATCGACCGCCACTCCTACGTCATTGCGGTGGGCGGCGGCGCGGTGCTCGACGCGGTGGGGCTGATCTCGACAACAACGCACCGCGGCTTGCGCCACATCCGCATTCCGACGACGGTGCTCGCGCAGAACGACTCCGGCGTGGGCGTGAAGAACGGCGTGAACCTGCACGGCGTGAAAAACTTCGTCGGCACCTTCGCGCCGCCGTTCGCGGTGCTGAACGACATTCGCTTCGTCATGAGCCTGCCCGAGCGCGACCAGATCGCCGGCATGGCGGAAGCAGTGAAGGTGTCGTTGATCCGCGATGCCGAGTTTTTCGGCTGGATCGAGCGCCATCAAGACGACCTCGCGACGCATCAGCGCGAGGCCATGGCTTACATGATCCGCCGTTGCGCCGAACTCCACATGCGCCAGATCGGCCAAGGCGGAGACCCGTTCGAGATGGGCAGCGCGCGGCCGCTCGACTACGGCCATTGGTCGGCGCACAAGCTGGAAAGCCTGACGCGCCACCATGTGCGCCACGGCGAAGCGGTGGCGATCGGCATGGCGCTGGACGCACGCTATTCCGTGCTCGCCGGATTGTTGAAACCCGGTGAAGAGGATCGCATTTGCGCGCTGCTCGAATACCTCGGCTTCACGCTGTGGCACCCGGCGCTGGCCAAAACGGGCGTGAGCGGCGAATCGGTCATCCTCGAAGGTCTGCGCGAATTTCAAGAACACCTCGGCGGCGAGCTGTGCGTGACGCTGCTCGCCGACATCGGCGTGGGCGTTGAAGTGCACCAGATCGACCATGCGCGTATGGGCGAGGCCTTGGAGTGGTTACGCAACCGCGCCGAGCCGGGCCGCTAGGATGGAACTTGTGCGCGGCGACGTGCGGCAAGCTTGCAGCGGGGTGTTGACTGCTTGCGGCCCGTTGCTGACCTTCGTTGCTCGCTGCGTGCAGATGTCGAGCAGCGTGGCAGGCGACCTGGGGTACGTTCTCCGGCCCACGCTCGCGGGGCACCGGATTCGGCCTGCGTCAGTGGCGCCATCAACACCGTGTTCTCGTGGACAGGTCGAGGACACCGCGAATGGTGCCTGCGCCCGTACCCCAAACCGCCAGCCCCGACACCCGGGCGGCATGGCACGGCGTGGCATGCCACCGGAGGTGGAAACAGGGCGGCGGTGGTGCCCCCGGGCGCAGGACCGATTCGCGGTGTCCTCAACTCATCCAGGGCGTCACGGTGTTGACGCGGCTGCGCGTTGCAGTTTGCGACGCTGCCCCGCGAGCGTGGGCCGGAGAACGGGGGCGCCGCCGTCGCCCTGGCGTGGAAGCCGTGACACGCTGACCGCACGTCCACAGGCCGCTTCGGGCCGCAAGCAGCCCCTCCCACCGCATTGGAATTTCATGCGTCGCGGGTCGCGCGAAGCGCGGTGGGGTCACTGACATGCATCTCGCGGCGGGCCCGCAAGCGGCGCGCGACCTGGGCCACCTGACCTACTGCACCAACATCCACGCGGGCGAGCCGCTGGACGACGTGATGAGCAGTCTGGCGCGGCATCTGCCCGCGATCAAAAGCGCGGTCGCGCCCGGGCAGGCGTTTGGCGTCGGCTTGCGTTTGGGCCACGCGGCGGCGCAGGGCTTGCGCGAGCCCGAGAAGCTCGCCGAGCTGAAGGCTTTTCTCGCTGCGGGCGGCTACTACGTGTTCACGCTGAACGGCTTTCCCTATGGCGCGTTTCATGGCCGCGCCGTGAAGGAAGACGTCTACCTGCCCGACTGGAGCGACCCTCAGCGCCTGGCCTACACGAACCACTTGGCCGACATCCTGAGTGAATTGCTGCCCGCGGGGCAGAGCGGCAGCGTGAGCACGGTGCCGTGCACTTTCAAGGCCTGGGCGCCGGGGCGGCTGGACGCGATCGACGAGCATCTGATCCGGCATGTCGCCCACTTGGTGGGAATCGCGCAGCGCACCGGCCAAACGATTTCTCTGGCGCTTGAGCCCGAACCCGATTGTTTTCTCCAGACGATCGATGAGGCCGTGAGCTACTTCCGCACGCACCTGTTCGGCCGCGCGGCGGTGGCGCGCCTGGCGAGCCTCGCGGGTTTGTCGCGGGCTGCGGCGCAAGACGCGCTGCACCGGCACATCGGCGTGTGCTACGACGTCTGCCATGCGGCGGTGGAGTTCGAGGACGCCAAGGCGAGCATCGCCGAGCTGCGCGGCGCGGGCATCCTCATCGCCAAGCTGCAACTGAGTTCTGCCCTGCGCATTGGGTCGTTCGACGCGCAAAGCGCGAGCCACCTCGCCGCATTTGTCGAACCCGTGTACCTGCACCAGGTGGTGCAGCGCTGCAAGGGCGAGTTGCGCCGCTTTGTCGATCTGCCGCAGGCGCTCTCCGCCGCGCAAACGCCGGGCGACACCGGCCCAGGCGCCGAGTGGCGCGTGCACTTCCATGTGCCCATCGTGCTCGAGCAGCTGCAGCACTTCGGCACGACGCAAGCGTTCCTCGCCGAGATACTGGCGCTGCACCGCGCCGAGCCGATCAGCCAACACCTGGAAGTCGAAACCTATACCTGGGACGTGCTGCCGCCAGAGTATCGAAGCGCCGATCTGAGCGCGTCGATCGCGCGCGAGCTGAACTGGGTCAAGGCGCGGCTCTTGCAGTGATGCGGCGATGCTGCTCCGATGCTGACCCTGCGATGAGGCTGCTGCGATGGCGATGAATCTGCGCACCGCGCTGCAGCTCGGCCGCGTGTCGAACCTGCCCACGGTGTGGACGAACACGCTGGCCGGTGTGGTGCTGTCGGGTGCGGGCGGCGCGGCGTTCGGCGTCGGCTTCGCCGTGATGCTGCTCGCGTTTTCGCTGTTCTATGTGGGCGGCATGTTCTTGAACGACGCCTTCGACGCGAAGTTCGACGCCACCACGCGCCCCGAGCGGCCGATACCTTCGGGCGTGGTCAGCGCTAGCCAAGTGTTCCGCTGGGGCTTCGGCATGATGGCCGGGGCCATCGTGCTGCTCGGGTGGGTGGGTTTCGGCTTCGCGCCGCGCGTTGGCGCCGCACCGGCGATCGCCGGGCTGTTGCTTGCGGCGACGATCACGCTGTACGACTGGAACCACAAGAAGAACCTGTTCAGCCCCGTCGTGATGGGGCTGTGCCGGGTGCTCGTGCTTGTGGGCGCCGGCCTGTGCGTCGCGCCTACGCCGTCCACGGCGTTGCTGGTCGCCGCCGCGCTGATGCTGTGTTATCTGATCGGCCTGACCTATGTGGCCAAGCAGGAAAACCTGGGCCGGGTGGAGAACCTCTGGCCGCTGATTTTTCTGGCCGCCCCTGTCGCCTATGGCGCGTGGCTCATGACGCAACACGCAAGCGTGAGCGTGTTCTGGCTGCTGTTCTGCGGCTGGATGCTCGTCGCGCTGTGGCTGCTGCGGCGCCGCGCGAAGGGCGACATTCCGCGCGCGGTGGTGAGCCTGATCGCCGGCATTTCGCTGCTCGACGCCATGCTGATCGCGGGCACGGGTTCGCTGGCGTTGGCGTCGCTGGCCCTGCTAGGTTTTGGCGTCACGCTGTTCTTCCAGCGATACATCTCGGGCACATGAATCTTGGGCACATGCATCTCGGGCACATGAATGCGGGCACATGAACGCTGACAGGGACTGCAAACACGAGCCGGGCGTCTTTATCCCCGTGATCGACCGCTCGCGCTGCGAAGGCAAGGGCGCATGCGTTCGGGTCTGCCCCGTCACGGTGTACCGCGTCGGCACGCTGCCCGCCGAGCAGCGCGCCGGCCTGGGCCTGCGCGGCAAACTCAAGGGCATGGCGCACCGCTGGCAGCAGGCGCTGCTGATCGACGCGGGTGCGTGCGAGGCCTGCGGCCTGTGCGTGAAGGCCTGCCCCGAGAAGGCGATCACCCTGGTGCGCGCCTAGGCGGGTCTGGGCGGGTCTGGGCGTCAATTCAATGGGACAGCACGACACAGGCTTGCGTGAACGCTTCGGCCGGGCCTTGCGCTTGGGGGTGGTGGGCGGTGGCCCTGGCTCGTGGATTGGCGAAATGCACCGCGGTGCCGCACAACTCGACGGCTGGTTTCGCGTCACGGCGGGCGTGTTGTCCAGCGATGCGGCACGCGCGCGCGTCGCGGGAGCGGCGATTGGCATCGACCCGACACGGGCCTACGGCGATGTGGCGCAGATGCTCGCTGCCGAGGCGCCGCGGCCGGACGGCATCGACGCGGTCGCGATCATGACGCCGAATGACACCCACCACGGCTACGCGGCCGCTGCGCTGGACGCCGGCCTGGACGTGATCTGCGACAAGCCCGTCACGCACGACCATGCGCAAGCGCTCGACCTCGTGGCGCGCGTCCGCGCCAATGCGCGCGTGTTCGCGATCGCGCACGCCTACTCCGCGTACCCGATGGTGCGGTACGCGCGGCAACTTGTGCGCGGCGGCGCGCTGGGCGCGATCCGGCTGGTGCAGGTCGAATACATCCAGTCCGGCCTGGCGACACGCGTGGAAGACGGCCCGTTGAACAATCGCCTGCGCTGGATCCTCGAACCTGGGCGCAGCGGCCAGGCATTGGTGATGAGCGCGATCGGCTGCCACACGCAGCACCTGGCGAGCTTCGTCTGCGGCCAGAACGTGGCGCGCGTGATGGCCGATGTGGGCGCGCTGATGCCGGGGCGCCAGGTGATCGACCATGTCTCGGCCTGGCTCTAATTCGCTGGCGGCGCCCGCGGCACGTTCACCGTCACCCAAGCGGCGGCCGGCGGCGAGAACGACATTCGCCTGCGCGTGTACGGCGAAGAAGGCATGCTCGACTGGTCGCACCGCGAGCTGAGCTATCTGAAGCTGGCACTCCAAGGCGAAGCGGCGCGCCTGATCGGCCGCGGCGATGTGTTCCTGCCGCAAGACATCATCAGTGCCGGCCGCACGCCGCGCGGCCACCCCGAAGGCCTGCGCGAGGCCTTCGCCAACATCTATGCCGAAGCCGCGCAGGAGCGCATGGCGCGTGAACTCGGCGAGCCGATTCCCGACGCGCCCTACCCGCGCATTGAAGAGGGCGCGCATACGATGGCGTTCATCGAGGCTTGTATCGCTTCGCACGCGCGTGGCGCCTGGGTGAGGGTAGCCTCTGATACCGATCAGCGTTCTATCGCATAAGACAGTCGAGTTGGGAGGGTTCGCTCTCAGCCCGCAGCTGACCAAGCTCCCGAACTGCATGCAGGCGTGGAGCAGCGTGTCAGGCGGCCTGGGGTAAGTTCTCCGGCCCACGCTCGCGGGGCACCGGAGTCGGTAGACTGGCGTCGCGCCATCAACACCGTGGTCTCTTTCTCAGGTTGGAATGAGTATCGATATGGGGTGCCGCTGCGGGCACAATTCGCGCCGTGCAGCGCAGCTTCGTTCCCTACCCCTTCGAAGCGCAACGTTTTCCGGCGCGTCTGCCCACCCTCGACCCCCAGCGCAACGAGCGCCAGCTACACCCGGTCGTGATCGTCGGCGCCGGCCCCGTGGGCCTGTGCGTGGCGCTGGGGCTGGCGAATCATGGTGCGCCCTCGGTGGTACTCGAATCCGACGATTCAGTGTGCGCCGGCAGCCGCGCCATCTGCGTGTCCCGGCGCAGCCTGGAAATCATGCAGCGCCTCGGCGCGCTCGAAGGCTTCATGAACATCGGCCTGCCGTGGACGGGCGGGCGCAGCTACTACCGCGACGCGCAGGTGCTGCATTTCACGATGCCGCATGACCAGAACCAGAAACTGCCGCCGATGCTGAACCTGGCGCAGTACCACATCGAACAGCTCCTGCTGGAGCGCGCCCGCAGCCGCGCCGACCTGATCGACATCCGCTGGCAGAGCCGGGCGACGGCGCTGACCACGGGAGACGCCGCGGTGCGGCTGCAGGTGTCTACTCCATTGGGCGACTATGCCCTGCACGCTGACTGGCTGATCGCCGCCGACGGCGGGCGCAGCGTCGTGCGCGAGGCCATGGGGCTGGCGCTGCAAGGCACGAGTTACGAGGGCCGCTACGTCATCGTCGACATTCGGCTCGAGAGCGATCGGCCGGCCGAGCGCCTGGCGTATTTCGATCCGCCTTGCAACCCGGGCTCGACGGTGCTGGTGCACAAACAACCCGGCAACGTGTGGCGCATCGACTACCAGTTGCGCGACGGCGAAGACGCAGCCGATGCCGTCAAACCCGAGAACGTGTTGCCGCGCGTCGAGAGCCTGCTGGCGATGATGGGCGAGCGCGGTGCCTGGGCGCCGATCTGGATCACGGTCTACAAGGCGAACGCGCTGACGCTCGAACACTATCGCCACGGCCGCGTGTTTTTCGCCGGTGACGCGGCGCACCTCGTGCCGATTTTCGGCGTGCGTGGCGCGAACTCCGGCATCGACGACGCCGACAACCTGGCGTGGAAACTCGCGCTGCGGATCAAGGGCCTGGCGTCGGATGCCTTGCTCGACAGTTACTCCACCGAGCGCGTGGCGGCGGCGCACGAGAACTTGCGCAGTGGCATGAAGAGCACCGAATTCATGGCGCCGCCGTCGTTCGCGTTCGAGCTGATGCGCAAGGCGGTGCTCGGCCTGGCGGTGCGCCATGCCGAGGTGCGCGCCTTGATCAACCCGCGCCAGACGTCGGCGATCCACTACCGCGATTCGCCGCTGAACCTGCACCCCGATGAGTCCGGCGCGTTCAACGCCGGCCCGGCGCCCGGCGCCGTGCTGCCCGAATGTCCGCTGACGATCGCGCGGCCCGGCGCGGCGGCGCGGCCGGCGCATGTCACCGACTTGCTGGCCGATGCGGCGCCGGGCTTCGTCGCGCTGTGTTTCGTCGATGCCGACGTGGCGCCGCAGGTGACGCCGCCGGATGCACTGGCCGCGCTGGCGCAACGCCTGGCCGCGCGCGGCATCGGCTTGCGCACCGCGAGCGTGTCGAACGAACCCGGCCACGCCACCGCATGGGACCACACCGGCAGGCTCTTCCCGATGTACGGCGCGGGCCCGGGCACGGTGTACCTGGTTCGCCCTGACGGCCATGTGCTGGCGCGTTGGAAAGCCCTGCCCGGTGCGGCCACCGCACCCGCCATTCAAGCCGCGATCGAACGCACGCTGCAACCCGGAGCGCCACCATGACCGACAGCGAACTCGACAACGTCTACACCCGGCTGTGCACCACGATGACAGCGCTCGGCGAAGCGAACGCCGCGCTGTACCTTGCGCGCTTCGCATTGCTGGCGATCACGCATATCGGCGACGCAGGCGTGGCACATGGGCTGATCGATGCGGCGGCGCGCGACCTGCAAGGCGAAGCGCCGCGACCGGCGTCACCCTAAAGCCTTGCATTGCGCAGCCCATACACGCATGCTCACAGTGCTTGCATCTAATCCGCCCACCGCGCCGGGATCGGCCGGGAACCCGGGTAGACTCGCGCGGTTTCAAGGTTCAAGGAGTTCAATGCCGACCTTTGAAAGCTCCTCGCTGTGGCGCATCAGTGGATTCGACGCGTTGCGCAAGACGATCGCCTCGGCGGCCTATCCCGGGTTGCAGCGCCAGACCCTGATTTCATCGACGCTGCAGGCCGAACTGCGCCTGATGGATCGGCGTCACGAAGGCGCCGACGCGCTCGAAGCCCTGGCCGCGTGTGTGCGGCTGCGCGAGTCGGCGCTGATCTATCTGCAGTATGAAGATCGGGTCTGGCCGGTCACGCTGTTTCCGGGCGACATGCTGTATCACTCGCCGCGCAGCCTGCTGTTCGGCGAGGAACGTGGTCTGCGTGGCGTGAAGCTGATCGACATCGAGCCGGCCACGGTGCGCCCGCCGGGACACTGGATGCATGAACGCATCGCGCACGCGCAGTCGTATCACGCGCTCGCGCCGGCCTTGTGGAAGCTGGCACTGCACGGCCCGCGCCCGCACCTGCTCTCCGAGATCGGCGGCACGGCGGCATACCGCGCGTTGCGCAGCCTGGCTGGCGAGAACTTCGTCATCCCCGGCGCCCTGGGCCCGGCCGCCGAGCGCCTGCGCAAAGAGACGGCGCCGCTGCGAAAAATCGCGCAGTGGCCGGGCATGAGCGTTGAGCGCGCGAGCCGCCTGCTCAATGGGCTGTACCTGTCGTCGAACCTGATCGTGAGTCGCACCCACCACACGGCGCGCACGGGCATGTTCGAGTGGTTGCGGGGTCGCCGGCCAAGCTGATCGGGCGCTTCAGGCGCGCGCCGCGCCGCGATCACGCGTCCGAAAGCGGCCGGACAAACCCCCGTGCGGCAGCGATGATGCGTGGCCTCATTGCGTGCAACCGACCGAGCCATGCCCCAGAGCCCACTGCCTCCCGTCTTCCAGCGCCTGGCCGGCGCGAATCTCGCGGCCCAGTCGGCCGAGCAGGTCAGCCTGGCGGCGGTGCCCATCGTCGCGGTGCTCGCGCTGGGCGCCGGGCCGGGCGAGATAGGTCTGCTGGCCACGGCGCAGACGCTGCCGTTTCTGTTGCTCTCGATCCCCGCCGGCTTGCTGGCCGACCGCTGGTCGCGTCGGCGCTTGATGGTCGTTGCCGAAGTGCTGCGGGCGGCGTCGCTCGTCGCCTTGTTGTTCGCCACGCTGTTCGGCCAGCTCTCGCTGGTGTTGCTCACGGTGCTCGGTTTCATCGGGGCGGCGGGCACGGTGGGCTTCAGCGTTGCCGCGCCCGCGCTCGTGCCGTCGCTCGTGCCTCAGGCGGCGCTCGGCGCGGCGAACTCGCGGCTGGAGCTGGCGCGCAGCGTCGCCTTTGCCGCCGGGCCAGCGCTGGCGGGTGCGCTGGTGGCGTGGGCCGAGGCTTCTTCGGCGTTCGTGCTCGCCGCCGTGCTGTCGGCGGCGGCGGTCGCGCTGTTGCTGCGCCTGCCTGAAGCGCCACGCGGTGCGCCGCGCACGCGCCATGTGATGGAGGAGTTGCGCGATGGCGCGCGCCTGGTGTGGCGCCATCCGCTGTTGCGGCCGATCCTGTTCACGGCGATCGCCTGGAACATCGCCTGGTTCGTCTTGCAAGCCGCCTATGTGCCGTATGCGATGCGCAGCCTCGGTCTGGACGCAATCGGCGTGGGCGTCACGCTCGCGTGTTACGGCGCGGGCATGGTGGTGGGCGCGCTGTTCGCCGCGCGCGTGCTGCGCGCCCTGCCGTTCGGCTGGGCGATCCTGGTCGGCCCCTACACCTCGGTCGCCGCGTCGCTGGTGATGGCGGCGACGATACTGTGGCCCACCGGCGTCCTCGCCGCGATCTCGTTTTTCATGTTCGGCGCCGGGCCGATACTGTGGGCGATCACGTCGACCACGCTGCGCCAGACCGTCACGCCCGGCGCGATGCTGGGGCAGGTGTCGGCCATCTTCCTCACCGTGAACACCGGCGTGCGGCCGATCGGCGCGGCGCTCGGCGGCGCCATCGGCGCGGCCTATGGCGAGCAGGCTTGTCTGATCGTCGCCGCGATCGGCTTCGCGGTGCAGGCCAGCGTCATCACTTGGTCGCCGGTGCGCACCTTGCGTCAGTTGCCCGCGGCCGTGGAATAGTGAGTCGGCCCTGCAAAACCCCGCAAGCCCGCATGAATGCTCGCTTCCTTGAGTAGACTCGGCACACCGATTCCCTCAAGAACGAATCTCTGAGGAATTGATTTCTGGGGGATTTGCGGATGGAAACGGCCGACTTTTTCCGCGCTCGCGTCGACGCGATTGAATCAACCTGAGCGACCCTTTGGCAGTGCTGGCGAAGCGATTGCCGTGGGACCAGATCGAGGCTGCGATGGTGGCGAAGTTCGAGCGTGAAGATCGCGCAGGTCGAGTCCTCGAAGGCCAAGACATGTTCGGCGCCACGCAGGTGCTCGAAGGTGCAGGCGTGAACAACGCCGGGCGGCCCAAGCTGCCGATCCGCCTGATGGTCAGCCTGCTGTACCTCAAGCACAGCTTCAACCTCAGCGACGAGGAGCTTGTGGTGCGTTGGAGTGAGAACGTACTGTGGCAGTTCTTCAGCGGCCTGGCCTACTACGAGCACCGGCTGCCGTGTGACGCCACGCAGATCGGACGATTTCGGCGCGACCTGGGCGAAGAAGGTCTGGAGCAACTGCTCAAGGCCACCATCGACACCGCCGTGGCGATCAAGGCGGTCAAGCCCAAAGAGCTGGAGCGCGTGATTGTGGACACCACGGTGCAGGAGGGTGCCATCGCGCACCCGGTGGACAGCCGCTTGCTGGAGATTGCGCGCCACAAAGTGGTCAGCGCCGCCAAGCGTGCCGGTATCCAACTCAAGCAGACATTCGCCAAAGAGGGCAAGGAGTTGCGGCGCCGCGCTGGCGGATACGCGCACGCCAAGCAGTTTCGGCGCTTGAAGAAAGTGGTCAAGCGCCAGCGCACGATTCTCGGCGTTGTCATGCGCGAGGTTCAACGCAAGCGTCAACGGCCGGACTTCGCAGCGCACTCTGCCAAGGCGGTGAGCGACTTGGGCGTGTGGCTGCATTCACCGAGGCAAGTTCAAGAGCTTGAGCCCGCAGCAAAAGGGCTGGCTGCGCCGACGCCAGGCCGTCGAACCGGCGATTGGACACTTGAAGTCCGACCACCGACTGGACCGCTGCTGGCTGCAAGGCGCGCTGGGCGACGCGCTGCACGCTGTCAGTTGCGCTGCGGGCTACAACCTGCGCTGGCTGATGCGCGCGATTGCCGCACAGGGGCGCACATCGGGGTACGCCTGAGCCTTGCGGCGAGCCTCGCGACTGCGTGGCTCGCAAGCTGCGTCGGGTGTCGAAGGTGGGTCGAATAGTCGGGAAATGAATTTTGCAGGTTGGCCTGCTTGCTCAGGCCCATCGCGTTGCGCTCCTCAATTCGAGCAGGCCACTCCATCTGTAACCTGTTAGCCAAGCAGACACGCTCGCGCTCGAACCGTTGCCGCTCGTTCGGCCACTCGCGCAACACCATGCGCCGTCTCGCCAGCTGCGTTGCCGCATAGCACATCACCTCGCAGCCCTGGCGCTGCGGGTAGAAACTGAAATTTGCATGGCCGACGACCTACGCCGCTGGCGCGGCGATCGACCGCGGCCACGGCCGCTGGGTGCTGAGTGCCGGCCCCATCGTCGGCGCCTTGGGGTTCTTCATCTGGTCGCAAGCGACCGCACCCGCAACGTTCTATGGCGCCTGGGCACTGCTCGGCGCGGCCATGGCGATGTGCATGTACGACCCTGCGTTCAGCGTGCTCACAAAACGCTTTCCCGATCGGTTTGCCCAGGGCATCACGGCGCTGACGCTGGTCGCGGGGTTCGCCAGCACGCTTGCATTCCCGGCCAGCGTCTGGTTGATCGCGCACTGCGAGTGGCGCGGCGCGTTGCAAATCATCGGCGCGGTGCTGGTGTTCGGTGTCGCACCGCTGCACGCCTGGGCGCTGCGCGGCACGCCCGAGCCTGCCTTGGCGCCGCCCGCCCGCGAGGCACAGCCCGAGACAACGCTGCACAAGGCGCTGCGCGAGTCGCGCTTCTGGCTGCTCACGGCGGCGTTCACGCTTTACGCATTCGCCGCGGTGGCGACCTGGGCGCACATCATGCCGGCCTTCGCCGCGAAGGGCCTGAGCGAGACGCAGGCGGTGGCCGTCATCGTCTGGTTCGGACCGGCGCAGGTGGCGGGGCGGGTCATCTACCTGGCGTTCGGCCGCAGGCTGCCGATCCGCACCCTGGGCCTGCTCGTGCTCGGCGGCATCCCGTTGTCGCTGGCGATCTTCGCCGCGTCGACGCAGATGACCGGGTTCATCGTGTTCGCGCTGCTGTTCGGCGTGGCGAACGGCCTGGTGACGATACTTCGCGGCATCATCGTTCCACGTACCTTCGGCCACGCGCATGTGGGGCGCATCAGCGGCGCGATGAACGCGATCTCGCTGCTCGCGCGTGCTGCCGCGCCGCTGGCCAGCGCCGCGCTGCTGCTCGTCGTTGCGGGCTATCGCGAGCAGTTGTTCGTGTTGGCGGGCCTGGGTGTGGCGGCGTTGATCGCGTTTGCGCTGGCGCGGCCGCGCAGGCTCATCGAGGCTGGTTCAACGCGTCCCTGATCCGGGAAAGAACTGATTTGTCGAGGATGTCTTTCTCGCGGTAGTCGGTCTTGGTCTTGAGCAAGCCATCGATGTTGAGCACCTTGATCGGTGTGTCTTCGATGACCAATTCGCGCATGTAGGGCTGCATCGATTCGAAAGTCTCGCCATTCGCGCGGAACAGAAGGTCGACCAACAGGTCGTCGGCGACGCGGATGTTTTCGATTTCCCCGTCGGCGGCCGGTACGAACCACGCGGCGCTCAACTCTTTCGATGCTTCGAGAAAACTCATCGCACGAATGACTCTTGCGCCATTGAGGGCCGTTGCCTTGATGAGCACGTCGACGTCTTCGGTCGCGCGCAGATAGCCGTTCAGGCGCACCGCCTGTCCGCCGATCAGGACGTATTCCACTGCTTCATCGCGAAACCGGGAGAACAGGCGCAGCAGGGCGTCGTCCGTCGTCATGCAGTGTTCAGCGCGCGCGCGATCTGCACCTGGCGCTGTGCGTCGAGTCGCTCGAACCAAGCCGGTGTTCCACGGAGCACGCCGCGCGGCAGCGCCGGCGCCGCGCGGCGCAGCATCGCATCGAGCACCCGGCCGCGCCGGTACGCTTGCTGCGGATCCAGCTCGATTTCAGATCGATCTTGCGTTCCAACGATGCGCATGACTCGACTGTAGGCGCCTTGGCTCGCTGGGGCAATCGCCGAGGCCAATTGTGTCGAGGCCAATCGGCGCAAGCTTCAGGGTTTCTTGTCCAACGTCATCTTGTCGTTCTCGCGCTTCATCTGAAAGCGCGTGAGAAAACTGTTGCCGAGCAACACCTGTTCCATGCCGGCGGGCAGCACGGCGGCCTCGACGTTGTAGATTTGCACGTCGCCGATGCGCACCGAGTCCAGCGTGACGCGGTGCGCGACGATGGGGCCGTTGGCCGTTTGGCCGACGCTGCGCTGGCCGTTGCGGTAGTTCAGGCCGATCTGTTCGGCGACGTTCTGGCTCAGCGCCACATGCGTCGCGCCGGTGTCGACGATGAAACTCACGGCGCGGCCGTTGATGCTGCCTTGGGTGACGAAGTGGCCGCCGCTGCCGGCGGTGAGCACGATTTGCGAGCCGGTACCGGCGCTGGCCGCGCCGCCGAGGTTCGCATGGGCCTGGCCGAGCCGCAGCGTGATGAGTTGACCGCCGACCTCAACCAGCGCTTCGCTGCCGTTCACGCCCAGCAGCTTCACGCCCTTCGCCGCCTCGCCCACACCCAGGGTGCGCGGCGTGCCGTCGATCATCAACAAGGCCTTGTTCCCCAGGCTGCCGCTGAGTGACACCTTCTGTGCCGCCGCCGTGCCGGCGCACAGCAGCAACACGCCGGCAAGCAGGGCACGCAACTTCATCAGTCGCGAAAGTTGCTGAACGACAGCGGTGCGTCGGTGATGGTCTGGCGGATCAGCGCGATCGCGGCTTGCAGATCGTCACGCTTCGTGCCGGTGATGCGCACCGTATCGCCCTGAATAGCGGCCTGCACCTTGAGCTTGCTCTGCTTGATCGTCGTTTGAATCTTCTTTGCCGTCTCGGTGTCGATGCCGCTCTTCACGGTGAGCGGCTGTTTGACCTTGTCGCCGCCGATTTTTTCGATCGGCGCGCTGCGGTCCAGGAACCGTGCATCGACGCCTCGCTTGCTGAGCTTGGCGAGCAGGATGTCCATGACCTGGCCGATCTGAAAATCGCTGTCGGCCCAGACCGTGAGGTTTTCTTCCTTCAGCTCGATGCGCGCCGACGAACCCTTGAAATCGAAGCGCGTGCCGATTTCTTTTGCCGTCTGGTCCACGGCGTTGCGTACCTCGACGAGGTTGGGTTCCAGCATGGCGTCAAAACTCGGCATGCGGTGATTGTCGTCGCTTGCGCAACCGGAGTGCCGCGTGGATCGGTGAAAATTCCGCGATGCAAGTCGAGAGCGGCGTCAGCCTCAAGCCCTACAACACCTTCGGATTGCCGGCGGTGGCACGCTCGCTCGTGAGGATCACCGGTGAGGCCGACGTGCGAGCGGTGGTGGATCACCCGCGGCTCGGCCGCGCCGCGAAGTTCGTGCTCGGCGGGGGCAGCAACATCGTGCTGACGCGCGACATGCCACAAGTCGTGCTGAAGATCGAAGTGCGCGGCATGCGCCTGCTCGAGCAGCGCGCCGATGCCTGGATCGTCGAGGCCGGCGCCGGTGAGAACTGGCATGAGTTCGTCGCCTGGACGCTGGAGCAGGGTTACCCGGGTTTCGAAAACCTGGCTTTGATTCCCGGCACCGTGGGTGCCGCGCCGGTGCAGAACATCGGTGCCTACGGACTTGAGCTGGCGGATCGATTCGAGTCGCTTGACGCCGTGGACCTGATCACCGGGCGCAGCGTCACGCTTTCGGGCGCGGTCTGCGCCTTCGGCTACCGCGACAGCGTCTTCAAACACGCGCTCGGCCGGCGCAGCGTGATCATGCGCGTGCGCTTTCGCCTGCCGCGGCCGTGGCAACCGGTGCTGGGCTATCTCGACCTGGAGCGCAAAATCGCGCAGACCGGCATCACCGCGCCCGATGCACGCCAGATTTTCGACTGGGTCTGCGCGATCCGCCGCGCCAAACTGCCCGACCCGGCGTGTGTGGGCAACGCCGGCAGTTTTTTCAAGAACCCGCTGGTCACGCCCGAGCAGTGCCGCGACATCATCGGCCGCGACCCGGAAGTCGTGCATTACCCGATGGCCGACGGCCGCATCAAGCTCGCCGCTGGATGGCTGATCGACAGCTGCGGCTGGAAGGGCAAGACGGTGGGCAAGGCCGGTGTCTACGAAAAGCAAGCGCTGGTGCTCGTCAATCGCGGTGACGCCATCGGCTCGGAAGTGATGACGCTGGCGCGCGCCATCCAGGAAAGCGTGTACGGCAAGTTCGGCATCCGCCTGGAGCTTGAGCCCGTCGTCGTGTGAACGAAGTCCGCCGCCTCGCGCCGCGGGCCCTGCGGAACGCCGCCCGATTGAGGGGGTTGGCGTGAACGATTCGAGCTATTGAAACACGGCTCCGCCAGGACTGCACCACTGCGGTGTAGCCTGCGCCTCGATGCAATGTGTGGCCCGCCAACGCGAGGCCGCGACCCTCGCTGTTCATGCAACCCATTCCTCTATCAAGGTCCGATTTCGAAGCGGCGCTGTTTCTGGCGCGGGTCGGCGTCGTGCTGACGCAAGGCACCACCATCGTCTTCGCCAATCCGTTCGCCGAAGCACAACTGGGTTGGCCGGCAGGGGGCATGGCAGGGCAGTCGCTCTCGGTATGCTGGCCCGACGCGAAGAGCTTCGCGACATTTGAGTTGGAGCGCGCGGCGACGCTCGATGAAGGCCAGCCGATCGACCTGGAACGCCAACTGAAACGGCACGACGGCACCTTGCGCTGGTTCAGCCTGCGTGCCGAAACGCCGCGGCCAGCAAACCCAGCGCCCGACTCGAAACCCGACTCGGCACCCGAATCCGGCCTCGCAGTGTGGGTGATTGAGGACGTGACGGAGCGGCGCCAGATGTACGAAGCGCTGGCGCAGTCCAAGGAGCGCGCCGAGCTGGCGAATCTCGCGAAGAGCGAATTCCTCGCCAACACCAGCCACGAGATCCGCACGCCGCTCAATGGCCTGCTCGGCCTGGTGCGGCTCGCGCAGGAACCCGACGTGGGCCATACACGGGCTCGGGAATACCTTGACCGCATCGAAGACAGCGCCCAGGCGCTGGCCGGTGTGATCTCCGACATCCTCGACCTGTCGAAGATCGAAGCGGGGCAGATTTCCCTGGCGCAGGTGGCGTTCGATCTGCATGACCTGCTCGGCACGGTGTGCGGTGCCTACTCCGAGCTGGCTGCGGCCAAGGGCCTGGAGTGCACGCTGGAAATAGGCAAGGGCGTGCCGCAATGGGTCAGCGGCGACCCGGTGCGGGTGCGGCAGATCCTCGCCAACTTCATGAGCAATGCGTTGAAGTACACGGCCGCCGGGAGCATCGAACTGGCGGTGCAGAAACGCCCCGATGGGCGCATCCGCGTTCTGGTGCGCGACACCGGCGGCGGCATTCCCGTGGACGTGAAACCGCGCCTGTTCCAGCCGTTTTCGCGCGGTGAAGCGGGGGGCTCGCGACAGCTCGGCAGCACGGGCCTGGGCCTGAGCATCTGCCGCCAGCTCGCGGTGCTGATGGGCGGCGGCGTGGGGGTGCAAAGCAAACTCGGCGAGGGCAGCGTGTTTTGGGCGGACTTGCCGATGCGTCGCGTGCCGCCACCGCCCAGCGGCGGCACGAATCGCAACACCGACGCCGAGGCGCTGCGGGGTGCGCATGTCTTGCTGGTCGAAGACGACGCCGTGAACACCCTCGTCACGGAAGCGCAGCTGCGCCGCTGGGGCGCCGAGGTCACGGTGGCGTGCAACGGCGAGCAGGCGATCGACGCGATCGACACCGCGCTCGGCGGTTTTGACACCGTGCTGATGGACCTGCACATGCCGGTGATGGGTGGCATTGCCGCGACGATCGAGATCCGCAAGCGCTTTTCCGCGGCCAAGTTGCCCATCATCGCGCTCACGGCCGACGTGCTGGTGTCAGAGCGCGACCGCGCGCTGCACCACGGCATGAACGAGTTCGTCTCCAAGCCGATCGATCTGGAGCGCCTGGCCGGGGTGCTCGCCTATTGGGTGCACCGCGCGCGGGCGGCGCGCTCTTGAGTGCTGAGGTCAGGGCCGCGGCGGCGCAATCGGCGGCGGCAAGCGCCAGCCTCGCGCGGCCAGCGCCGTGCGCACCCGATCCGGCCGGTCACTGATGATGCCGTGTACACCCAGGTCGAGCATCTTCTCAATGTCGGCGGGTTCATTCACGGTCCACACGATCACCTTCAGACCGAGCTGCCGCGCTTCATCCATCAGTGCCGCATTCAGGTCACCATGGAAGGGTGACCAAATCGTGCCACCGGCGGCCTTCACGAGTCTGGGCACCGAGCCATGCTCGGTCAGCGTGAAGCCCGCCGTCCAGCGCGAATCGGCCACGTTGTTCGCCCACGCTTGTTGCGCGCTCAGGTAGGCGGTGGGCACTTCGGGCGCCAGGCGCTGCGCGGCTTGCAAGGTGCGCCAGTCGAAACTCTGCAGCGTGATGCGCTGCGTCATGCCATAGCGGCGCGCCACCTCGAGAATCGCGCGCACAAAAGCTTCGGGTTCGGGCGTCAACTCGGGTTTCAACGGCGAAATCTTCGTCTCGATGTTGAAGCGCACCTGCGCGGCGCCGCGCTGTTGCACGAGTTCAAACAGTTCCGCCAGACTCGGGATGCGCTGGCCGTCGGCGGCGCGTTGCTCGGGATAGGTCTGCGCATAGCGCGTGCCCAGCCGCAGCCGGCCGACGTCGAAGGCGCGCAATTGCGCGAGGCTGAGGCTGCGCAGCGCCGCGCCGGGCGCCTCGATGTAGCGCCCGGAAGCGTCGCGCGTGAAGTTGGGGTTCAGTGTCGGGTCGTGCGAAATCACGACCACGTCGTCCAGCGTCATCACGGTGTCGAGTTCGAGCGTGCTCACGCCCAGCGCGAGCGCAGCGTCGAATGCGGCGAGTGTGTTCTCCGGCGCCAGGCCGCGCGCGCCGCGGTGGCCTTGCAGGTCCAGCGGCGTGGCGCAGCCCATGGCGCAAGCCGCCAGGGCCAGGCTGGCGAGCAGGCGGGACGATAGGCGCGGGGAAGTCGGGTCCATCGGTCTGAAGATAGCAGAAGGCGCGATCGGGCCGGCTCGCCGCGAGACGACCCGCGGGGCTGACTGATTGCGCCGTCGCGGCGACGCACGCGCTACAGTGGGCGCCTGGTGAGCGTGGGCACGCCGAGGGCAGAAACGATGATCGACCTGCTGGACATTCGATATGTGCGCCTGGGCACGCGCGACCTGAGCGCGGCGGATCGCTTCGCGCGCGACGTGATCGGCCTGCAAGGCGTGCGCGTAGCACAGGGCGCGCGCTACTACCGCAGCGATGCACGCGACCACACCTTGGTCTATTTCGAAGGCGACCCCGCCGACCACACCGTGGGCTTCGAGCTGCGCAGCGCCGAATTGCTCGACGCGGCTGCGGCGCAACTCAGCGACGCCGGGGTCGCGGTGCGCCACGGCAGCGCGGCGCAGTGCGAACAGCGCTGCGTGGGCGCGTTCGTGAACTTTCGCGACCCCAGCGGCAACAGCATCGACCTGGTCGTGCGCCCGCACCACAGTGGCACACGCTACTTTGCGTCGCGCGACGCCGGCATCACGGGTTTTAGCCACGTCGGCCTGTGCAGCACCGACGCGCCACGCGACGAGCGTTTCTGGACCGGGCTGCTCGGCGCGCGCGTGAGCGACCGCATCGGCGATGCGGCGCTGCTGCGCATCGACGAGATCCACCACCGCATCGCGCTGTTCCCCACCACGCGTGCCGGCGTGCAGCACGTCAACCACCAGGTCGCGAGCGTGGACGATGTAATGCGCGCCTGGTACCAACTCACGCGCATGGGCGTGCGCAGCGTGTTCGGGCCTGGCCGGCACCCCACCTCGGGTGCGACTTTTTTGTATTTCGAGGGGCCCGACGGCATGGTGTTCGAGTATTCGACGGGCGTGCGTTCCATTGCGCCCGCCGATGAGGCGACCTACCAGCCACGTCAGTTTCCCCGCGCCAATGAATCGTTCTGCATGTGGGGCTCGGTGCCCGACATCGCCGAGTTTCGACGCCACAACGAACCCGCAACAGCGACGACCGCGGCACCCTGAACCCGACGGAGGCAAATCGCATGGCTACCTTGAGCTACGGCCCGCCCTTCAACTTCCAGCGCTGGATCGCCAAGCACAGCCATCTGCTGGAACCGCCCGTGGGCAATGTGCAGGTCTGGAAAGACTCCGACTTCATCGTCACCGTGGTCGGTGGGCCCAATGCGCGCAGCGACTTTCACGACGACCCACTGGAAGAGTTCTTCTTTCAGCTCGTCGGCAACGCC
This sequence comes from Burkholderiales bacterium, assembly GCA_031419715.1. Taxonomy (GTDB): domain Bacteria; phylum Pseudomonadota; class Gammaproteobacteria; order Burkholderiales; family Burkholderiaceae_C; genus JAEMQF01. The sequence goes on along the minus strand of JANOLJ010000026.1, from coordinate 5,495 downwards.
TACCTGTTGATCCTGGATCGCGGCCGCTTTGAGCGCGTCGAGCTGCGCGAAGGCGACATCTTTTTGCTGCCGCCGCATGTGCTGCATTCGCCGCAGCGGCCGGTGCGCGGCAGCCGCGGCCTGGTGATCGAGCGCCAACGCCCGGCCGGCCTGGGCGACGCCTTCCAGTGGCATTGCGCGCATTGCTGTGCGCTGCTGACACGCCTGGAGCTGCAATTGACCGACATCGTCGCCGACCTGCCCGCCACCTACCGGCGTTTCTATGCAACGTCCGACGCCGATCGAACCTGCAACAAATGCGGCAGCCTGCACCCCGGGCGCGACCACGAGGCCTGGCACCGCATGCTGGTGGCGTCAGGGCGCTTGCCGGCATCGGGTTGAACCCGGTGGTTGCGCGGCGGCGAGGCCCGTAGACTCGCGGCTTCGAATCGCTCAGGAGGTGATCAACATGGCTCGCTACTTCATTCAGGCTGCGGCCGTGCTGGCGTTGGCGCTGGCTGGTGCGCACGCGCAGGCCCAGGCGCCGATCAAGATCGGCTTCATGGCCGAACTCTCCGGCCCGCAGGGCGCGCTCGGCCAAGACCAGTACGACGCTTTCATGATGGTCGTCGAGCGCAACGGCGGCAAGCTCGGCGGCGTGGCGGTGCAGGTGCTGCGCGAAGACAGCCAGCTCAAGCCCGACGTGGCCACGCAGATTGTGCAGAAGCTGATCGAGAAAGAGAACGTTCCCATCATCACCGGCATCACGTTCTCCAACGTGATGATGGCGGTGCACAAGCCGATCACGGAAAAGGGCGTGTTCCTGATCGGCTCCAACGCCGGCCCGGCGCCGATTGCCGGTGCCCAATGTTCGCCGTTCCAGTTCATCACCTCATGGCAGAACGACATGCAGGCCGAAGTGGTGGGCAAATACGCCACCGACAAAGGCATCAAGAGTGTTATCGGCATGGCGCCGAACTACCAGGCGGGCAAGGACTTCATCGCCGGCTTCAAGCGCTACTACAAGGGCGAGGTCATCGACGAGATCTACACGCCACTGAACCAGCCTGATTTTTCCGCCGAGCTCGCCCAAGTGGCGGCGAAGAAGCCCGACGCCGTATATGTGTTCTACCCCGGCGGCCTGGGCGTGAACTTCGTGCGCCAGTACCAGCAGGCAGGTTTGCTGGGCAAGATTCCGTTGCTCAGCACTTCCACGACCGACGGCTCCACCCTGCCGGCGCAAAAAGAAGCGGCGCTGGGCGTCATCTCCGGCACGTTCTGGGGGCCGGATTTCGACAACCCGGCGAACAAACAATTCGTTGACGAGTTCGAGAAGAAGTTCAACCGCATCCCCTCGCAATACGCCGCGCAAAGCTATGACGCCGCGCTGCTGCTCGATTCGGCCATCGGCAAGGTCAAGGGCAACGTGGCAGACAAGAAGGCTTTCGGCGCGGCGCTGAAAGCGGCTGACTTCAAGTCGGTACGCGGCGAGTTCAAGTTCGGACCGAACCACTTTCCGGTGCAAGACATGCACGTCTTCGAAGTCGTGAAAGACGCGAAGGGCCGCGTCAACCTGAAGACGATCGGCACGCCGATGAAAGCCCACGGCGACGCCTACGCGGCCCAGTGCAAGATGCCGTGAAGGCGCGCGCACGTGCGGCGTGACGCAAGGGGTTGGCCACGCGGTCAACCCCTGCTTGTTTGGCGACCCGTTTGGCGACCTGCTTGGCAACCCGCTTGGCGACCCGACTCGCAACCATGACCACCGGCCTGTTCTTCACCCAGCTCCTCAACGGCGTGCAGCTCGGCGTGCTGCTGTTCCTGCTGTCGGCCGGGCTGACGCTGGTGTTCGGCATCATGAACTTCGTGAACCTGACGCATGGTTCGCTGTACATGATGGGTGCGTACTTCGGCGCCGCCGGCTACAACGCGTTCGACAATTCCTTCCTCGCCGCGGCGCTGTGCGCCGTGCCGGGCACGCTGCTGCTGGGCGCGCTGGTCGAGCGCGTCGCGCTGGCCACGCTGTACACGCGCGACCACCTCGACCAGGTGCTCGCCACGTTCGGCCTGATCCTGTTCTTCAATGAAGTCGTGCGCGCGATCTGGGGCCCGGCGTCGGTGTACATGAATGTGCCGACCTGGCTGACCGGCACCGTCAACCTGTTCGGCCTGCCCTATCCTTCCTACCGCTTCGCCATCATCGCTGTTGGCCTGGGCGTCGGCGCGGGGCTCTACGCCGTGATCCACCGCACCCGGGTGGGCATGCTGATCCGCGCTGGCGCGTCGAACCCGGAGATGGTGGCGGCGCTGGGTGTGGACATCAAAGGCCTGAACCGCATGGTGTTCGCGCTCGGCGCCGGGCTGGCGGGGCTGGCGGGCTTGATGGCCGGGCCCATCGTCTCGGTGCAGTCGGGCATGGGCGAGCCGATTCTGATTCTGACGCTCGTCGTCATCGTCACCGGCGGCATCGGCTCGATCCGCGGGGCGTTCTACGGCGCGCTGATCGTCGGCATCGTCGATACCGTGGGGCGCGCGTTTCTGCCAACGATCCTGCGCGAGTTTCTGGAGCGCTCGATCGCCCAGGCTGCCGGCCCGGCGATTGCGTCGATGTTGATTTACCTGTTGATGGCCACGGTGCTCGCGCTGCGGCCCCAGGGTCTGTTTCCGGTGCGCCATGGGTGACGTGGGCTGGGCGGCGCGCATCACGCCGCGGCGGATCGTGGCCACGCTCGTGCTGGTATTGCTGGCGCTGGTGCCGGTGCTCGCGGCGATCTTCGCGCAGCCGTTTTACGTCACGCTGTTCACGCGCATCCTGATCTTCGCGCTCGCCGCGGTCGGGCTGAACCTGATCCTCGGCTATGGCGCGATGGTGAGTTTTGGCCACGCGATGTACATGGGGCTGGGCGCCTACGCCGTGGGCATGCTCGGGTTTCACGGTGTGGTGAGCGGCTGGGCGCATCTGGCGGTGGCGCTGGCGGCCGGCCTGGTGGTTGCGCTGGCGGTCGGCGCGATCTGCCTGCGCACGAGTGGCATGGCGTTCATCATGATCACGCTCGCGTTCGCCCAGATGTTGTTCTTTCTCGCGGTGAGCCTCAAGGAGTACGGCGGCGACGACGGCCTGCGGGTCGCCACGCGCAGCAATTTCGGCGTGTTCAACCTGGCCGAGCCGAACACGCTGTACTACGCCACTTATGGTGTGCTACTTGGCGTACTGATTTTCTTTCAGCGCCTCATTCATTCGCGCTTCGGCATGGTGCTGCGCGGCTGCAAGAACAACCCGCGGCGCATGCAGGCGCTGGGTTTTCCGACGCTGCGCTACCGCCTCGCGGCCTATGTCATTTCCGCGCTGGTGTGTGTGATCGCCGGTGTGCTGCTCGCGAACCTGACGCGCTTTGTCGCGCCGTCCTACATGGCGTGGACGGTGTCGGGCGAACTCATCGTGATGGTTGTGCTCGGTGGTCTGGGCACTTTGGTCGGCCCGGTGGTCGGCGCGGCGGCGCTGTTGCTGCTTGAGGAATTCCTGAGTTCGCTCAAGCTCGGCGTGCCCTGGCTTGATGCGCTCATCAACCAGCACTGGCTCGCGCTCATCGGCTTGTTCATCGTCTTTGTCGTGCTCGCGCTGAAGCAGGGCCTGTACGGCCGGCTCGTGGCACGCGAGGCGCAGCGTCCATGATCGCGTCAGGCGCAACGCGCACGCCAGCAGGCGCAGCGAGGCTTTGATGGCGATGCTGCGCGTCGAAGGTCTGGTGAAGCGCTTTGGCGGTCTGCTGGCGACCGACCACCTGTCGTTGACGCTGGAGCCCGGCGAGATTCACGCCGTCATCGGCCCGAACGGCGCCGGCAAGACGACGCTGATCCACCAGCTCAGCGGCGAGTTGCAAAGCGACGCCGGGCGCATCGTCTTCAACGGCCGCGATGTGACGCAAGAGGCACCGTATCGGCGCGCCTTGGCGGGCCTGCGCCGTTCGTACCAAATCACCTCGGTGTTCAGCGAATTCACGGTGCTGCAAAACGTCAGCCTCGCGGTGCAGGCGCATGCCGGGCACAGCTTCCGTTTCTGGCGTGACGCCGCGTCCGAGCAGTCGCTCACCGAGCCGGCGAGGCTGGCGCTGGCGCAAGTGGGTTTGGCCGGGCGTGAGCACACGCCGGTTGCGTCGCTGGCGCATGGCGAGCGGCGTCAGCTGGAGATTGCGATGGCGCTCGTGGCGCAGCCGAAAGTGTTGTTGCTCGACGAGCCGATGGCCGGCATGAGCCACACCGAGTCGGCGCAGGTGGTGGAGTTGCTGCGCTCGTTGAAGGGCGGCTACGCATGTCTGCTCGTCGAGCACGACATGGACGCCGTGTTTGCGTTGGCGGACCGCATCACGGTGCTCGTCTACGGCCGCGTCATCGCCAGCGGCACGGCACAGCAGATACGCGACAACGCCGAGGTGCGCGAGGCTTATCTGGGCGAGCAGGAGCTGGCGCAATGACCGAGCCGCTGTTGCGCGTCGATGCGATCGCCACCGCCTACGGCAGCAGCCAGGTGCTGTTCGGCGTGTCGCTCGACGTGCAGCGCGGCGAGTTCGTCACGCTCATCGGGCGCAACGGCATGGGCCGGTCGACGACGGTGAAAACCATCATGGGCATGCTCGCGCCGCGCAGCGGCACAGTGACGATGGAAGGTGTGGCAATCCACGGCCAGCCGTCGTACCGCGTCGCGCGACGCGGCTTGGGCCTCGTGCCCGAGGGCCGCCAGATCTTCCCCAACCTCACGGTGCGCGAGAACCTGGTGGCCACCGCGGAGAACCGGCATCGTCATCCCGAGCCCTGGGTGCTGAGCAGCGTCTACGCCATGTTCCCGCGCCTGCAGGAGCGGGAACGCAACCTCGGCGCCAATCTGTCGGGCGGCGAACAGCAAATGCTCGCGATCGGCCGCGCGCTCATGACGAACCCCAAGCTGCTCATCCTCGACGAAGCGACGGAAGGCCTGGCGCCGCTCGTGCGGGCCGAAATCTGGCGTTGTCTTGCGCGGCTCAAGGCGGCGGGGCTGGCGCTGATCGTCATCGACAAGAACATCGCACCGCTGTTGCGCCTGGCGGACCGCCACTACATCCTGGAGAAGGGCCGAGTGGTCTGGCAGGGCGACTCGGACGCGCTGCGCGCGCAGCCCGATGTGTTACGGCAGTATGTGGGCGTCTGATGCCCATTTGCGTTCGAATCCATACCAACGGCGGTCTGCCGTCGTTCCGTTGCTGACTGTCAGCTTGCCGTCGTCGTGGCTGCCGGGCGACGGCGGCGCCCCCGTTCTCCGGCCCACGCTCGCGGGGCACGGTCGATGCCTACGACGCCCAGCCGCGTCGACACCGTTACGCCCTGGATAAGTTGAGGACACCGCGAATCGGTCCTGCGCCCGGGGGCACCACCGCCGCCCTGTTTCAACCTCCGGCGGCATGCCACGCCGTGCCATGCTGCTCGACAGCTGCATGCAGCGAGCAACGAAGGTCCGCAACGGGCCGACGGCAGACCGCCGTTCA
>JANOLJ010000025.1:0-13158 GCA_031419715.1 Burkholderiales bacterium | reverse complement strand
GTGGGGGAGGTTGTCATCCCGGCGCACGCCGGGATCCACCGCGGCGTCATTGCGCCACCCCCGGCTCGGCAACGTCTCGGCCGTGGTGCGGGTCGAGCTCGACGGGGATGTCGAGCGCCGGCAAGACACCCGGAGCCGCCCCCTGACCCGCCAGCGACGCGCGCAGTTGGTACACGTAGGCCAGCACCTGCGCGACCGCGGCGAACAGTGCCGCCGGCACTTCGCGGTCGACCTGGGCGTGGGCGTACAGGGCCCGCGCCAGCACCGGAGACTCAAGCACCGGCACCGCCGCGCCGCGCGCCGCGTCGCGGATGCGCAGCGCCATCAGGTCGGCACCCTTGGCGACCACGGTGGGGGCGCGCATGCGTGTCTCCTCATACTTCAGCGCGACGGCGTAGTGGGTCGGATTCATCACCACCAGATCCGCCTTGGGCACCGCGGCCAGCATGCGCCGGTTGCTCATTTCGCGCATGCGCGTCTTGATGCGACCCTTCACCTCGGGGTTGCCTTCCATTTCCTTGAATTCCTGGCGCGCTTCCTGGGTGCTCATCTTCAGGCGCTTGGCATGCCAATGGCGTTGCAGCGGCGCGTCGATCGCCGCGCACGCCGCCAGCGCGAGCACGAGCAACAGCACGCCGCCGAGCACCGTCTGGCCGGCCTGGCCGAGTGCCGCCGGCAAAGGCAGCGCCAGCAACGCGGTGAAGCCGTCGGCGTGGCTGCGCAGGTAGAACGCGCCGATGGTTCCCAGCACCAGCGCCAGCGCGCTCGCCTTCAGCGCGTCGACGAGTTGCGATTGGGAAAACATGCGCGGCAGCCCCGTCAGCGGATTGAGCTTGCCGAAATTGGGCATCAATGGCTTCATCGTCCAGTTCCAGCCTCCCAGGCCCAGGCTCGCGGCCACTGCCACGCACGCCATCAAGGCGCCGGCAGGCAGGGCCACCATCAGCAGGACTTGCGCCCACTCGCTCAGGCGCTGCGCCATCAGCGCCGGGTCGGCGGCGGCGCCGGGGCGCAGCCGCAACGAGTTCGCCAATGCCTGTTGCAACCAGGCCGAGACCGTGGGCAACAGACCCGCCAACGCCAGCGCCCCCGCACCCAAGGCCGCGAAATGTCCGAGGTCGCGCGAACGCGGCACCTGACCGTCGGCGCGGGCCTTCTCCAGCTTTCGCTGCGAGGCGGGTAGATTGCGGTTTTGTGCGTCGGCGTCGGCCATGGAATGAGCGCAAGAGATGCGCCCGGTCATTGTTCCGAGGGTTCGACTGAACTTGAGTCGGATCAGCAGGGTGAAGGCGCCCCTTATCGGCACCTGCGCGAGCCGCGCTTCGAACTCAACCGGGCCCGGCCGTGATGCAACTCACGGATGGCCGCGCGATGGCGGGCGCGGCCGCCGCCGCCCGCATCGATCAAGCCGCTGAGGTCGGTGCGGTATCGGCGCTGGCCAAGCGCACCAGGCCGCTGTTTTGCGCATCGGCTCTGGGCATCGAGCGCGGCAGCGACTGTTCGATCGCACTGCGCAGCGCCTCGCTGCAACTCTGAATATGCTCCATGTGGCGCCGCTGGGCTGCGTCCAGGGTACTGACCGACAGGCGCTTGGCAGCGCCGAGCAAACCGCTCAGAGGTTCCCGCAGCGCGTGGCTGATGCCTCCCACGAATTCAGCCTTGGCCTGGGTGGCGCGCTGCGCCGCGTTCCAAGCCGCCGACAGTCCCGCGTTCGTGTGTTCGAGCTGCGCCGTGCGTTCGCCTACCCGCTGCTCCATTTCGTCGCGCGCCTGGCCCAGCGCCGTGGCGTTGAACTGGAGCTGCTCGTACTGGGTGCGAATCAGTTTGTCGGCGAAACGTACCACCAGGAACAGCAAGCCGTACAGCATGGCGAGGGCAATCACCACCACACCCGTGACCCAGGCTTGCGTGCGGTCGATGTCCCGCATCAATTCAGTGATGTCGCTGTACAACTCGAAGACAACGCGCACCTGCGCCGTTTCGCGGTGGCGCAAGGGAATGTAGGCCGACAACAGATTGCGGTTCTCCACCACCTGGTCGAAGGCACTGAACTTGTCGCGGTGCGTCAGTTCTGTCATGACCCGGCCTGAGCGCGCCGCCAGGTAGCCGTTGTTGCCGCTCTTGTCTTCGCCGATTTGTTTGAGTTCCGTGGAGAACGCAGTGCGGCCGTTCAGGCCGTAGATCTTGATCTTGGCGACATCGGTGCCGTGCATCTGCTGCTTTGTCAGCGCCAGCAGCGCGCCGCTGCGCGCATCCGCCCTGACGGTCTCGGCCGGCAGGGTCGACGCCAGATCCACCCACTCGAACCACTGCGGTCCCAGCGAATTGGCAAAGGCGTGCGTCAGCGCGACGGTGTCGCGCTGGCCCATCTTGAGCAGGTTGGCGACCGCGAAATGACGGTACACGGCGCTCAGCACCACCGCCAGCAAGACGATGCTGGCCAAGCTGATCCACGCGTAGGTTCTGGACAAACGGAACATGGCAGATGCCGCCATCAAGCCCCTGTGAGGGTTGTGACTCGGGCGGTTCCTTCGGTCCGGTTGTCGGCACACTGCTCGCGCAACTTGAGCCAGTATTTGCACAATTCGCGCGCGTGCCCACGGCGTGGTCAGGGCCGCGCGGGCCGAGGCGTTGAGCATTCAAGAACTCGCCTGGCGTGCCGAAAGCGCGTTGTGGCCGTCTGGCCGTCGGCAGGGCATCGCCGCAACAGTCGACACCCCTCCAACCGAGAGGAATGCATTCATGTCCACCCACCTGCTCGCACGATGGTTCTGCGTTCTGGCCACCACCGGACTGACGGCGTCGCTCTGCAGCGCCGAGGTGTTGAGCGTTCCTGGCAGCGGCAATCCCGAGTACGTGTTGCAGGCGCTGGCCAAGGCGTTCAATGCCCAAAACGGCGAACATCGCGTCGAGGTGCCGCCGTCCAGCGGCACGGCGGGCGCGCTGCGCGACGTCGAACAGGGCGTGGCTTCGCTCGGCCGGGTCGGCCGGCCGCTCAAGGAAGCCGAACTCAAGCGCGGCCTGAAGTACCTCCCGCTCGGGCGCGACGCGGTGGTCTTCGTCGCCGGAGCCGGGGTGTCGGCGAAGTCGATCACCGCGGCGCAAGCGGTGGCGGCGTTCACCGGCAAGATCGCCGACTGGCGCGAGTTAGGTGCACAGCCGGGACCGATACGCGCGATCGGTCGCGAAGTCACGGACGCGTCGCGCCAGGCGATCACGCGCGAAATCAAGGAGTTCACCGACATTCAGTACGGCGCAAGCGTCAAGCTGGTGTACCTGGACACACAGCTGATCGAGTTGCTCGACCGCTACCCGACCAGCTTCTCATTTCTGAACCGCTCCGCGCTTTTCGCGGCATCGACCCGGGTCAAACCCCTCGCGCTCAACGCCGTGCAAGCGACTCCTGACACCCTGGCCGACGGCCGCTATCCCTTGGCGTTGGAATTCGGCCTGATCCACAAGACCGGCGCGCTCAGCGCGGCGGGCACGGCCTTCGTCGCCTTCGTCTACTCGCCGTCGGGTGAACGCATCTTGCGCGAACACGGTGTGCAGCCGCTCGCTGCGGCGAACTGAATCGGCGGCAGTTGCAACACCGCCCGGGCCAGCGATGAAAATCCATAAGAGCACCACGTTCCGCGTGACGGCAATCGTCGTCGTGCTCGTTGCCGCGGCGCAGTGGTTGAACCTGCATTCGACCGGTTTGCTGGTCGACGCCGCGTTGCACGAACGCGAAATCGACAAGGTGCGCACCGTCGGCACGCTGGTGCAGAGCCTGATCGAACGAGAGGGATCGAAGGCGCGCCTGGTATCGCGCCTGTTGGCAGGAAAAGGCAAGCTGCGCGAGGCGCTTTCTCAGCCCGACCCGCTGAGTTCCGGTCATCTGGAAGCGATCCTGCGCGACACGCATGCGGAATCGGACTTCGAAGACATCGAAGTGGTCGACAGGCATGGCGTCGTCGCTTTCCGCGTACGCGACCCGGCGCGCCGCGGCGATGTCGACGCAGGCTGGGGTATTGCCGAGGCGCTCAAGGGCCAAGCGATCCTGACGACCGTCAGAGAAGGCTCAGGATTGTCGATGCGCGCCCTTCAACCGGTGCTCTCGGGCGCCACCGTCGTCGGCGTGGTCAGCGTCGGCGTGAGCCTGAACGATGCGCTGTTCGCGCGCCTGGGCCGCGAAGTCGACGCCGACCTCGCATTGCTGGACCGCTCCGGAAATTCGCTGGCCAGCAGCAGCCGGCAGGGAATCGTGGCCGACCCGGCGGCAATTAGCGCGGCGTTCGAACAAAAGATCCCGATTCACCGAGACGATCGCGCCGCGCACAAGGAGGTCGCCTATCTGCCGGTGATGATTGTCGACGACGCGTGGGTGATCCTCATGCAAATCGACAGCAGTTCGGCGTTTGCCGCGCAAAGCCTGGCGCGTCGCCAAGCGGTGTGGATCACCGCGGCAATCCTGGCCGGCAGCGTGGCCCTGGCGGCATTCACGCTGTGGTTCGAGCTGCGCCCCTTGCGCAGACTGCGCAAGCGCGCCGAACGTACCGCACTGGAACTCACCGGCACGGCAATCGCCACGCGTGGCGACGACGAGATTGGCTCCGTCGTGCATGCCCTGGATACCCTGACGCAGCGCCTGCTCGAGCGCAACCGGTCGCTCGCCGAAGCCACGCTCGCGGCGCAGGCCGCCAGCGCGACGAAGATGCAATTCCTGGCGAACATGAGCCACGAGATCCGCACCCCGATGAACGGTGTGATCGGCATGTCCGACCTGCTGCTGCAGACCTCGCTGCAACCGCGCCAGCAGCATTTCGCGCGTACCTTGCGCACCTGCGCAGACTCGATGTTGCGCCTGCTCAACGACATCCTCGATTTGAGCAAGGTCGAAGCCGGCCAGGTCGAACTCGAGCAGGTGGCGTTTGAGCCGCGCGGATTGCTCGACGAAGTCGCGCACCTGCATGCCCAGCGCGCCCAGCTCAAAGGGCTGGAGCTGGTGTGCGACGTCGCCGCCGAAGTTCCGGGCACGGTGCTCGGCGACCCGCACCGCCTCAAACAAATGCTCGGCAATTTGCTGAGCAACGCGATCAAGTTCACGGCGCAGGGCGAGATCGTCATGTCGGTGCGCCTTGAACCCGCGCAACGCCTGCGTTTCAGGATCGTGGACTCAGGTGTCGGCGTGCCCAAAGAAGCCCAAGCGCGCCTGTTCCAGGCGTTTGTTCAGGCCGACAGTTCGACGACCCGCGAGTTCGGCGGCACCGGCCTGGGCCTGGCGATCACCCGGCAACTGGTGCTCCAGATGGGTGGGCAAATCGGCGTGCACAGCCATGCCGGCAAGGGCTCGACGTTCTGGTTCACGGTTCTCGCGCCGGCTTGCGCGCCTCTGGGCGCGGCCGAATCGGCGCAGCGCGAGCGCGCAGACATTGCCGTGCTGCTCGTCGAGCCGCACCCGGCGGCGCGCGCGGCCACCCTGGAGATGCTGCGCCATGCCGGTTTCCAGGTTGAAGCGATGTCTGACGCTGCATCGGCCCTGGCCAGGCTCATGCCCGGGGGCGGGCGCACGCCGATCGACGTGGTGTTGTATGCCGAGCCCGAGCAGCCGGGGCGCGAGTCGCCGTTTGCGAAGCGTGTGCGCGCCAGCGCGGGCGCCAAAACACCGCACCTGGTCAAGTTGGTCGCGGTGGAGGCAATGGCCGAACTCGACGTTCCCATCATCGATGGCCCCGACACGTGGATGCCCAAGCCCGCCTGCAAAGCCCACTTTCTGCGCGCCTTGCGCAGCTCATCCGAGGGGCACACCGGCCCAGGAGACTTGGTCCCAGACGAAGCGGCCCGCCTGCCTGCGCTCGGTGCGCGCGTGCTGCTCGCCGAAGACAACGCCATCAACGCCGAGATTGCCATCGAATTTCTCACTGAAATCGGTTGCAGCGTCGTGCACGCTGGCAACGGCGCCGAAGCGGTGATGCACTTTTCCGCGCATACCTTCGACGCGGTGTTGATGGACTGCCAGATGCCCGTGATGGACGGGTTCGACGCCACACGTCGGATTCGGCAAATCGAAGCCGCGGCCACGCCCAGCGCTGCCGGGGAACCTGTGCATCGCACACCCATCATCGCCGCGACGGCCAACGCTCTCGCAGGGGACCGTGAACGTTGCATCGCCGCGGGCATGGATGACCACATGGGCAAACCGTACGCCCAAGCCCAAATTCACCAGATGCTTTCCCGCTGGATCGCGCCCGTGCCCGAGTCGCACAGCGGCACGAGCGCCGATCCGGACGCGCCCGCGGCAGCGATTCCTGCCCCGACGGCGCCTTCGCCTGCCGAGTCAGCTGCGCCCGCGCAGGCCCCCCCCATCGATCGAGAGGCCCTGCTCAAAGGGCTGCAAGTCGGCGGACGCGTGCGTCCGACGCTGGTCAGCAAAGTCATCGGTCTGTTCGTCAGCGACATGCCCACCCTGCTGGAGACGCTGCGCACGGCGCTCGCGGGAGGCGACGCGCCAGCCGCGGAACGCGCGGCGCACACGCTCAAGTCTTCGGCGGCCAGCGTTGCCGCGCAAGAGTTGGCGCAACTGGCGAAAAGCGCGGAAGGAGGTGCCCGCGAAGGGCGTTTGCACGACGTGACGCTGCTGCTGCCGCAGCTCGACGCCTGGTTCGCCCAAACAACGCAACAGCTCATCGCGATCCGAGATGAACTGCGACAAGACCCAACCGAAGTGAATTCACCATGAACTCGAACCTCGCTGCGAGCCCCACCGAGCCGCCGGTCACGATCCTCGTCGTCGACGATGACGCGATGGTGCGCCTGATGGTCGAAGTCGCGCTCAGCGAGGCCGGCTATCCCGTGCGCACCGCCGCGGACGCGGAAGCCGGCCTCGCGAGCTTCGATGCGGCGCCGGCGGACCTGGTGCTGCTCGACGTGCTGCTGCCCGGCATGAACGGCTACGAGGCGTGCCGCCGCCTGCGAGCGCACCCGGCGGGGCGGCACATTCCGATCATCGTCATGACCGGCCTGGACGATCGCGAATCGATTCAGAGTGCCTACGAGTCGGGAGCGACCGACTTCATCACCAAACCCATGGTCTGGGACTTGTTGCCCTACCGCGTGCGCTACGCCTTGCGCGCCAGCAGCGCGTTGCGCGACTCGGTGCGCAGCCAGGCACTGCTCGCGACTTCGCAACGCATTGCCCAGATGGGAAGCTGGGAGTGGCTCGCCGGGCGCAACACCTTGTCGTGTTCCGACGAACTGCAACGCATTCATGGTTTTACGCCCGGCCAGGCCGGGCACGATTGTTCGGCACTGCTCGCGCTGGTGCACGAACATGACCGCGACAAGGTCGAACAGGCCTTGCACCGTGCGCGCTCCGAGGGCCAGAACTACAGCATGGAGTTTCGCATCGTCCGCCTTGACGGCAGCGTGCGCCAGCTGTTCGAACAAACCGACGTCGAATTCGATTCCGCCGGCAGCGTGCTCGCGGTGCGCGGCATCTGCCACGACATCACGCAACAGACCGAAGCGGCGCAGCGCATCCACACGCTGGCCCACATCGATCCGCTCACCGGCCTGGCGAACCGAACGCTGTTTGCCGAGCTGATGCGCCAATGGCTGCCGTACGCCGCACGCCGCGGGTTGCGCTGCGCTGTCGTGATCGTCGAGCTGGACCGCTTCAAAGCCATCAACGACACGCTGGGCTCGGCGCTCGGCGACGCGGTGCTCAAGGCCGTCAGCGAGCGGCTGCTGGCCTGCGTCAGAAATGAGGATCTCAAAGCCAGGTTGGGCGAGGCGGCGCACCACGACCCGCTGGCGCGCCTGGGCGCCGACGAGTTCGCGCTGCTGCTGGTGGACATCGGCACGCCCGAAAACGCGCTGCGCGTCGTGCGTCGCATCGCCGACGCGCTGGCCGAACCGCTGCGCCTGCAGGGCCACGTGCTGACGCTCACGCTGAGCGTGGGCATCGCCCTCACCCCCGACGACGGCGCGGACGTCGACACGCTGTTGCGCAACGCGAGCACCGCGTTGCACACTGCCGAGGAGCAGGGCGGCGCACAGATTCGCCTGTACAGCCAGGCCCTGAGCGAGGCGATGACGCAGCGCCACACGCTCGAAACCGATTTACGCAAGGCGATCGAGCAAGGGGAACTTCGGGTTCACTACCAGGCCAAGGTCGATTCGCGCACCGCCCGCGTGCTCGGTGCCGAAGCGCTGGTGCGCTGGCAGCACCCGCAGCGCGGCATGATCAGCCCGGCGCAGTTCATCCCGGCAGCAGAAGAAACCGGCCTGATCGTGCCCCTCACCGATGTCGTCGTGAACCTGGTGTGCGAACAGCTCGCGCGCTGGCGCGAGGCGGGCCTGGCCGCGGTGCCGATCTCCATCAACCTGGACGGCAGGAGTTTGCAAAGCGTGGGGCTCGTCGATCGCGTTCGCGCGGCCATCGCGCGCACGGGAATCGAAACTTCACAGCTCGAATTCGAAGTCACCGAGACCGGCCTGATGACCAATCTGGAGGGTTCGGCGCGCGTCCTGCGCGAACTCAAGAACCTCGGCATCAAACTCGCGATCGATGACTTCGGCACCGGCTATTCGTCGCTCACCTATTTGAAGCGTTTCCCACTGGACATACTGAAAATCGACCGAAGTTTCATCAAGGACTTGCCGCACGACGCGAACGACGCCGCAATTACCGCGGCGATCGTGGCAATGGGCAAGAGCCTGAACCTGGAGTTGATCGCCGAGGGCGTCGAGACCTGGGAGCAGGCCAACTTCCTGGCCACTCTGGGCTGCCATGCGATCCAGGGCTTCCTGTTCGGCAAGCCTGTGCCTGCCCAGGACTTCGCGAAGCTGCTCGGCAGCGGCGTGCCGGGTCAACCGGCGACGCCAGCGCCACGGCCGACCGCCCTGGTCTGACCCCCGCTTGCCGGCGATCGAGCTTCGGGCCCGCCCCTTCGCCGCGCGCGCTGGCTCAAGCCGAGCCCCCGCGCGCCGATAACCCGACAACCTGGGGCAAACCTCTCTCGCGGCGCGCACGACCCCGCGCACCCCATTACTCAAAACACCCATGCCCCCTGCCCTGGCCAGCCCATCGTCTTCGGCGCGCAGCGCCGACGCCGACTTCCATTTCAGCAACGCCGACTTCGAGCGCGTGCGCAAGCTGATCTACAAACGCGCCGGCATCAGCCTGAATTCAGGCAAGCAGGCGATGGTCTACAGCCGCTTGTCGCGGCGCCTGCGCGAACTCGGCCACGGCAGCTTCGCCAGCTATCTGCAATGGCTGGAAAACGCGAGTGGCGCGCAGGGCGACAAGGAATGGCAGGAATTCGTCAACAGCCTGACGACGAACCTCACATCGTTCTTTCGTGAACAGCACCACTTTCCGGTGCTCGCCGAGGAACTGAAAAAACGCAGGAACCAGAACCTGCGCCTGTGGTGCAACGCCGCATCGACCGGTGAAGAGCCGTACTCGCTGTCGATGACGGTGATCGACGCGCTGGGGCCGAACGCCGCGGTGAACATCGTGTGCAGCGACATCGACACCAAAGTGCTCGCCACCGCCGACCGCGGCGTCTACGACGCCGATTCGCGCGGCCTGAGCCCAGCGCAACTGCGCGAGCATTTCCAGCGTGACGTGGGCGCGAACAACGGCAGCATGCGCGTCAAGCCGGAACTGCGCCGCCTCGTCGAGTTCCGCGCGTTCAACCTGATGGACAAGGTCTGGTCGCTCGGCGAGCCGTTTCACATCGTGTTCTGTCGCAACGTCATGATCTATTTCGACGCCCCTACGCAGCGCCGCGTGCTCGAGCAGATGCACGGCGTGATGCAGCCGCATGGCCTGCTCTTCGCCGGCCACTCTGAAAACTTCTCCGACTCGAAAGACCTGTTTCGCCTGCGCGGCAAGACGGTCTACGAGCGCGTCTAGGCCGAACCCGATGTCCAACCTGTCCAGCGGCGCAGACCAAGTCGCGGGCGCACGTCTGCGACAGCTCAAGGCCCAGCCGCGCCAGCCCGGCGAAGCGTCGTTCTTCTGGTACGAAGGTGCGTTCAAGTCGGAGGCGGTCAAAGTGCTGCCCGGCGAGTACTACGTCGCCGACGAAGAACTGCTCGTCATGACGACGCTCGGCTCGTGCATCGCCGCCTGCCTGTGGGACCGCACCGCGAGAGTGGGTGGGCTCAACCACTTCATGCTGCCCGAGGGCAATGACGGCTCGGGGCGCTACGGCTCGTTTGCGATGGAAGTGCTGATCAACCAGATGAAGAAACTCGGCGCGCGGCGCACGAGCATGGAAGCGAAGATCTTCGGCGGCGGCGCCGTCATCGGCGGCATGAACTCCAGCAAGGTCGGCGAGCGCAACACCGCGTTCGTCATGGAATACCTCAAGACCGAGCGCATTCCCATCGTGTCGAAAGACGTGCTCGACATCTACCCGCGCAAAGTGTGTTTCATGCCGGTCAGCGGCAAGGCCATGGTCTAGCGCCTGGCCTCAAGCAACACCGACGCCGTTCAAGCGCAAGACCGCGCCGCACAGCAGCACGCCACGCCGGTGGCCGCTGGCGGCTCGGTGGATCTGTTCTAAAGCCGACCCCACCCTCTCGTTCGCGATTTCAACCCCAGGAGAAAAAGAAATGGCAAAAACCCGCGTCGTCGTTGTCGACGACTCCGCCCTGGTGCGCAGCCTGCTTTCGGAGATCATCAACCGCGAGAGCGACATGCAGTGCGTGGGCGCGGCCGCCGACCCGCTGATCGCGCGCGAGATGATCCGCGAACTCAACCCCGACGTGATCACGCTGGACATCGAAATGCCGCGCATGGACGGCATCGACTTCCTCGACAAGCTGATGCGCCTGCGGCCGATGCCGGTGGTGATGGTTTCCACGCTCACCGAGCGCGGCGCCGACGTGACGCTGCGCGCGCTCGAACTGGGCGCGATCGACTTCGTCTCCAAACCGAAGATCGGCGTGACCGACGGGCTGAGACTGCTGGGCGAAGACATCACGAACAAGATCCGCATCGCCTCGAAGGCGACGATCCGCAAGGCACCGGCCGCCGCCAAGGCCGCGGCAGGCACCAGCCCCGGGGCCGCGCCACCCGCGCCCACGGCGCTGGGCCGTTTGTCCACGGAAAAGGTCATCTTTCTCGGTGCCTCCACGGGCGGCACCGAGGCAACCAAAGAAGTGCTGATGCGCCTGCCTCACGACGCGCCCGCGGTGATGATCACGCAGCACATGCCGCCCGGCTTCACGAAGAGCTACGCGGCGCGCCTGAATGGCCTGTGCAGCATTGCCGTCGCGGAAGCGAGCGACGGCGAACGGGAGCTGCCTGGCCACGCCTACATTGCCCCCGGCGGCCTGCAGATGAGCGTGGAGCGCTCCGGCGCCAACTTACATCGCGCGGGTGCGCGAAGGCGAGCCGGTGAACCGCCACATGCCGTCGGTTGAGGTGCTGTTCAAGTCGGCGGCGCGCGTCGTCGGGCCGAATGCGCTGGGCATCATGCTCACCGGCATGGGCGGCGATGGCGCGACAGCGATGGAGGCCATGCGCGACGCCGGCGCCTACAACCTGGTGCAAGACGAAGCGACCTGCGTCGTGTTCGGCATGCCCAAGGAAGCGATCAACGCCGGTGCGGCCAACGAGGTGCTGCCGCTGACGCAGATCGCGGGCAAGCTGCTTGAGCATTTGCGGCGCGCCGGCGCGATGTCCACGAGCCGGGTGTAGCCCAGCCGCGGGTTGGGCGGATGGCCGCGCGGCGCCGCGCCGGCTTCGAGCGGCGACCGAGGCAAAGGGCGCGACTGGCCGCCAAACGCAGCCCTTTTCGAGGCATCCGGGGGGCGCGCCAATTCCATACTCGGGTCACACCACCTCGTGCGCGGCTCTCGGGCCGGGCGCGCGCCACTTCACAACCGCCCCGATGAGCAATCAGGTCCTTTCGCAAGACGAAGTCGATGCCCTGCTCCAGGGCATCACCGGCGAGAGCCAGAAGCCCGACGAAGAGGTCGTCGCGGCCGGTGGCACGCGCGACTACGACCTCGCGAGCCAGGAACGCATCGTGCGTGGGCGCATGCCCACGATGGAGATCATCAACGAGCGGTTTGCGCGCAACATTCGCATCGGCCTGTTCAACCTGATCCGCAAGAACCCGGAAATCTCGATCAACGGCATCAAGGTGCAGAAGTACAGCGACTTCCTGCGCGACATCGTGGTGCCCACCAACTTCAACATCATGAGCGTGCGACCGCTGCGCGGCTCGGGCCTGGTGGTGTGCGAGCCCACATTGGTGTTCGCCGTGATCGACTCACTGTTCGGTGGCAACGGCAAGTTCCACACACGCATCGAGGGGCGCGATTTTTCGCCGACCGAACAGCGCATTATTCAGCGCCTGGTCGAGGTGATCTCGGCTGAGTACAAGAAGGCCTGGACGGGCATCTACCCGCTGGAGTTGGAGTACCAGCGCTCCGAGATGCTCGCGCAGTTCGCGAACATCGCCTCGCCGAGCGAGATCGTCGTGGCCACCTCATTCACGCTGGAGATCGGCGACAACAGCGGCACGATCCACTTCTGCATTCCCTATGCGACGCTGGAGCCGATCCGCGACATCCTGTACTCCACCGCGCAGGGCGATTCGAACGAGCCCGATCGGCGCTGGGTGAACCTGCTCAAGGAGCAGATTCAGCCGGCCGAAGTGGAACTCGTGGCAACGCTGGCCCAGGCGCCCGCGACGGTGGCGCAATTGCTGGCGCTCGAACCCGGCGACTTTTTCGAACTCGACCTGAAGCAGATCATTCAAGCCAAGGTGTCGGGCGTGCCGCTGTTCGACTGCCACTATGGCCTGTCCAACGGCAAGTACGCACTCAAGGTCAATCAGTTGCTGACGCACGCCTCGAAAGGCTGGCTCGGCGAGCCACAGATCACTTGACGGGCCGGGTGGCCCGCGCCCGCCGCCCAGTGGTGAACGGGCGCTCGACGCGCGCCGTGAAGTTCAGACCTTGAGCTGATCGAGGATCTGCTGCGCGGTGTAGGGCTTGGGCACGTAGCCCTTGGCACCCAGAATCTGCCCCCAGGCCAGATCCGCCTTCTGGCTCTTCCCCGTCACGAAAACAATGGGGATGCCCTTCGTGGCGTCGTCGGCCTTCAGTTGGCGAGTCGCGGCATAGCCGTCCATGCCGGGCATGTTCACG
>JANOLJ010000024.1:0-1518 GCA_031419715.1 Burkholderiales bacterium | reverse complement strand
CATTGGTTTGGTGGGCGCAATCTGCCGACCGCACGCATGATGTGGCCAAGATCGTGGAGGATGCGCGATGATGGATGGTATGCGCTGGGATGTGGCGATCGGCGGTCTGATCGGACTTGTCCTCGTCGCCCTGGTCATTGCAGATCTCGAGAAATACGTCTTCTTCCGATGACCGCTGAAGGCGCCGACATGCATCGGCGCACTCAATGCCGGTGCGTGTGGTGCATGTCGGGAACATGCGAATGCTTGTGGCGTAGGCGAATGTGCCGGTGCGCGTGAGTGTGCGGCTCACCCGGTGGTGTGCCAGGCTCATGCGCATGCTGGTGATGCGCATCGTGAACGTGAGGGTGAGCGTGCTCCAGGAGATCGTGCTCATGATCGTGTTCGT
The DNA here is from genome assembly GCA_031419715.1 of Burkholderiales bacterium. Lineage (GTDB taxonomy): Bacteria > Pseudomonadota > Gammaproteobacteria > Burkholderiales > Burkholderiaceae_C > JAEMQF01. The sequence goes on along the minus strand of JANOLJ010000024.1, from coordinate 1,130 downwards.
GAATTTCAGTCAGGTGCAACCAAACGCCGAGCGCCATCAACAGTCCCGCGATGGCGAGTTGAAGGGTGACAGCTTCGCCAAGCAACAGCACAGCAGCCGCCGCCCCGAGAAACGGGGCCGTCGAGAAATAGGCTCCGGTACGCGCCGTGCCCAGATGCCGGAGCGCAAAAACGAAAAGAACCAAGCTGACACCATACCCGAGAAACCCCACCAGTCCGGCAAGCACGAGTGGCGAGAAGGCCGGCAGGCTACCGCCGAGCCAAAGCCCGAGCGCGAGATTGACCGGACCCGCGATCAACCCCTTCAACTCGACGATCTGCAGGGGATCAGCCAGTGAAACTTTGCGGGTCAAATTATTGTCGAGGCCCCAGGCTACGCAAGCGCCCGCGATGACCAGCGGCCCGGTGAGCCCCGCCACCGTCGGCGTCCCCGACCAGGAGAGGACGACAGCGCCGGCGAGCAGACACGCCATGCCGATCGCGATGCGTTGGTCGAAGTTTTCGCGAAACACGAACCAGGCGAGCAGCGCCGTCGCCACACCTTCGAGCGTCAGCAGGAGCGAGGCTGTCGCAGCATCCGTTCGCGCCAAGCCGGCCATCAAGAGAACCGGCCCGACGATGCCGCCTGCCACGATGGCACCCGCCAACCACGGGATATCGGTGGATGATAGAGGTGTTTCGGCTGCCGACGCTGGCTTGATCCATGTTCGGGCAATGCGGCGAAGGATGGCAACCCCCAGCCCCGCGCCACAATAAAGCAGCCCTGCCAGCACTGTTGGATCGATGGAGCCCAGCAGCGCCTTGGCGGCAGGTGTCGAGACGCCGAACAAGGCTGCTGAAAGTAGGGCCAGGATGACGGCATGATGATTCATGACCCGAACATAAGAGTTATGGCGCTCGGGCACCAGCCGATGCCACATGCAAGCCCGCTTCACAAGTGGTCGCGCGAATTTCCACCGCTGAAGCCCAAGCGATGACCCAGCAATGTCATAGCATTACAACCCCTTCCCGAGAACGCCGTCACCGCGTTCGAACTCGAACGGCGAAATGGCCCACGTCCGTTCAACGCCCAATGAGCCGACGAAACATGGTCCGCTTCACGCCCCCGACAGATTTCCGCATCGGGTCAAT
>JANOLJ010000023.1:0-7517 GCA_031419715.1 Burkholderiales bacterium | reverse complement strand
GTGGGTTCAAGTCCAGCTTTCGTGGATCAGAACGATACGAGCACCGACGCGCCGAACATCTGGTTCGACTTGGAGAAGGTGTTGCTCTTCACGTCGATGAACACCGGCAGATTCGCCCGGTCGATGCGGTACTCGGCCTTGAATGTGGTGTTCAGGTTGAACAGCCAGCTTGCGCCGAGGGTGAGGGCCATGCGGTTCGCGCCCTTGTTGCACTCGGCGATGGTGGGGTCTGTCACGCAGTCGAGCGTGGGGTCGACGCCGATACCATTGCGGTTGTCCGACAAGCCGCCATTGACGGGATCCCAGTAGCCGGTGTAGCCGAGCAGGCCGCCGCCGTTTTTCTTGTTGTTGATGTAGTCCGCGCGAACGGTGCCTTCGATGCGTGGCGTGAATTTGTGCGCCGCCAGGCCTGATAGGCCCCACCAGCTCGCGTCGCGCAATGCGCCACTCACCGGGTCGGGAGCGATGGCCGCGTTCTTGTGCTTGCCCACGCTCACCTGGCCCTGCGCCGTCCAGTCGCCGCGTATGAAATAGGCGTCGACCTCGAACAGATTGAGCATCGAGTCGACGCCGTTCGCATCGGCGAAGTTCGCCGCCTTGCCGTGTACGCCGGCAAATCCGAAGCCCTGAAACTCGCCGCGCGAGTAGTCGACGCGATAGGTCACGACGGGGGCCTTGTTGCCCGAGGTGCGCTTGCTCGCATTCATGTTCGCGAGCATGCCCTTGACGATCCACTTGCCGCTCGTGACTTCCATGCCGGCACCGGTGTAGGCGGTGGGCAGGGTGAAATCGAACAGCAGGTTGTGGGTGATCAGCTTGTTCAGCGTCGGCTGCAAATACTCATAGCCCGACCAGTCGGGAATTTGGCCGGCGATGAAGCGCGTTTGCAGGTCGGTGAGCGGCACCGAGACGCTAGCTTCGTGCACGGGCGACTGCCCGTCGAACACTGCACCCACGCCGCGATTGGGCGCCAGCGTCAAGCGCCACTTCGTGCCGCTGTCGGTCTCTTTCTGGAAATCGATGACGGCTGCGCCGAAGTAGGAGTTGTCGTAGTTGTAGCCGTCGTCCCCCACGGCGTTGAGAAACTGAAAGCCGGCGCGGTTCTGGCGCTTGTTGTAAATGAACGTCGGGTCCATGTAGCCGGAGATTTTCAGCAGTTTCAGACCCGATGCGTCGCGCGCGTCTTCCATCGCTTCCGTCTTCACGGCGATGCGGTTGAACTCTGCCGCCTGCTCGGGCGTCATGCCCCATTGGGCGCCCGACGCGGCACCGGCGGGCCGGCCCTGTTTGCCCTCCAGCTCGGCGACGCGCGCTTTCAGCGCCTGAATCTCGCGCAGCAGATCGGCGTTGCTCTGCGCTGCCGCGCTGCCAGCGCACACCAAGAAGACAAGGGCCACGGCTTGGGCGATGGGGGTCTGGGTGGGCTTGCTTGTGGGGCAATGGATCATCGGGTTCTCCTCTTGTTGTCAATCAATGTGGGCGGGCATGCTCAACCGCCGCGCGCTGCCGCGGCCATGTCGAGCGCGCGCTTGCGTTCGGCGCGAACGATCGCCAGGCTCGCGATCACCACGCCGACCGAGACGACGAGCACGATCAGCGTGGCCACCGCATTCACGCTCGGGTTCAGGCCCAGGCGCGCGCGCGAAAAAATCACCAGCGGCATTGTCGTCGAGCCCGGACCGGACAGAAACGCCGAAAGCACGACGTCGTCGAGCGACAGCGTGAACGTGAGCAGCCATGCCGAGAGCAGCGACTGCGCGATCATCGGCAGCGTGACAAGCGCGAACACCTGCCACGGCCGCGCGCCGAGGTCCAACGCCGCCTCTTCCAGCTGCGGGTTCAGGTCTTGCAAGCGCGCCTGTACCACGACGGTGGCATACGCCATGCCCAGCAACAGATGGCCGAGCCAGATCGTCAACATGCCGCGCTCCGGAAAGCCGAGCGCGCGCTGCACCGAGACGAGCATCAACAGCAGCGATAAGCCGATGATGACCTCGGGCATCACGAGCGGCGCGCTAACGATGCCGTTGAACAGTGTGCGGCCGCTGAATCGCTTGTACTTCACGAGGGCGAACGCGGCGAGCGTGCCCTGCACGACAGAGGCGCAAGCAGTGAAGAACGCGATGCGCAGGCTCAGCCACAGGCCGGCGATCATTTCGCGGTCGTCGGCCAGGGCGGCGTACCACTTCAGCGTGAAGCCCGCCCAGCGGTTTGGGATCGTCGAATCATTGAATGAAAAAATGACGAGGGCGATGATGGGCAGATAGAGGAACAAGAAGCCCGCGCCCAGCCACGCCTTGCCGAAGCCCTTGGCAAAGGACGGGCCGAACAGCGTCTGGCCGCGCCTCATCGACGCTGCTCCTGGGCCTGCGCCTGGTAGCGGTTGAAGATCGCCAGCGGCACCAGGATCAGCAAGATCATCACGACCGCCTCGGTGGACGCCATCGGCCAGTCGTTGTTGCTGAAAAACTCGTCCCACAGAACCCGGCCGATCATCAGCGTTTGCGGGCCGCCGAGCAACTCGGGAATCACGAACTCGCCTACGCAGGGAATGAACACCAGCATCGAGCCGGCGATGATGCCGGCCTTGGACAACGGTACGGTGACTTTCCAGAACGCCACCCAGGGTGTCGCGCCCAGGTCGGAAGCGGCTTCGAGCAGACGCAGATCGAGCTTGGCTAGGTTGCCGTAAAGCGGAAGAATCATGAAGGGAAGGTAGGTGTAGGTCATCCCCAGCACCAGCGAGAACGGGCTGTTCATGTACTTGTCCAGCGCCGGGATCAGGCCAGCGGCGAGCAGCACGTGGTCGATGCGCAGCGCGGTCAGCAACTCAGCCACCCAGCCGTGTTCGCTGAGCAGGCCTTTCCAGGCGTAGACGCGCAGCAGGAAAGATGTCCAGAACGGCAGCATCACGAGCATCAGCAGCGCGGGCTGGTAGGCGGCCTTGGCGCGCGCCATGAAGTACGCGAAGGGGTAGCCGATCGCCAGGCACAGCAGCGTCGTCACCGCCGCATATTGAATGCTCGACAGGTAGGTCTTGAAGTAGAGATCGTCCTGCGTCAGGAATACGTAGTTCGAAAACTTGACGCTCAACTGCAACAGGCCGTCGTTGATGCTCAACACTTCCTTGAAGCCCACGCCGTCGGACTGCGACACCGAGATCTTCACGACGATCAGGAACGGCACCACGAAAAAGGCGATCAGCCACAGGTAGGGCAGGCCGATGACGGCGGTGCGCCCACGGGCCAGCCAATGCCCCAACTTGCGAAGCCTGCGCATGGGTCTCATGCGGGGCTCACTGGGTGAGTACCACTTGCGCCTGGCGCGACCAGTGGGCCCAGGCCTCGTCGTTCCAGGTCAACTCTTCGTCGCGATGGCGCTGCGTGTTGTTCTGGCTCACCTTGAGCATGCGCCCGCCGTCGAGTTCGACGTGGTAAACCGTGTAGCTGCCGAAGTACGACAGGTTCTTGATGCGGCCGTGCGCGCGGTTGTAGTTGCCGCCGGTCGCCTCCATCGGCGGTTCGCGCCGGCTCAGGTGAATCTTCTCCGGCCGAACCGCAACCGACACCGCCATGTCTTCGGTTCCGGTGATGCCGTGGCCGACGTAGTGGCGCAGGTCCTTGCAGTCGATCACGCAGTGGTCGGGCTGGTCTTCGGCGAGTGTGCCTTCCATCATGTTGACGTTGCCGATGAAATCAGCGACGAAGCGTGTTGCCGGCGTTTCGTAGACCTCGGACGGCGCACCAACCTGCAGCACCTTGCCTTCGCTCATGATGGCGATGCGCGAGGCCATCGTCATCGCCTCTTCCTGGTCGTGCGTGACCATGACGCAGGTCACGCCCACTTCTTCGACGATGTTGACGAGCTCGATCTGCGTTTCTTCGCGCAGCTTCTTGTCCAGCGCGCCCAGCGGTTCGTCCAGGAGCAGCAGTTGCGGTCGCTTGGCGAGGCTGCGTGCGAGCGCCACGCGCTGCTGCTGGCCGCCGGAGAGCTGATGCGGCTTGCGCTGCGCGAACTTGCCCAGTTGCACCAGCTTGAGCATGGCCTCGACCTGCTGGACGATCTTGTCTTTGGCCATGCCTTCGCGCCTGAGACCGAAGGCGATGTTTTCCCACACCGTGAGGTGCGGGAACAGCGCGTAGCTCTGGAACATCATGTTGATCGGGCACTCGTAGGGGGGAATGTCGGCCAGGTCTTGCCCGTTGAGCAAGATGCGCCCCGAACTGGGAACTTCGAATCCAGCGAGCATGCGCAGCAGCGTGGTCTTGCCGCAGCCCGATGGCCCGAGCAGCGCGAAGATCTCGCCCTTCGCGATCTTCAGGCTGACGTGGTTGACGGCGACCGCGCCGCCACCGAAGTCCTTGACGACGTTCTCGATCTCGAGGAACGTCGGCGCGGTGCCCGTGCTCATCTCACAGCCCGGTCTTGAAGCCGGTGTAAAGCCGCGTCATCGAGCGCCGGATGTCGTTACTTAGTGCATCCGGGGCCTGCATCTTCTTCAGGTCTTCGGCGGACAGGAACACGGTGGGATCGTTCGCGACCTCGGGCTTGATGAACTTCTTCGACTCCCGGTTCGGGTTGGCGTAGAACACCTTGTTCGTGATGCTCGCGTGCACCTCGGGACGCAGGATGTAGTCAATGAACTTGTGGGCGTTGCCCGGGTGGGGCGCGTCCACGGGGATGACCATCACGTCGAAGAACAGCAGACCGCCGATGCGCGGGATCAGCGCTTGAATCTTCTGCCCGGTCTTGCCGTCGATGGCGCGCTGACGCGCGATGTTGATGTCGCCCGACCAGCCCAGCGCCAGGCAGATCGAGCCGCTGGCCATGTCGTTGATGTAGCCCGACGAGCTGAACAAGGTGACATGCGGGCGGATCGCCTTGAGCAGTGGGCCCACGCCGGCGAAATCGGCCTGGTTCTTGGTGAACGCGGGCTTGCCCAGATAGTGCAGCGCGGCCGGAATCACCTCGGTGGCGGAATCGAGAATGCTGACGCCACAGCTCTTCAGCTTGGAGATGTACTCGGGCTTGAACACCAGGTCCCACACGTTGTCGGGCATGGGCATGCTGCCCAGCGCCGCCTTGACCTTGTCCACGTTGATGCCCACCGTGGTGAAACCCCAGAGCCAGTTCACCTGAAATTGGTTGCCCGGGTCGAGCCTGGCGAGCTGATCCTGCACCGACGGGTCGAGGTTCTTCAGGTTGGGTACGCGCGCCTTGTCCAACTTCATTAGCAGGCCGCCGTCGGCCTGAATCTTTGCCCAGTAGGAAGTGGGAACGACGATGTCATAGCCGGTCTTGCCGGCGACGAGCTTGGCGTGCACGATCTCGTTGTTGTCGAAGTTGTCGTAGCGCACCTTGATGCCGGTTTCCTTTTCGAAATTGCGGATCGTGTCTTCGGCGATGTAGTCGGACCAGTTGTAGACGTTGAGCACCTTCTCTTCTTCCTGGGCCCCGGCGGCACCGGCCAGCGACAGGCAGGCGGCGGCACAGAGCAGTGAAAACGACGGCAGTCTGCGGAACAGGCGATTCATGGGATTTCCTTTTTCTGAGTTGGCCCGAGGCCGCAGCCCGGGCAATTCATGCTGATACGCTGAACAGAAAGTCTAGCCAGCAAGTGCTGTGCCGGGCTAGAGGCAAACCCCTGGTTCGTCGTCGATTCAGCGCGCAGTCAAGACTTGCCGCGCCGCTTCCCGTGGCCCTGCAAAGGCGTCAAAGCCAGCCGCGCCGCTGCACGTCAGCCAGCGTCAGGTCCAGGCAATTCTTGATGCGCTGCGCGAGTTCGTCGAGCTGGGCGCGCGTGGTCACCAGCGGCGGCGCGACGATCATGCGGTCGCCCACGGCGCGCATGATGAGGTTGGTGCCGAAGCAGTGCCCTCGGCAGACCATGCCCACTTCGAGTTTGGGATCGAAGGTCTGACCGGTGCTCTTGTCCTTGACGAGTTGCAGCGCCCCCAGCAGGCCGCAGTTCTGGACCTCACCCACCAGCGGGTGTTCGGCGAGCGCCGCGTAGTGCTGCGCGAGATGGGGGCCGGTGTCGTCACGCACCTTTTCGACGAGGTGCTCCGACTGGATCAGACGAATGTTCGCGAGAGCGACCGCGCATGCCACGGGATGCCCCGAATAGGTGTAGCCGTGGTTGAACTCGCCGCCTTGTTCGATCAGCACCTTGGCGACGCGGTCTCCCACCATCACGCCGCCGAGCGGGATATAGCCTGACGTCACGCCCTTGGCGAACGTCATCAGGTCGGGCTTGAAGCCAAAGCGTTCGCAGCCGAACCAGTGGCCGGTGCGGCCGAAGCCGCAAATCACTTCGTCGCTGACGAGCAAGATGCCGTACTTGTCGCAAATGCGCTGAATCTCGGGCCAATAGGTGTCGGGCGGAACGATCACGCCGCCCGCGCCTTGAATCGGCTCGCCGATGAAGGCGGCCACTTTGTGCGCGCCGATCTCCAGGCTCTTCGCTTCCAGCCAGCCTGCGGCCTTCAGACCGAATTGATCGCGAGACATGTAGGCCCCCAGGTCGCCTTCGGCGCCCGCCCCCCGAGGGGGGGCGCCCGGCTTGAGGCGGCTCGGCGCCGGGCTGAGCCCGCTCAAACGCCCCAATTCGAACCAGAACGGCTGCTCGATGTGCACGATATCGGGGATCGGCAGGCCGCCCTGTTCATGCATGCCGCTCATGCCGCCGAGCGAGGCGCCCGCCATCGTCGAGCCGTGATATGCATTCTTGCGGCTGATGATGACCTTGCGCTGTGGTTGGCCAAGCACGTCCCAATAGCGGCGCACCATGCGCACGATGGTGTCGTTGCCTTCCGAGCCCGAACCGGAGAAGAACACATGCTGGAACTGCGACGGGCTGACTTGGGCCAGCAGCTCGGCAAGCTCGATCGCCGGGGGCGTGGCGGTCTGGAAGAAGCTGTTGTAGAACGGCAGCTCTTTCAGTTGCTTCGTTGCCGCGTCGATCAACTCGGTGCGGCCATAGCCGACGTTGACGCACCACAGGCCAGACATCGCATCGAAGATCTTGTTGCCTTCGCTGTCCCAGAGGTAGATGTTGTCGGCCTTGGTGATGATGCGCGAGCCTTTTGCCGACAGCGACTTGAAGTCGGTAAACGGATGCATATAGTGCGCCGTGTCGGCGGCTTGCCAGTCTCGGGTGGCGCGAGGTGTGGTGGTGGCTGTCATGATTTCTGTCTCCCGGATCAGACGTGGAGCAACTGTCGCGAACTACACATGGAGCAACAAGTGCTCGCGCTCCCACGGCGAGATCACCTTCATGAACTCGTCATGCTCGATTTCCTTCACCTCCGAGTACACGGTGATGAACTGCTTGCCCAGCACGTCGTGCAAGTCTTTCTCGTCGGCGAGCCAGCTCAGTGCCTCGCTCAGCGCGCGTGGCAATTGAAACTCCGAAAGGTAGGCGTCGCCCTTGCATTCGGCGGCGGGCTCGATGCGGTTCTTCATGCCCAAATAGCCGCACGCAAGAGTGGCCGCGAGCGCGACATAGGGGTTCGCAT
>JANOLJ010000022.1:0-1914 GCA_031419715.1 Burkholderiales bacterium | reverse complement strand
ATGGCGACCTTGCGCATCTTGCCGTCTTTGCCGGCCGCCGTGGTCAGGATCACCGGCGACACGGCGTCGAGGTCCCATACGTCATGCGCGATGTACTGGTAGTGCCACTTGTAGGTGCCGTCTTTCAGGTTGATCGCGACGATCGAGTTGGTGTACAGGTTGTCGCCCGGGCGCTCGGCGCCATACAGGTCGGGGCTGGGGTTGCCGACGACGAAGAACACGGTGTTCGTTTCGCGGTCTACCGCTGGCGCCATCCAGACGCCGCCACCCAGCGTCTTGTAGAAGTCGCCGCCTTTGTCAGCCAACTGTTTCTTCTCCGCCGCGATGTCGCGCAGCATGTTGCGGCCGGTCGCGTCATTCACCGCCCACACGCCTTCATGGCCGCGCTCCGGGACGCTGTAGAACGTCCAGACCAGCGCGCCGGTCTTGGCGTCGAATGCCTTCACGAAGCCGCGCACGCCGTACTCGCCGCCGTTTGTGCCGATCAGCACCATGCCGTCCACGGCCACCGGCGCCATCGTCTCCGAGTAGCCGAGTTCGGGGTCGGCGATTTGCGTGGACCACAGGGGCTTGCCGGTCTTGGCGTCGAGCGAGATCAGCTTGGCATCGAGCGTGCCCATGAACAATTGGCCGTCGAGGATGGCCACACCGCGGTTGTTCGGGCCGCAGCAATAGGTGGTGACGGGGCCCTGCTTGTGTTTGTAGTGCCAGAACTGCTTGCCGGTCACGGCGTCGATCGCGTACACATGGTTGTACGAGGTCGTCAGGTACATGATGCCGTCGATCACGATCGGCGCGGTTTCCATCGACTCCAGCACTTCGGTCTGGAAGATGAACGCGGTTTTGAGCTTGGCGACGTTCTCGCTGTTGATTTGCGAGGCCGGGTAGTAGCGCGTCTGCTCATAGCTGCCATTGCTGTGCAGGAAGTTCGCGCCGTCTTTCGCCGCGGCATTGAGCTTGGCTTGCGACACCGAGATGTTCTTCGGCACGGGCGAGCCGGCGGCCGCGGTTTGGCCGGTCACCTCCTGGGCGAACGCCGAGACGCTCGCCAAAATCAATCCGCAGGCGAGGGCGGACAGGATCGGAATCGTTCGACGAGTCTTCGAAGGTTGGCTGGGCATACGTGTCTCCTGGAGTTGCAGTGCGAACCGGCTGTGCGTGCATGGCACGTGGGCCGTGACCACGAGTGATCGTGCGCTCATGCGGCACGATCTCTCTGGCGCAGCAATATAGTCCAATCGTCAGGTGCCGAGGCGCCTCTGCGCCTCGTTTGACACACTGCGTACCCCAGGACTTACCCGATGAAGCTGACCCGACGAACTGTGTTCTCCCGCCCCCGCGCACGCACCTGGGCTCGCGCCATGCTGCCCGTCCTCATGGTCTGCGCTGTCGGCACGGCGAGTGCGCAGGCCTCGCCACATCTGAGCCTGAGCGCGCAATTGCTGGTCGGTGCGCGGCAGAACGATTTGGCGCTCGTCGATCGCGTGCTGGGCAAGGGGGCGGCACCGAACGCCCGCAACCGACTCGGCAAGACCGCGCTATTGCTCGCCGCTGAGAAAGGCAATATGGCGCTCGCGCAGCGCATGCTGGACGCCAATGCCGACGTGAACCTCGCCTCGCTCGAAGGCGTGACGCCCTTGATGGCGGCGAGCTACGGTGGCCACGTCGATCTGATGCGGCGCCTGCTCGCCATAGGCGCACACACCGAGCCGCTGGACCGCATGCGCAAGCCCGCCGTCATCTATGCGGCGGGGCAGGGGCATGCCGAGGCGGTCGAGGCGCTGCTGGATGCCGGCGTCGACGTGAACGCTGCGTACGACAACCAGCTCAGCGCGTTGATGTGGGCCGCCGGCCAAGGCCACACCCAGGTCGTGCAGGCGCTCATGAAGCGCGGCGCGCGCGTCGACGCGCGCG
>JANOLJ010000021.1:0-12359 GCA_031419715.1 Burkholderiales bacterium | reverse complement strand
GGCCCCATTCGCGGTGTCCTGGCTCTTCGCGCGCTTGGCTGGCGTTGATGGCACTGCGCTGCGCAGACCCCATCGGGTGCCCCGCGAGCGTGGGCCGGAGAACGTACCCCGGGCCACCTGCCCTCGCGCGGAGCTTGGAGTGCGCGCAGTGGCCAACGCCAGCAAGGGGCCGAAAGCCGCCCTTCAGGCTGCTGGATGCGTCGCAGGTCGCGCAACACGCGGTGGAGCAATAGAGATGAACCTCCCAGTCAAGATTCGCGAACTGACGCCGACGCTGGGCGCCGAAATTTCAGGTGTGGACCTCGCGCAGCCGGTCACAGCGGAAGTTTTCCGGGCGATCTACCAGGCGTTCTTGCGCTACCAGGTGCTGCTGTTCCCGCCGCACGATTTGCCGCCCGCCGCGCAAGTGGCGTTCGGCAAACTGTTCGGCGAGGTTCAGGTGCACGTGATGGCGATGTACCACGCGGATGGTTTTCCCGAGCTGTACCGCCTGTCGAATGTGGATGCCGACGGCAACATCAAGGGCGAGCACCCCGACAAGGGCACGCTCGCCTGGCACACCGACGGTTCGTGGCAGCGCGTCACCGGCCAGGCGACGATCATCTACGGCGAAGCCATTCCGCCGAGTGGCGGCGAAACGCATTTCTGCGACATGTACGGCGCCTACGAGCGCCTTAGCGATTCATGGAAACAGCGCATCGCCGGGTTGCGCGCGGTGCACAACCTGGACTTCTCACGCACGCGGCGCCACGGCAAAGACTTGATGACGGAAGAACAGCGCCGTGCCAAGCCGCCGGTGGACCAACCCGTTGTTCGAGTGCACCCGGAAACCGGCCGGACCTGCCTGTATCTGGGGGACCACGCCGAATCCATCCAGGGCATGGATTACGACGCAGGCCGCGCGCTGATCGAAGAGTTGAACGCGCTGGCGATCCAACCGGACCTGACCTACGAACACCGCTGGACCGCGAAGCAGTTGATCCTGTGGGACAACCGCTGCCTGCTGCACCGCGCGACCGATTACGACTCGTTCAGGCACGCGCGCGTGGTGCGGCGCTGCACCGTGCTCGGCGAGGCGCCGCAGGGGTTGCGCGGCGCGGCTTGACAGCCCGCGGGCACTGCTCGAGCTGCCGCGACGATTCGCACCGCACAGCGCCGCTCGGCGCGCGCAAGGTGGATGTGGGTCAGGCGCGCGACCAGCGGCCCGCGTGCTGAACCACCCGGCCGGCGGCCGCGAGTTCCTCCAGGTGCTGTGAAATCGACCGTTCTTCGGCGCAGTCGACCCAAATTTCGGCGTGTTGCGGCGGATAGAGCAGCCGCTGGCGCACCAACTCGGCCAGTGTTCGCGGGCCGGCGTTGAGCATCTCGAGCAGGCGCGCCTCGCGCTCGTCGATGCGCGCCGCGAACGCGTGCAGCGCGGTCACGAACGCGGTGCGATCGGTCAGCGCGCCTTTGTGATGCGAGGTGATCCAGGTCGACGCGGGCAACTCTTCCAGCCGCGCCAGCGTGAGCCGGAACTGGCCGAGGTGGGACGTGGCGTCGCCGTAGTACGGGCCGAAACTCGAGAGTTCGATGTCGCCGATGAAGGCGATGCCATGCGGCTCGACCAGCAGCACGCAGTGCCCGGAGGTGTGGCCCGGCATGTGCACGGCGCGCACGCGCACGCCGCCCAGATCCCACAGCGCGCCGTCGGCATAGGGCCGCGCGTCCGGTCGCGGCGCGTAGTTGAACTCGGCTTCGATCTTGGTCTTCAGCGTGTTCAACACCGGCGGCGTGTAGCCGTAGTGGCGGCTCAAGCCCTCCCAGCTTTGTGCGGCGGCCAGGTCGGCCTCGTGCACATGCACCGGCAGGTGGCGCAGACGGTGCAAGCCGGCCATGTGGTCCTCGTGCACATGGCCCAGGATCACGAGGTCGGCCGCGTCGAGAACGTCGCCGAGGTGGTTCGCGACCTGCGGCGTATCAAACGCGGCGGTGGTTTCGCGGCCACGCACGATGACTTGGTTGCCGTCGGGGTACTTGCCAGACTTCTGGCCGAAGTAGACGCGGACCGGGCCGAACTCGGCGTGGGTCGTGGGGCTGTGCATGGCCCAGTTTAGAGCCCGCGCGCACCCGAGGCGAGAAAGCCGCCGTCCACCGGCAGCACCGCGCCGGTGACGTACGACGCGTCGTCGGACGCGAGGTACAGCACCGCCGAGGCGACTTCGCCGGTGCTGCCGTAGCGGTTCATCGGAATCGCGCGCGAATAGGCTTCGCGAAAGCGCTCGGTGTGCAGCGCCCGCGTCATCGGCGTGTCCACCGGTCCCGGTGCGACGGCGTTCGCGGTGATGCCGTATTCGGCGAGTTCCACCGCCATTTGCCGGGTGAGCGCGATCACCGCGCCCTTGGACGTGCCGTAGGCGGTGCGGCCGCTGCCGACCGCGCGCATTCCCGCCACCGAGGCGATGTTGACAATGCGCGCCCAGCGCTGGCGCAACATCAAGCGCGCCGCGTGCTGCGAACACAGCAGCGTGCCGGTGACATTGACGGCCATCGTCTCAACAAAATTGTCGAGCGGAAACTCAAGGAAGGGGTACACCTTGGCAACGCCAGCGCAGTTGGCGAGCACGTCGCAGCGGCCGTGCGCTGCGTCGACTTGCGCGAACGCTCGCGCCACCGACTCGGGGTCGGCCACGTCAAGCGCGAACGCCGTGGCCGACCCGCCTTGCTCGCGCAACTGCCGCGCCGTGCCTTGCGCGGCGGCGCTGTCGCGATCGGCCACGCACACCAAATGGCCGGCCTTCGCCAGGCGGGTACAGACCTCGGCGCCGATGCCCATCGCGCCGCCGGTCACGACGGCGATGCGGGCATCGGTCAAGCGCTGTCCTTCATTTCATTTCACTTCTCGAGCTTGTACACCAACACCGTGCCGCCTTGCGGCACCGGCGTGGGCTGGCCCATCAGCGTGTCGATGCCGTTCTGCATGCGCTGCGCATCGACGCCCCAGCCCGAGAGCACCGCGATGTACTGCTCGCCAGCCACCAGGGCACGGTCAGGCCGGTGGCGGCGATTCGGATCACCCGGCGACGGGGCTCGATGGTGGGTCGCTCGGCTTGGCTTGTGCAGGGCGGCGTTCGGGGCATGTCGGTTCTCCGGCATCTCGACGGGGCGGCGCGAGTGTAGTTTGAATTCAGAGTTCTGAAGTCGGTGTAATCCCGAACTGCGTTCTGAATGCAAAGTGCGGTCGCCGGGCGCTCGGACCGGGCTGTGCTCGCGGCGTACTGGCGGCGTACTGGCGGCGCACTGGCGGCATCCTCGGGAAGCGGCGTGGCGCCAACAAGGAGTGACTAAGCCCGGCATCGCGCCGGGCCATGATCCGGAAAACCGCCTCGGCTCAGCGGCCTGACGCCGCCGCCTCGCCGCGCATGCGCGCCACCATGAAACCCGCCGCCTGCGTGATGTGCTTGCGCGCCAGTGTCTCGGCGCGCGGGGCTTCGCCCGCGGCGATGGCGTCGAGGATCTGCGCGTGCTGGTCCCAGATGTCGCGCGGGGTTTCGTCGCGGATCAGCACTTCCCCCATCACGCGTTGGGTGTGCGTCCAATGCCCGGCCATCGCTGGTGCCACCAGCGGGTTGCCCGACAGGCCGTAGATGAACTCATGGAACTTCATGTCGGCGGCGACCATGCGCGCCACAGAACCACTGGCCACCGCGCGGCGGCCGGCGTCGACCAGCGCCGGGCCGAGCTTGGCCGCGCGTTCGGCGTTGTGCTCGGCGGCGAGCCGGCACGCCAGCCCTTCGATCACCGCGCGCATGTCATACATGTGCTGCACCTGGTCGGCTTCGAGCGGCGCCACCTCCAGCCCGCGGCCGGAGGCGTCGCGCAACACGCCGAGGTTGCGCAGCAACAGCAGCGCCTGCTGCACCGGCTGGCGCGAGACGCCCAGTGTCTTGGCGATCTGCTCCTGGATGATGCGCTCGCCCGGCGCGAGCTGGCCCGACGCGATCTCGGCCAGTATCGCGTCGCGCACTTGCTCGACGAGATTGGGGGCGAGGGCAAGGGCCTTCATGCGGCGCTGAGTGTAGCAAGGATGCCGCACTTTGCATTCAGAGTGCATCGGAGAGCATCAGAGGGCACCTCGGGATTTCCCTGATAGAACTCTGAATTCAGAATCCTATATTCATGATCGCGTGTTTTCGTCAGCCACCCGTCTTTGGAGATTCCCCATGTCCGCCGCTTCCGCCACCCCCGCAGCCCCAGCCCGAAGCCACCGCAGCGTTGCCGAAATCGTCGCCCGCTTCCTCGTCGAACGCGGCGTCGATCGCATCTTCGGCCTGCAAGGCGGCCACATCCAACCGGTCTGGGACCACTTGGCACGCTTAGGCGTGCGCATCGTCGACGTGCGCGACGAAGGCGCCGCGGTGCACATGGCGCACGCCCACGCGCAGCTCTCGGGCGGTGTGGGCATCGCGATGGCGACCGCCGGCCCCGGCGTCACGAACTGCGTGACGGCGATGGCGAACGCGCATCTGGAGCGTGTGCCGGTGCTGTTGATCGGCGGTTGCCCGCCGGTGCCGCAAGACGACCTCGGGCCGCTGCAAGGCATCGCCCACGTCGCGATCCTCGCGCCGGTGACGCGCCAGGCGCGCACGCTGCGCAATGCCGAGCAGATCGCGCGCGATCTCGACAAGGCCTGGGCGGTCGCTGCGGGCGATGGCGGCCCGCCGGGGCCGGTGTACATCGAGATTCCGACCGACGTGCTGCGCGAAAGCGTGCACCCCGCGCTCGTGCTGGCCGAACACATGGCGCCGAAAACGCGCGCACGCGTCTCGCCCGACGCGGCGCTCGTCGCCCAAGCCGCGGCGCTGATTCGTGCGGCGCGCCGGCCGCGCGTGATCACCGGCCGCGGCGCGCGCGGTGCCGGCGCGGCGCTGACCCGGCTGCTCGATGCGAGCGGCGCGGTCTATCTCGACACGCAGGAAAGCCGCGGCCTGGTCGACGGCGCGCATGCCGGCGTCGTCGGCGCGGTGCGGGCGCGCGCGATGCAGGAGGCCGACCTCGTGCTTGTGATCGGCCGCAAGCTCGACTACCAGATGGGCTACGGCTCGCCAGCGGTGTTCAAGTGCGCCGAGTTCATCCGCATCGCCGACCATGCCGACGAACTGCGCGACAACCGGCGCGGCGTTGTCGAATTGCTCGCCGATGCCGGCCTGGCCATGGCGGCGCTGGCGGATCAACTCGGCGCAGGCGCCGGCAGGCCCCGGCCATCGTCGACACCCGCTGCGCTCGACACCGCATGGACCGCCGCGCTGCGCGCCGAGCATGTGAAGCGCGCCGCCAAGTACGCCGAAGCCATGGCGCTCGCGCCCGCCGGACGCGACGGCCACCTGCACCCGAACCGCATCTTCGCCGCGCTGCGCAAGGTGCTGAAACCCGACGCCATCACGATCGCCGACGGCGGCGACCTGCTCAGCTTCGCGCGCATGGGCCTGGAGGCGCGCACCTACCTCGACGCCGGCGCGTTTGGCTGCCTGGGCGTGGGCACGCCCTACGCCGTGGCCGCGGCGCTGCTGCACCCGGATCGCCAGGTGGTCGCGATCACCGGCGACGGTGCGTTCGGCTTCAACGCGATGGAGATCGACACCGCCAAGCGCCACGGCGCGAAAGCGGTGTTCATCGTCTCCAACAACGCGGCCTGGAACATCGAGCGGCTCGACCAGGAGATGAACTACGGCGGCCGCGTCGTCGGCACGCTGCTGGCGTGGAGCGACTACGCGGCCATGGCGCGCGCCTTCGGCCTGCACGCCGAGCGCGTCACCGACCCGGCGCGGCTGCAAGGCGCGATCGAAGACGCCCTGGCGAACGCGCCAGCGCTGATCGACGTCGTGACGACGCAAGACGCGCTGAGCTCCGACGCCGGCAAGGGCCTGGGCTGGGTGCCCGACCGCCAGGCGCTCACCGCCTGGGACGATGCCGAACAGGCGAGGCGGGCATGAGCGCCGCTCGGCCGTTCCGGAGGCGCTCAGCTCCCCCGTGGGGGACGGCCCGAAGGGCCAAGGGGGCAACATGAGCGGTTTGCTGACGCTCTCGGAATCGATTGCCGCGCACGCGCGCACCCAGCCGCACAAGATCGGCGTGCGCGACTCGCGCCGTGCGTTGACTTATGCGGCGTGGCATGAACGCGCGAGCCGGCTCGCGAATGCGCTGCTTGGACTGGGCCTCGTCAAGGGTGACCGCGTCGCGCTGCTCGCGTTCAATACGCTGGAGTGGCTGGAAATTTATGTCGCGCTCGCGCGCGCCGGTCTGGTCGCGGTGCCGGTCAACTTTCGCCTCGTCGGCCCGGAGATCACCTACATCGTGCAGCACAGCGAGGCGCGCGCCTTCATCGTGCAGGACAGCCTGCGCGCCGGGGTCGACGCCATTCGCGCCGAGTTGCCGATCGGCGCCGGCTGCTATATCCACTTCGGCGCCGACATCGAAGCCCGCCCCGGCACGAGCGGCCACGCTGCTGCCCCGGGTTGGCAGGGCTACGAGGCGTTGATCGCCGCGGCGGACAGTGCCGAGCCGGCGGCCGACGTGCGCCCCACCGACTTGTTCGCACTGATGTACACCTCGGGCACGACCGGCCGGCCCAAGGGCGCGATGCGCAGTCACGCGGGCAACGCGCTGCTCGCGCTGGCCACGGCGCTCGAATTCGGCCTGACGCGCGACGACAACGCGCTGCTCGTGATGCCGCTTTGCCACGCCAATTCGCTCTACTTCAGCGTCACCTTCGCCACACTCGGGGCGACGATCGTCGTCGATGACCGATCGCACTTCGACCCCGAGGCGCTGCTCGGCCTGCTGTCGCGCGAGCGCATCACGTTCACGTCGCTCGTTCCCACGCACTACATCATGATGCTCGGCTTGGGCGCCGAGGTGAAAGCCAGACATGACCTGTCACGCGTCGGCAAGCTGCTGGTCTCGTCTGCGCCGGCGCGCCAGGAGATCAAACGCGCCATCCTCGAGCTGTTCCCGAACGGCCGCCTGTTCGAGCTTTATGGCTCCACCGAGGCGGGCTGGGTCACGGTGCTGCGCCCCGACGAACAGAGCTCCAAGCTGGGCTCAGTCGGCCGCGAATGGGCGGGCTCGGGGGCGATCAAGCTGCTCGACACCGACGGCCACGAAGTGCCCGACGGCGAGGTGGGTGAGTTGTACTCGCGCACCGCCTACATGTTCGACGGCTACTGGAAGAACGCCGAGAAGACGGCGCAGGCGTTGCGCGGCGCCTGGTGTTCGGTGGGCGACATGGCGCGGCGCGACGCGCAGGGCTTCATCCACCTCGTCGACCGCAAAAGCAACATGATCATCAGCGGTGGCGAGAACATCTACCCCTCGGAGGTCGAGGCCGTGCTCGCCGCGCACCCTGCGGTGCAGGATGTGGCGGTGATCGGCGTGCCCGATGCAAAGTGGGGCGAGACAGTGCTGGCCGTCGTGGTGACGCGAAAGGAGCGCGAAGTTCAGCAGGCCGACCTCGAAGCCTGGTGCCGCGAACGCATTGCGGGCTTCAAGCGCCCACGCGCCTACACCTTCATCGTCGACGCACAGATGCCGCGTACGGCGACCGGCAAGATCCAGCACCGCGCGCTGCGCGATCGGCTGCTGGGATCGCGGGCGGCTTGAGCGCCGACGCCCGCGCCGCGCGCAGCCCTCAGCGCGACAGGCGCACCGTCAGCGCCCCCAGCGCGCCGAAGTCGGCCTGCACCGTGTCGCCGGGCTGCACTTGCAGCGGCACCATGCACGTTCCGGTGGACACCAGGTCGCCCTCGCGCAGCGCGATGCCCAGCGCGCGCAGCTCGTTGACGAGCCAGGTCAGCGCGTCACGCGGGTCGCCGAGCACGGCGCTGCCGTCGCCCGTGCGTTCGATGCGGCAGCCCGATGCGTCAAGCACGCGGGCGTGCACTTGCAGCGTGCGCAGGTCGAGCGCTCGCCAGTCCAGCGCGGCGGGCGTGCCGACGACAAAGCGCCCCGAGCAGGCGTTGTCGGCTTGCAATTGAGGTTCGCCAGCGTGGGCGAAGTCGGCGAAGCGCGAGTTCGGCACCTCGAACACCGGCTGCAGCGTCGCCACTGCGTCGAGCACCTGCGCCCGCGTGTACGGCGCGGCGCGTGGCGCGAGCTCTGCGCCGAAGCGGAACCCGAACTCCGGCTCGGCCACATGCATGCGGTTGCCATGCAACGACACGCTGGCGCCGTCGCGGTCGACTTCGGTCGCCAGAATTCGCCCCGCCAGCGGCCCGCCGACGCCGATGTGGGCCTGGCCGGCGGCGCTCGTCGCGGCGATCTTCCAGCCCACGACGCCGCAGCCCGCGACCTGCGGCAAGCGCGCCTGAATGGCGTGGCCTTCAGCGCGCGTCGCGGGGCGCAGTCCCGGGGGCAGCACATCGAGTGCCGTGCCGGCGCCCCAGTGCTGCCAGAGCAGGCGTGCGGCTTGTTCCGGGTCGAGTGTCATGGGGGAGATCCTTTCAATTTTCGGCCCAGGTGCGACAACGGTTCGACAACGCCGCGGCTCGGGCAGTATCCATCGCGGTGATACGCTCGTTGCCATTGTCTGAAATCGCCGACATCATCGTCAACGCGTCGTTCTGGGTCGCCGTGCTGCGCATCGCCACGCCCTTGCTGCTGGGCACGCTGGGGGTGTTGCTCTGCGAGCGCGCCGGGGTGCTGAACCTGGGCATCGAGGGCATCATGGTGGCCGGTGCATTTGCCGGGTGGCTGGCGGTGTACAGCGGGCTGCCGCTGTGGGGTGGTGTCGCCGTGGCGGCGCTCACCGGTGCCGGGTTCGGCTTGCTGCATGCGCTTTTGACGGTGCAGCTCGCGTTGTCGCAGCATGTGTCGGGCCTGGGCATCACGCTGCTCGCCACGGCGCTGAGCTACTACGGCTATCGCGTCGGTTTTCCCAAGGTGACCACGCCACCGACGGTTCAACCGTTCAGCGAAATGAGTGGCCTGGGCATTCCCATCCTTGAGCAACAAACGCCGATGACGCTGCTGGCGTTGCTGCTCGTGCCGCTGCTGGGCTACTTTCTGTACCGCACGCCGTCCGGCCTGGCGCTGCGCATGGTGGGCGAGAACCCACAGGCCGCCGAAGGCCAGGGCGTTTCAGTGGCCGCCGTGCGCACCGGGGCCATCGTCGCCGGCTCGGCGTTGATGGGCGTGGCGGGTTCGTTCCTGACGCTCGCCGCGTTCAACGCGTTCTTCTTCAATATGGTGAACGGCCGCGGCTGGGTGTGCGTGGCGCTGGTCGTGTTTGCGTCGTGGCAGCCCGGCAAGGCCTTGCTCGGCGCGCTGCTGTTCGCGATGTTCGATGCGCTGCAACTGCGCTTGCAGCAGTCGGGCGCGGCGGCGCTGCCGTATCAGGTGTACCTGATGCTGCCCTACGCCTTGTCGATCGTCGCGCTGGTGCTGGTGGCGCGCAAGGCGGCTTATCCTGCGGCATTGATGAAACCGTACCGCAAGGGCGAACGCTAGCGCCGCTGCAATGCGGCGCCGCTCAGACACCCGGAGACCGCGCCATGCTCGACCTGCTCGTCCACAATGCCACGCTCGTCGATGGTCGCCGCCATATGTCGGTGGCGGTGCGCGGCGGGCGCATCGTAGAAGTCACGCCGGGGCTGGACGCACCCGCGCGCGAGCGACTCGACGCGCAGGGCCTGCTGCTGAGCCCACCCTTCGTTGACGCGCACTTTCACATGGACGCGACGCTGAGCTACGGCCAGCCGCGCGTGAATGCGAGTGGCACCTTGCTGGAAGGCATCGCGCTGTGGGGCGAGTTGAAACCGCAATTGACGTTCGACGCGCTGGTCGAACGTGCGCTCGCCTATTGCGATTGGGCGGCGGCGAAGGGCTTGCTCGCGATCCGCTCGCATGTCGACATTTGCGATCCGCGCCTGCTTGCCGTGGAAGCACTACTGGAGGTGAAACGCCGCGTCGCGCCGTATCTCGACCTGCAGCTCGTCGCCTTTCCGCAAGACGGTGTGCTGCGCTGCCCCGGCGCGCTGGAGCAAATGCAGCGCGCACTCGCGCTTGGCGTGGACGTCGTCGGCGGCATTCCGCACTTCGAGCGCACGATGCAGCAAGGCGCCGAGAGTGTGCGCATCTTGTGCGAGCTCGCCGCCGAACAGGGGCGAATGGTGGACATGCATTGCGACGAAACCGACGACCCGCTGTCGCGCCACGTCGAAACGCTTGCTTTCGAAACCCAGCGCCTCGGGCTGCAAGGTCGAGTGACGGGCTCACATCTGACCTCGATGCACTCGATGGACAACTACTATGTATCGAAGTTGTTGCCGCTGATGGCCGAAGCGCGGCTGAACGTGGTTGCCAACCCGCTCATCAACATCACGATCCAGGGCCGGCACGACACCTACCCGAAGCGCCGCGGCATGACGCGGATTCCCGAACTATTGGCGCATGGCATGACGGTGGCTTTCGGCCACGACTGCGTGATGGACCCGTGGTACAGCCTGGGCGCGGCCGACATGCTTGAGGTGGCGCACATGGGGCTGCACGTCGCGCAGATGACGGGGCAGACGGCAATGCGGCAGTGTTTCGACGCGGTGACGGTTGCCCCGGCGCGCATCCTGCAGCTTGAGGGTTACGGCGTGGAACCGGGCTGCCACGCCGACTTCGTGCTGCTCCAGGCGCGCGACCCGGTTGAGGCGATCCGCCTGCGCGCGACGCGCTTAGGCGTGTACCGGCGCGGCAAGCGCATCGCCAGCACGCCCGCGAACACCGCCGCGCTCGACTTGCCCGGGCGCCCGGCAAGCACGGCCTTCATGACCGACCTGTCGGTTTGATGTGAATCTGGGTTCGATCGCGAAGGCCAGACGCGTTGCGATTGCTCACAGCGGCGCCTGCGGCCCGCGAGTTCTTGTGTATGCTCGCCGCTCGAAACGCGCCATCGGCTGGCGCGGCGCCTAACAAAAAGAGGAGTCACCCATGTTGATCGGAGTCCCGCTCGAAACCGTCGCGGGGGAGACCCGTGTGGCGGTGACGCCCGAGACGGCGAAGAAGCTCAAGGCGCAGGGCCATGTCATCCGGGTTGAAACCGGCGCTGGCGTGGTGGCCAGCGCGACCGACGCCGCCTACCAGGCCGCGGGCGCGGAAATCACCGACAAAGCCGGCGCCTTCGGCTGCGACCTCGTGCTCAAGGTGCGCTCGCCAGACACGGCCGAATTGCCGTTGATGAAAAGCGGCACCGCGTTGGTGGGCATGCTCAACCCGTTCGACATGGACGGCTTGGCGCGCCTGGCCGGCGCCGGCCTGACGAGCTTTGCGCTGGAGGCCGCGCCGCGCACGACGCGCGCCCAAAGCATGGACGTGCTGTCCAGCCAGGCAAACATTGCCGGCTACAAAGCGGTGATGATCGCCGCCGACAAATACCAGCGCTTCTTCCCGATGCTGATGACGGCCGCGGGCACCGTGAAGGCGGCGCGCGTCGTGATCCTCGGCGTCGGCGTGGCCGGCTTGCAGGCGATCGCCACCGCCAAGCGCCTGGGCGCAGTGATCGAGGCGAGCGACGTGCGGCCGAGCGTGAAAGAGCAAGTCGAGTCGCTGGGTGCGAAGTTCATCGACGTGTCGTACGACACGCCTGAGGAAAAGCAGGCGGCAGAGGGCGTGGGCGGCTACGCCAAGCCGATGCCGCAAAGCTGGCTCGACCGGCAGAAGATCGAAGTCGCCAAACGCGTGGCCGCAGCCGACATCGTGATCACGACGGCGCTGATCCCGGGCCGCGCCGCGCCGGTGCTGGTGACGGAAGAGATGGTCAAGAGCATGAAACCGGGCTCGGTGATCGTCGACATCGCCGCGCCGGCCGGCGGCAACTGCCCGCTCACCGAACCCGGCAAGACGGTCGTCAAACACGGCGTGACGCTGGTGGGTGAAACGAACCTGGCAGCGCTCGTCGCGGCGGATGCGAGCAACTTGTATGCGCGCAACGTGCTCGACTTTCTGAAGCTCGTGCTCACCAAGGAGGGCACGTTCAACGTCCCCATGGATGACGACATCGTGGTCGCCTGCCTGATGACGCAAGCGGGCGAAGTCAAGCGCAAGTAGCGGTAAAGCGGAAGCACAGCGGCAGCAAAGCAGTAGCAGCAAAGAAGAACAGGACAAACATCATGGACCTCGTCTCCCCCACCATCACGAACCTCATCATCTTCGTGCTCGCCATCTACGTCGGCTACCACGTCGTGTGGACCGTCACGCCCGCGCTGCACACACCGCTGATGGCGGTGACCAACGCGATTTCGGCGATCGTCATCGTCGGCGCAATGCTCGCGGCGGCGTTGACCGAAACCACGCTCGGCAAAACGATGGGCGTGCTCGCCGTGGCGCTGGCAGCCGTG
>JANOLJ010000020.1:0-5672 GCA_031419715.1 Burkholderiales bacterium | reverse complement strand
GGTTCGGCAGATCCGCCCAGCATGCGGGGTCTTGCCGCTGCAAGGCCGAGGCATGACTCAAGAGATGGCGTGGGCCGAAATGGTTACTCGCGATTCCACCCATGGGAGAGGGCGCATTCGAGACAAACCGGACATAGGTATCGAGCCTGGCGCCTTCACTCTGAAATCTCGATTGGTACGAACTGACGACGCTGAACAAGGCCGGGTAGATCGAGCGTTCGAATTCGCCGCGTTCGCCGAAGTACCACGGTGGGTCTTCCATCAACACAGCTCGAACATTCGGGTGCGGGCCTTGAGCGAGCGCACCCGCGACGACAGCGCCCAGCGAATGCCCCACCACTACGGTGCGTCTGCCGATCGCTGCCAACGCCGCCTGTGCATCTGCGATGTAGTCGGCAATTTTGTAGCTGCTTGCCCGTGCCGAGTGCCCGTGACCGCGAAAGTCCAAGGTCCAGGCCTGATACCGATCACCCAGCCGCGTAGCGATTTCATTCCAGGTGTCTCGGCTCATGCTCAGGCCGTGCAAGAACAGCACTGGCTCGCCGCTGGCTGACCCGTGAATCGATGCGGCCAGCTTGATGTCGCCATTGTTCAGAGTGATGTCGGTCATGCTTGGCCTCCAGCAGCGCGTCGCTCCCGCCTTGGATTGTTCCCTTTGAACTGACCGATGCATTCTTCGGCAGAACCCCCGCGCTATGCCCGGACATCAACCCGATCGTAAACGCTGTGCACTTTCGTGTAACCCAATCAGTATCGAGTCACGAACCCGGGCCGGAAATTGCGCCGGCAGCAATGCTTCGACGCTCGTCACGACAGCAGGAACCGCAGCGACGATTTCGCTGCGCAGCGATTCGGAGTCGCCCAGGCCAGCGAGCTTGGCCACGGCATCCCAGTGCCTGGGCGCAATCTCACTGAGCTTCCAGTGTGCATTGCGTCCGCGCACCGCCATCGCCAGCCTGGCTTGGTGCCTATCGAGTTGATTCGGCCCCCGGCCGATGATGGGCCAGGCCGATAGCACGTCGTAAAACGGCGTGAGGCGGAAGCTGCCGCCACGCTCGTGGAAGATCGAGAAGTTCTTCGCGTGGCCGTCGGTGGCGGCGAGCATCCAGAACACGATCTGCGCCTTGATGAAATTGCGCTTGTCGGCCTGCGCGTTCGAACTGGCGTCGAGCAAGCGCAGGATGTCGCGCATGCCCGGCCCGCCGTCGGATTCATACTTGCGCGCCACCGGCACGCCGAGCGCCTGGCAGAAGTCTTCTTGCGGCAGACGGGCAATCCAACGGCGCCCATCGGCACGCGTTTGAATCGCACGGTCGAAGCGCTCGACGACCAGCGCTTTGCGCGCACCAGCCTGGCCGATCTCGCAACGGGGCGTAGGCAGCCCGAAGGCGTTCAGTATTTGCGAGCATAGCCACTCGTTCTCCACCGAATCGCGCATATCGGCCTGCATGTTGCCCGCGCGGCCGAGTGGAAATTTGAGGATGTGCGTGGTCGGCGTTGCACCGAGCGGGCGGCACCAGCGCCCATCGATGAACAGCAGCGCCGTCTTTTCCTGCGCGCCAGCAATCGAGATCCGAAAGAGTTCGTCATCGCGCTGGCCGAGCACACGCGCCGCACTGAGCGCGCAGGCGATCATGCGTTCTACACCCGCCGCGTCAAGAGGTTCGGCGGCAATGTCGTCGAAGCCCACGGGTTCGGCTTCGGGCTCAAGCAGATGAATCGCGCCGACACAGTCGCTGCCCACCGCGGCGAGCAGATCGAAGGCTGCGGCGGAGCGGGTGTTGAATTTGTCGCGCAGGCGCTGGCGGATGGCTTCGCTATCGGGCAGCAGATTGTCGAAGTAGTTGCGCACGGCCTCGCCGCGCAAGGGGGGGTTGCCCGGCATGAATGGCATCGACAGCGAGAGCACGCGCGCCGCGCTCGAGGCCAGCCACGGCGCGTCGTACTGGAAGATATGCTCGCCAGCCACGACGTCCCAATCACCAACCCTCTGCCCGTTCATCCAGACGCTCAGGCGCCGCGCGGGCTGCGGCGCGCGCGTCACCATGTATCGCCTACACGCGGCTCTTCAGCCCGTGGCGGCGCGGCTTGGCGCTGTGCTTCGGCGGTCTCGGCCGACACGGGAACGTCGATCAGCAGCCGCCCGCCCAGCGCCGCGACCAGGCGCGCGATCTGGTCGAAGCCTGTCAGCTGCGGCGCCGCCTCGATGCGCGCGATGCGCTTCTGATTCACTCCGAGGCGCCGCCCCAACTGGAGTTGCGTCAGTTGGCGAGACCGGCGCAGCGCCCTGAGCACGGCGCGTAGCTGCTGGGGGGTGTCGACCGGATAGTGCATTTCGTCCTCGACTACTTGTAGGGCGTATGACGCATAATACTACCTTTATGTAGTCATGGAGGAGTTGCTATCTACAAATAGTGAATTCGCTTTCCCGAGCACCTGACAGCGAAGCGAAGCGCGGCCTCAAGGCAAGGGTGCGCTGCCGATCGAGTGCTGGCGAATCGGCGGGAACCTCAAGCCATCTCGGCATTGATCAACGCCAGCGCCGCCGCGCCCGGGCACAACTCGGCAACGCCCAGACGATTCAGCGGCGTCTGCACTGTCTTCAAATGCGCGTGCAAGTCTTGGGCAGCGGCATTCACGTACAGCAAGCCAGTGAGGATTTCGCCGCGCGCTTCGTGCGCGGCGATGTGGCCGAGCGCCGCGAGGCGATCGCCCGCGTCGTAGCCGCCGGCAAGCTTGCGCAGGCGCAGCACACTGCCGTCGTGCTGCGTGACTTCGATCACTTCGCCGGGCGCGTACATCGCGGTGATGGCGTCGCGCGAGGGCATGAAGTCGATGCGGTTCACGGCTTCGTTGTGCTCGCGCACATAGTCGTAGCTCTTCGTGCTGCCGGCGTGGTTGTTGAACGCCACGCAGGGGCTGATGACGTCGATCAGCGCCGCGCCGCCGTGGCTGAACGCGCCCTTGATGAGCGGCACGAGCTGCTCTTTGTCGCCCGAGAAGCTGCGCGCCACGTAGCTCGCGCCCATTTGCAGCGCGAGCGAGACGAGATCAATCGCGGTGTCGCTGTTGATCGCGCCTTTCTTGCTTTTGCTGCCCGCGTCGGCCGTCGCCGAGAACTGGCCCTTGGTCAGGCCATACACGCCGTTGTTCTCGACGATGTAAGTCATGTTCACGCCGCGCCGCATCGCGTGCGCAAATTGGCCCAGACCAATGGAGGCCGAATCGCCGTCGCCCGACACGCCAAGGTAAAGCAATTCGCGGTTCGCCAGATTCGCGCCGGTCAGCACCGAGGGCATACGACCGTGCACCGTGTTGAAGCCATGCGAGTTGCCCAGAAAGTAATCCGGCGTCTTCGACGAGCAGCCGATGCCCGACAGCTTGGCCACGCGGAGCGGCTCGATTGCCAGTTCCCAGCACGCCTGCACGAGCTCGGCGGAAAGCGAGTCGTGACCGCAGCCCGCGCACAGCGTCGAGATCTTGCCTTCGTAGTCGCGCCGCGTCAGGCCGAGCGCGTTCTTCGGCAGCGTGGGGTGGTGGAGTTTGGGTTTGGCGATATAGGTCATGCCACTTTTCCCTTCGTGCTCTTGCCGATCGGCTCGACGTTGAAGCGCTTGATGCGTGTCGCGATCTGTTCCGTGATAAAGCGCGCCGTGATCGGTGTTCCGTCGTAGTGCAAGACGGGCTCAAGCTTGGCCGGGTTCACTTCTTGTTCCGTGACGATGAGCGTACGCAACTGCGCGTCGCGGTTCTGCTCGATCACGAACAGGTGTTCGTGCGCGGCAATGAATTGGTCGACCGCGGCGCTGAACGGAAAGGCGCGCAGCCGCAGCAAATCGATGTGCACGCCTTGCGCGCGCAACGATTCGAACGCCTCGTTCATCGCCGGGCTCGTTGAGCCGTAGTAGATGACACCAAAGCGTGTCGGTCGCGCCGCGTTCGTCTGCACCGGTTGAGGTACGAGGGCCTTCGCGGTTTCGAATTTTTTCAGCAACCGCTCGACGTTGTACATGTAGTCGGGCCCGGCTTCCGAGTAGCGCGCATACGGGTCGCGCGTCGTGCCGCGGGTGAAGTAGGCGCCGCGCTTGGCGTGGGTCGCGGGGTAGGTGCGGTACGGGATGCCGTCACCGTCAACATCGAGGTAGCGGCCGAAGTCGCGCCCGGCTTCCAGGTCTGCATGCGTCATCACCTTGCCGCGGTCGTATTGACGCGAGTCGTCCCACGCCAGCGGCTCGCACAAGCGGTGGTTCATGCCTATTTCCAGATCGGTCATCAGGAAGATCGGCGTTTGCAGGCGGTCCGCCAGATCGAGGCACTGCGCCGCGAACTCGAAACACTCGTGCGGGTCTTCAGGAAACAGCAGCACATGCTTGGTGTCGCCGTGCGACGCGTAAGCACAGCTCAGTACGTCGGCCTGCTGCGTGCGCGTGGGCATGCCGGTGGACGGGCCCCCGCGCTGCACGTTGATGATCGTCACTGGAATCTCGGCGAAGTAGGCCAGCCCGATGAACTCCGTCATCAGCGACACACCAGGGCCCGACGTCGCGGTGAACGCGCGCGCGCCGTTCCAGCCCGCGCCCACCACGATGCCGATCGATGCGATCTCGTCCTCGGCCTGCAGAACCGCGAACTTGTTTTTGCCGGTCGCCTTGTCCACACGCAGCTTGCCGCAATACTTTTGAAACGCCTCGGCGAGCGACGACGACGGCGTGATCGGGTACCAGGCACACACCGTCGCGCCGCCATACACGCAGCCCAGCGCCGCAGCGGCGTTGCCTTCGATGAAGATGCGCTTGCCCACGGCATTGCGCCGCTCGACCTTCAGGCCAAGCGCATCGTCGAAATACTCGCGGCCATGGTGTAGCCCCATCATGAAAGCATCGAGATTGGGCTGGATCAGCTTCGCCTTGCCCTTGTACTGTTCGCCCAGCAGCGTGGCGATCACCTCCGGCTCGATGCCGAGCAGCGCAGCGAGCACGCCGACGTAGACGATATTCTTCAGCAACTGCCTCTCGCGCGGATCGGTATAGCGTGTCGCGCACAGGTCGGTGAGCGGCACGGCGAGCACGTTCACGTCGGGGCGGAACCTGGACGGCGGGACCGGCTTGGAGCTGTCGTACATCAGGTAGCCGCCGGGTTCGATTTCGGCGACGTCTTGATCCCAGGTCTGCGGGTTCATCGCCACCATCAGGTCGCAGCCGCCGCGCCGGCCCTGGTAATCCTGCTCGTTGACGCGCACTTCATACCAGGTGGGCAGCCCCTGGATGTTGCTCGGGAAGATGTTGCGCGGGCTCACCGGCACACCCATGCGCAGCAGGCTGCGCGCAAAGAGTTCGTTGGCGGATGCCGAGCCCGAGCCGTTGACGTTGGCGAACTTGATGACGAAGTCGTTGACGGCTTCGATGCGTTTCACCGTGGTTTTCATGGCTCAGGCCACCTTCGCTTGCTTTGCCGACACACTGCCCTTGGGTGTGCGGCAGCCCTTGCCCGCCTGCGTCAATTCGATGAGGAACTTCTGCATGTCCCACGCGCCCGTCGGGCAGCGTTCGGCGCACAGGCCGCAGTGCAGGCACATGTCCTCGTCCTTGACCATCACCTTGGTCGTCTTCAATGCCGTGCTGACGTACAGGTCCTGTTCCAGGTCCGTCGCCGGCGCCATCAGGCGCGTGCGC
>JANOLJ010000019.1:0-14528 GCA_031419715.1 Burkholderiales bacterium | reverse complement strand
GACCCACGACAGGCTCTCCAGTGCCAACGCGCTGGTGTAGGCACCGATGCCGAAGAACGCCGAAGTCGCCAGCGACAGGTAGCGCGTGCTGCCGCAGAACAGGCCCCAACTGGATGAGAGCGCGACGTACATCAGGCAGGTCAGCGCCATCGACACCATGAACTCGCTGCCGTGACCGGGCAATGCCAGTGCCCAGCCGGTGAGGCCGAACAGGACGAGCACATCGCGGATCAGGAACTGGCGGTCCGTCATTTGGAGAACAAGCCCTTGGGCCGCAGCAGCAACACGGCGATGAACACGGTGTACGAGAGCAGCGCTTTCAGCGACGGATTCGTGAAGTGCATGCCCAGCGCCTCGATCACCCCGAGCAGCAAGCCGCCGGCCAGCGCGCCCGACATGCTGCCGAAGCCGCCGAGCGTGATGACGATCAGCGCGGTCACGGTATACGGCTCGCCCATCGCCGGGCTGATCGTGTAGGCCATCGACAGCAGGCATCCCGCGACGCCCGACAGGCCCATGCCGATGCCGAACATCAGCGGGTGCAGGCGCTGCGTGTCGATGCCCACCAGCTGCGCGCCCACCGGCGACTGCATCAGCGCGCGCACACCTTTTCCGAGCAGCGTCAAACGCAACAGCGCGATGAGCGCGCCGGAAAACAGCAGCGCGAGCGCGAACACGAGCAATTTGTTGGCGGCGAACTGGGCGCCGCCGAATTTCACCGGTTCGGTGAGATAGTCGTAGCCGCGCAGTTCGCCGCCCCACAACGTGGAGACGAAGTTCTGCACCAGGAACATCAGGCCGAAGGCGACCATGAGTCCGCGCGCCTCGAAGATGTCGAGCGTCGGCGAGGTCGCGGTGAGGCGGCGAAAGCACAGCCAGTGCACCATCAGGCCGAGTGCCATCAGCAGGCCGAACGACACCGGCACCATCAGCAGTGGCCCGTACCACGACGTCGAGCCGATCGAGGCTTGCACCATCCATGTGAGGTAGGCGCCGACCATCAGGAACTCGCCGTGCGCGATGTTGAGGATGCGCATCAGCCCGTACTGCAGGTTCAGGCCGAGCGCGACGAGCGCGTAAATACCGCCGGTAATCAAACCGGAGGCGATCAGTTCGAGCCAGGCACCGAAGGACATCTCGCTTCACAGGTCAGGGCGGGGCCCGCGCGCCACGCGGCGCGCAGGTCAGGCGACATCATGACGCCGCGCAGGGATGGGCGCTCGCGCGGCGGGGCCGCGCTACCAAGCGGGCTTGTTCGGATTCAGCGCGGCCGTGGCCACGCTCTTCGGCCAGACGACCTCGAACTCACCGTTCTGCCATTGGCTCACCATGCCCGGCGTGCCGATGTTTTCGCTGCCGCTGAACTTGATCTTGCCGATGATCGTGCTGTGCTCGGTGTTCGCGACGTAGTCGCGAATCGCCTTGCGATCCAGCCCTTGTTTGGCCACCGCCGCGGTCAGGATCTCCAGGCCTGCCCAGCACGCGCCGCTCGCCCAGCGGTCCGGTTCCTTGCCGGCGAACTTCTTCACATGGGCTTCGAAATACGCTTTTGCACCCGCGCTGGTCTTGGTGTTCCACGAGCCCATGCCGAGCACGCCTTCGGCGCCGACGGGCGTCATCACGTTCTTGTAGAGCTGGAACGCCGTGCCCACCGAGGCGTAGAAGAACTTCGGATTGAAGCCGACTTCTTTCGCCTGCTTGCTCGCGAGTATGGTGTCGGGCGGATACGTGAAGCCGACGAAGGCGTCGGGGTTCTTGTCTTTGATCGAGCGCAATACGGGCGACAGGTCTTTGACGCCGCCCGGGTAGCTCTTGTCCTCGACCATCGTGATGCCGCTGCCCTGCAGGGCGACCTTCAGCGCGGCGTAGTTCTCCAGGCCGAACAGGTCGTCAACGTAGATCAAGGCCAGCGTCCTGACACCGTTCGCCTTGAGCATGTCGACCAGCGCATTCGTCATCGGCCCGGGTTGCTGAAGCAGCAGAAAGAAATACGGCAGGTTCATCTCAACCAGGCGCTTGCTCAACGCCGTGGGCGCGAGAAACGGGTAGCCGAAGCGATTCGCCAGCGGCGCGACTGCGAAATTCGCGTTGCTGCCCCAGGGCGGCAGCACCAGGTCTACTTTGTCGCTGCCCATCAGCTTTTCGTAGGTGCGCACACAGGTCTCGACTTCGCTGCGGTCGTCGTAGCTGATGAGTTCGATCTGGCGCCTCGAGCCCTTCACATTCAGCCCGCCCGCGGCGTTCTGCTGTTCGGCCCACAACAGGTAGTTCGGTTCCTGGCTGATCTGCGCGCCGCCCGTCCACGGCCCGGTGCGGGCGATGGCGTAGCCCACGCGCACCGGGTTGGCTTGCGCAAGCGCAGGCAAGGCCAGGCCGGCGGCGCCGGCGGCAAGGGTGTGCACCGCGGCGCGGCGCGTGATGGGCGGATAGGTGTTCATGCTGAGTGTCCTTCGTGGCTCTTTGGAACGAATCGCCGAGAGCGTACATCGACAATCCTCGGCCAGCCACGCCCGCGCGGCCGAGGCGCTCTGAAGGCACCCCGAGCTTTCCCTAGGTGGCGGTGCTCCGCGATGATCGAGGCTCCTTGGGGCGCATCACGGAACTTCTGGCATCGAGGATTCGCGCCATCAGCCTGTGCCGTCGTTGCTTTTCGGCGTGATGCCGCAGCGTCACGCGCCTGCGCGTTAACCCGCAGGTTCATGGGCGCAGGTCACCTCTAACATCGCTGCCGGAATTCCATAACCCAAGAGCGCGCGAGCGCCTTGACTTGCGTCGAAAGCTTGCGTCCAAAAATCAACAGGAGAGCCCTATGGCTATTCAATTGAATGTGAACGGTAAAACTGTCAGCGTGAACGCGGAAGCCGACACGCCGTTGCTGTGGGTTCTGCGTGACGACATCGGCATGACCGGCACAAAGTTCGGTTGCGGCCAGGCGCTGTGCGGGGCGTGCACGGTGCACCTGAACGGCGCGCCGATCCGCTCTTGCAGCACGCCGATCTCGGCCGCGGTGGGCAAGAAGGTGACGACGATCGAAGCGATGGCGAGCGACGCGGTGGGCAAGCGAGTCCAGGCGGCTTGGCTGCAACACGACGTGCCGCAATGCGGCTACTGCCAGTCGGGCCAGATCATGAGCGCGGTGGCGCTGCTGCGCGACAAACCCAAGCCCACTGATGCGGAGATCGACAACGCGATGTCGGGCAACATCTGCCGCTGCGGCACCTACCCGCGCATACGCGCGGCCATCCACACCGCCGCGAAGGGAGCCTGACCATGAGCAGCACACCTCAAGTCTCCCGCCGCGAGTTCCTCGCCGCGACCGCGGGCGGTGCACTGACGATCGGGTTTGTCATGCCCGGCATCGCCGCGAATACGCCATCCAAGACGATATTGCCCAACTCCTGGGTGGTGGTGGGCAGCGACAACAGCATCACGATTCTTTGCGGTCGCTCCGAAATGGGGCAGGGCGTGTTCACATCGATGCCGATGTTGATTGCGGAGGAGCTGGGCGTCGAGATCGGCAGGATCAAGGTCGAAATGGCCCCTGCGGGCGAGCCCTACAACAACATGATGATGGGTGCTCAGCTCACCGGCGGGTCGACGTCGGTGCGAGACGCCTATGAACGGCTGCGCGTGGCCGGAGCGCAGGCGCGCTCGGTGCTCGTGCAAGCTGCCGCGAGCAAGTGGAACGTGAGCGCAGACGCCTGCCGCGCCGAAAATGCCTTTGTGCTCGGCCCGGGTGGCAAGAAGGCGAGTTACGGCGAACTTGCCGATGCGGCGTCCAAACTCACCCCGCCGAAGACGCCCACGCTGAAATCGCCGAAAGATTTCCGCTACGTGGGCAAAGAGATCAAGCGCTTTGATTCGCCAGCCAAGGTGAACGGCACGGCAGAGTTCGGCATTGACGTGAAGCTGCCCGGCATGGGCATCGCGGTGCTCGCGCAATGCCCGGCGCTGGGCGGCAAGCTGGCGAGCTTTGACGCTGCGAAGGCATTGCGCATGCCGGGCGTGAAGAAAGTCGTCCAGGTCACCGACGGCGTGGCCGTCGTGGCCGACACCTACTGGCATGCACGCAAAGCGCTGTCGGCAGTAGACATCAAGTGGGACGAAAGCGCGGTGCGCGACCTCAGCAGCGCCGGCATTGCCGGCGAGCTGCGCGCGGCGGCCGCCAAGCCCGGTGCCTCGTTCAAGACGGTGGGCGACGCCGACGCGGCGATGGCCAAGGCGGCGAAGAAGCTGGAGGCGGAGTACGAGATGCCGTTCACGGCCCATGTGACGATGGAGCCAATGAACTTCACCGCGGACGTTCGCGCCGACTCCTGCCTGCTCGTCGGGCCGACACAGTTCCAGCAGTTGGCACAAGGCATGGTGGCCGGCATGCTGAACATGAAGCCCGAGCAGGTGAAGGTGCGCACCACCTTCCTGGGCGGCGGCTTCGGGCGGCGCGTTGACGTTGACTTCGTCATCCAGGCGGCCGAGATCAGCAAGGCCGCGGGCATGCCCGTGAAGCTGGTCTGGTCACGCGAAGACGACATGACGCACGACTTCTATCGCCCCGCCAGCGTGCACAAAATGTCAGCCGGCCTGGACGCTGAAGGGCGACCCGTGGCGTACAAGTTCAGCGTGGCGTCGCCCTCGGTCACGAAGCGCCTTTTCGGCGCCTTCGTGAAGGACGGCATCGACCCCTTCATGCTGGAGTACGCGCCGCTGCCCTATGACATTCCGAACCAGGGTGGCAACACCGTGATTCACGACACTGGCGTGCGCGTGGGCTACTGGCGCGCGGTGTCGCATTCCATGAACGCATTCGCCAACGAAGGCTTCATGGATGAAATGGCGGCGGCGGCAGGCAAGGACCCGGTGCAGTTTCGCCGCGAACTGCTGATCAAGGAGCCGCGCTACCTGCGCGTCTTGAACCGTGTCGCGGAAGTAACCGGCTGGGGCAAGCCCACGGCCGCGGGGCGCAAGCTGGGCGTGGCCGTCATGGAGGGCTACGGCACCTACCTCGCCTTGGTGGCCGAAGTCTCGGCACCTAACAAGCAAATCAAGGTGCACAAGGTGACGGTCGTCGCCGACGTGGGCAGCATGGTCAATCCCAACATCGTGAAGCAGCAGATCGAGTCGAGCGTGATCTACGGCATGTCGTCCGTGCTGTTTGACGAGATCACGATCGTCGGTGGGCGCGTGCAGCAGACCAACTTCGGCGACTACCGCACGGCGCGAATGAACGACACGCCCGTCATCGACATGCACATCATTGCCGATGGCGAAGCGCCGGGTGGCATCGGCGAGCCGGTGACGGCCATGATCGCACCGGCCGTGGCCAACGCCCTGGCCTCGTTGACTGGCCAGCGCCTGCGCAGATTGCCGCTCAAGCTGGCCTGACGTGCGCTGGCTCGCACTGGAAACCCGCCTCGGCGGGTTTCTTTGTTTCCTGCTGGCTCTGAATGGCGGCGTCGCAGTCGCGCAAGACCACGAACGCGAAGCGCGCTGGGCCGAGCAGACGCTGGCGACCTTGGTCGACGGCGAAGCGGTCAGATTCGCCCAGCCGAACGGCCACCGATTCCTCGGCCTGTGGCTGCCGGCCAAGCAACCGCGCGGCGCGCTCATCATTGCCCACGGCCGCGGTTGGGCACCGGACTTTGAACTTTATGGCGCATTGCGCGTGAAGCTTGCGCAGGCAGGCTATTCGACGCTGTCGATACAGATGCCGGTGCTGCCGAGCACGGCCAAGATTGGCGACTATCTTCCGACCTTCGGCGACGCGGCCGAGCGCATCGGCCTGGCCGCCGACTGGCTGCGCGCGCGCGACCACGGCAAATTGGCCATCGTCTCGCACAGCCTGGGCGCGACGATGGCGAACCACTACCTGATCACACGCAGCGACGTCAAGGTAGACGCCTGGGTCTTCATCGGCATCATCAACGGCCTGGAAGACATGTTCCGCATCAAGATTCCGGTGCTCGACGTCTACGGCTCGCGCGACTGGAGTGTCACGATCGTCGGGGCCGACGAGCGGCGCAAGCAGTTCCAGAAAATCGCGGGGTCGCGGCAAGTGGTGGTCGAGGGGGCGCAGCACTTCTTCGAGGGCCAGCAGGACGAGCTGACGAAGATCATCGCCAGCTTTCTCGACCAGGTCTTGGCGCGACCGTAGCGCGCGCTACAGGTCCAACTGAACGCCTTCGGCGCTCACGCCTTGGGCTTGGACGAGACCTTGTGCCGCATCAATCGCCCCTTCTCGCGTTCCCAGTCGCGTTTCTTTTCGGTATTGCGCTTGTCGTGCTCTGCCTTGCCCTTGGCCAGCGCGATTTCGCACTTCACCCGGCCACCCTTGTAGTGCAGATTCAGCGGCACGAGGGTAAAGCCCTTTTGCTCGACCTTGCCGATGAGCCGCTTGATCTCTTCCTTATGCATCAACAGCTTCTTCGTGCGGTCCGCCTCGGGGCGGACGTGCGTTGACGCGCTGCGCAGCGCGTCGATGCGGCAGCCGATGAGGTACAGCTCGCCGTCGCGGATCACGACATAGCCGTCGGTGAGCTGCACCTGGCCGGCGCGCACGGCCTTGATCTCCCAGCCTTCGAGCACCATGCCGGCTTCATGGCGCTCCTCGATGTGGTAATCGAAATGGGCGCGGCGGTTTTCGGCGATGGACATGAGGCAGAGGTGCCGTGAGGGCGGCCGAAGTGAGAGCCCGAGCGGCCCCATAGAATTTGCGCATTGTATGAAGCGCGTCGCCAAGTCCGTGTTGCTCTGGTACTCGCCGCGCGAGATGTACTCGCTGGTGACCGGCGTGGCCGAGTATCCGCAGTTCCTGCCCTGGTGCGCGAACGCGGAAATCGTGCAGCAGCACGATGATGGTGTGACCGCGAAAATGCACCTTGCTTACGCGGGTGTGCGCCACGCTTTCACGACCCGCAACGTGAACGTCGCTGACGCTTCAGTACATGTCGCGCTGATTGACGGGCCGTTTTCCCGGCTCGACGGGAGCTGGCAGTTCGTGGCCCTGCCGCTGCCCGGGTCTGAGGCCGCGCAGGCGTGCCGCATCGAATTCGAGCTGATCTATGCGTTTTCGAATGCCGCGCTCGAAGCCGTGTTGAGCCCGGTGTTCGACAGAATAGCGAACACTCTCGTCGATTCATTCGTCAAGCGCGCCGAGCAGATGTATGGACCGCGCTGACGCCAGCGTGTTGACGGTGGAAGTGATCTACTCCCCGCGTGCGGGCGAGTTCGACGTCGTGCAATTGCGCTTGCCAGCCGGCGCGTGCGTGGGCGACGCATTGCGGCAAAGCGAACTCCTCGCGCGGCACCCGCAGATCGACCTGGAGAGCCACAAGGTGGGCGTGTGGGGAAAGTGGAAGGGGCTGGACGAGCCCCTGCGCGATCTGGACCGGGTGGAGGTCTACCGGCCGCTGCTCGTTGAACCCATGGAGGCCCGGCGCAGGCGGCAGCGCCAGGCTACTTGCAGTCCGAAGCGATGATTTCGCGGGTGCGTGCCTTTTCTTCGGCGCGGGCCTTGTCGTCCAGCACCTCGCGCTCGCCACTGGCGTTGGTGCGCGACATGCGCATTCCGTCGTCGAGCGACTTCATGTGGCCGCGCGCGCGGCTGCAGTTGTCGGCCTTTGCCAGCGCCAGCTTTTCGCCCTGAGCGATTTCCTCTGCCTTGGCCTTGGCAGCCTTTTCCTGCTCGGCCTTGCTGCGGCGCGCTTCCAGTTCGGGGTCTGCGCCCTTGGCACCCGGTGCGGCAGGGGTTGCGGCGCTGGCGGCGGTGGCGGCTGGTGCCACGACGGCAACACCCTGACGCCCGGTCGTGGCGCGCTGCAGTACGTCATTCGCGGGAATTCCCGGTGGCGGCGGCAAGTCGCTGTACTGAACCACGCCGGTCTTGTCGCGCCACTTCCATTGCGCCGAGGCGGGCGCGGCCAGGCTGGCGCCGATCAAGAAAGCCAGGGTGAGAAGAGTGAATTGCCGCATGATGGATCAAAGCCGTTGGGAGCGTGGTCAAGTTTACCGGGCGGGGGCCCTCCCGAGCCGTGACAAGGTGTCAGAGGCCGAGCGCAACTTGCTTCAAATTGGGCGCTGGTAGGGGCTCCGTATAATTCGCTTTTGCGTCAGGAGACATCTTCATGCGCCTGCTCGGTAAAGCGCTCACCTTCGACGACGTGTTGTTGGTGCCCGCCTTCTCCCAGGTTCTGCCGCGCGACACCAACCTTTCGACCGCGCTGTCGCGCAACATCAGACTCAACCTGCCGCTGGTCTCCGCGGCCATGGATACGGTGACCGAAGCGCGCCTGGCGATCGCGATTGCCCAGGAGGGTGGCATCGGCATCGTGCACAAGAATCTCGCGCCCAAACAGCAAGCGGCCGAGGTCGCGCGCGTGAAGCGCTATGAATCGGGCCTGTTGAAAGACCCGATCACGATTCTGCCCGGTGTGCCGGTGCGCAACGTGATCGAGTTGTCGAAGCAGCACGGCATCTCCGGTTTTCCCGTCGTGGAGGACGGTCGGGTCGTGGGCATCGTCACGAACCGCGACCTGCGCTTCGAGACGCGCCTGGATGCGCCGGTGCGTGAAATCATGACGCCACGCGAGAAGCTGATCACGGTTCGCGAAGGCACCTCGCTCGCCGAGGGCAAGGCGCTGATGCATCGCCACAAGCTCGAACGTGTGCTGGTCGTGAACGAGGCGTTTGAGTTGCGTGGATTGATGACCGTGAAGGACATCACGAAGCAGACGAGTTTCCCGAACGCGGCCCGCGACGGCCAAGGCAAGTTGCGCGTGGGCGCGGCGGTGGGCGTGGGTGAGGGCACGGAAGAGCGCGTCGAGGTGCTCGTCAAGGCGGGCGTTGACGTGCTCGTCGTCGACACCGCGCACGGCCACAGCGCTGGCGTGATCGAGCGGGTGCGCTGGGTGAAGCGCCACTATCCGCAGATCGACGTGATCGCCGGCAATATCGCGACCGGCGCCGCGGCGCGCGCGCTGGTGGAGGCGGGCGCTGACGCGGTGAAGGTGGGCATCGGCCCGGGCTCGATCTGCACCACGCGCATCGTCACTGGCGTGGGCGTGCCGCAGATTTACGCGATTCAAGAAGTGGCCAAAGCCATCGCCGGCAGCGGCGTGCCGCTGATCGCCGACGGTGGTGTGCGCTACTCGGGCGACCTGGCCAAGGCCATTGCGGCGGGCGCTGACAGCGTGATGATGGGCGGTGCGTTCGCGGGCACGGAAGAAGCACCCGGCGAGACGATTCTGTACCAGGGCCGCACCTACAAGAGCTATCGCGGCATGGGGTCGCTCGGCGCGATGCAGCAGGGCTCGGCGGATCGCTACTTCCAGGAAAACGCCGACTCTTCCACTGCCAACTCCACCAAGCTCGTGCCCGAGGGCATTGAGGGTCAGGTGCCTTACAAGGGCACGGTGGTCGGGGTGATCTTCCAGATGGCGGGTGGCCTGCGCGCCTCGATGCACTATTGCGGTTGCGCCAGCATTGCCGACATGCATGAGCGCGCCGAGTTCGTCGAAATCTCGTCGGCCGGCATGCGCGAAAGCCATGTGCACGATGTGCAGATCACGAAGGAAGCGCCGAACTACCGGATGGAATGACGTTGACCCCTGCTTCCGAACCCAAAAATGGCCGCCGCGAGGCGGCCATGCCTTTCATTCTGATCACGGTGCTGATCGACATGATGGCGATCGGCCTCATCGTGCCCGTGCTGCCCCTGCTTGTCGGCACCTTCACCTCTTCGCCGACCGAGCAGACCTTCTGGTTCGGCGCGGTGGCGCTGAGCTTCGGCGTCGCCAACTTCTTCGCCTCGCCGGTGCTCGGCGCGCTGTCCGACAAGTACGGCCGTCGGCCGGTTCTGCTGCTGGGTTTCTCCGGCCTGGCGGCGAGCTTCATCGTGACCGGCTTGGCAACGGCGCTGTGGATGCTGATCGCGGTGCGCCTGTTCAGCGGCGCGATGCAGTCCAACGCGGCGGTTGCCAACGCCTACGTCGCCGACATCACGGCCCCCGCAGACCGCGCCCGGCGCTTCGGCCTGGTCGGCGCGATGTTCGGCCTGGGCTTCACGCTCGGCCCCGTGATGGGCGGTTTGCTCGGCTCGATCGACCTGCATCTGCCCTTCTTCGCCGCGGGTGGCCTGGCAGTGTTGAACTGGCTGTACGGCTACTTCGTGCTGCCCGAGTCGCTGCCCGCCGAGCGGCGCAAGCCATTCGAGTGGAAGCGCGCCAACCCGTTCAGTGCGCTGCGGGGCTTAGGCCAGCTGCAGGGCGTGGGACCGCTGGTCGCCGTGATCGGGCTGGCGTCGCTGGCGCAGTTCACCTTGCACAACGCCTTCGTGCTCTACACCACCTTCAAGTTCGGCTGGGGGCCGGCGCACAACGGCTGGGCGCTGTTCACGGTGGGCCTGATGTCGGTGCTGGTGCAGGGTTTCCTGCTCAAGCACATGCTAAAGAAGTTCTCGGCACGCGTGCTCGCGATCGTTGGCCTGGCGGCGTCGTGCCTCACCTATTTCTCGTTCGGCGCGGCGAGCGAAGGCTGGATGATGTTTGTCATCATCATCCTGGGCAACCTCCTGGGCGGTGGCGCGACCGCGGTGATCCAGAGCCTCGTGTCCAACGCCGCCGATCCGAGCAGCCAAGGCCAGACCATGGGCTCGGTGGCCGGGCTGAACAGCTTGATGGCGGTGATCGCACCGGTCGTCAGCGCGCCGCTGCTGGGCATGGTGTCGCATTTGAGCCCGGGCGACTGGCGCATCGGCCTGCCCTTTTATTTTTGCGCGGCATTGCAGTTGATCGGGACTGTGATCGCCGCGCGCCACTTCAGCCGCGTGGCCTTGCGCAGCCGTGCGGCCCCGGCCTGAGACGGGTGAGACCTTCATGCACGACAAGATCCTGATCCTCGACTTTGGCTCGCAGCTCACGCAGCTCATCGCCCGGCGTGTGCGCGAAGCGCATGTCTATTGCGAAATTCATCCGAATGACGTGAGCGATGCTTTCATCCGCGAGTTCGCGCCGAAGGCGATCATCCTGTCGGGCAGCCACGCCTCGACCTATGAAGACCATGAATTGCGCGCGCCGCAAGCCGTGTGGGACGCACGCGTGCCGGTGCTGGGCATCTGCTACGGCATGTTCACGATGGCCGTGCAACAAGGCGGCACCGTCGAAGCCAGTTCGCACCGCGAATTCGGCTATGCCGAGGTGCGCGCCCATGGGCACACGAAGTTGCTCGACGGGATCGAAGACTTTCAAACGCCCGAACGGCACGGCATGCTCAAGGTGTGGATGAGCCACGGCGACAAGGTCACCGCGCTGCCGACGGGCTTCAAGCTGATGGCGTCCACGCCAAGCTGCCCGATCGCCGGCATGGCCGATGAGGCGCGAGGCTACTACGGTGTGCAGTTTCACCCCGAAGTCACGCACACCGTGCAAGGGCGGGAGTTGTTGAACCGCTTCGTGCTCGAGATTGCAGGCGCCAAGCCCGACTGGGTGATGGGCAACTACATCGACGAATGCGTGACGCGCATCCGCCAGCAGGTCGGCCGCGAGCACGTCATCCTGGGGCTGTCAGGCGGTGTCGATTCGAGCGTTGCCGCCGCGCTGATCCACCGTGCCATCGGCGATCAACTGACCTGCGTCTTCGTCGACCACGGACTGCTGCGCTTGAACGAAGCCGCGCAGGTGATGGAGATGTTCGTGGGTCGGCTGCACGCCAGTGTGGTGCATGTGGACGCGAGCACGCAGTTCCTGGCGGCGCTGGCGGGCGTGACGGACCCCGAGGCGAAACGCAAGATCATCGGCCGTGAGTTCGTCGAGGTGTTCCAGGCCCAGGCAAACAAGCTGAAAGGCGACGCGGGCGCCACAGGCAGCGCCGTCAAGTGGCTGGCGCAGGGAACGATCTATCCTGACGTCGTTGAGTCCGGTGGCACGAAGTCGAGGAAGGCGACCTCGATCAAGAGCCATCACAACGTTGGCGGTTTGCCCGAGACGCTGGGGCTGAAGCTGTTGGAGCCGCTGCGCGAACTGTTCAAGGACGAAGTGCGCGAACTCGGGCTCGCGCTCGGGCTGCCGCACGACATGGTGTACCGCCATCCGTTCCCCGGCCCGGGCCTGGGCGTGCGCATTCTGGGCGAGGTGAAGAAAGAATACGCCGACCTGCTGCGCCGCGCCGACGCCATCTTCATCGAAGAATTGCGCAACACCCGAGACGCCGCGAGCGGCAAGACCTGGTATGAACTGACGAGCCAGGCCTTCGCCGTGTTCCTGCCGGTGAAGAGCGTGGGCGTGATGGGCGACGGCCGCACCTACGAACACGTGGTCGCGCTGCGGGCGGTGCAGACCAGCGACTTCATGACTGCCGACTGGGCAGAGTTGCCTTATGCGCTGCTGAAAAAAGTGTCGAACCGCATCATCAACGAGGTGCGTGGCATCAACCGCGTTGCCTATGACGTGTCGAGCAAGCCGCCAGCGACGATCGAGTGGGAGTGAGGGGCGTTGGATTGAGGGCTTCGGGGGGCGAAAACGACTGCGGGCCTCAGCGTCGTCAAGGGGCTGGCTGGGCAGGTTCGAACAACACCAACTGTTCGCGAGGGTGTAGTGACCTTGGGGTGACTGTGATTGATGACGTGCTCATCGTGTCGTTCAAGGAGCTGTGAACATGAAGTGCCCGAGCTGCGGAGCTGCCAAGCTGGTGCATGACACCCGCGACGTCCCCTACACCTACAAGGGCGAGTCGACGTTCCTGCCCCGGGTGACGGGCCACTTTTGTACGGCCTGCGACGAGCACATCCTAGATGCGTCGGAGACGCGCCGCACAATGGAACTGATGTCGGCCTTCAGCAAGGAGGTCAATGGCTCGTTTGTCGATCCGGACTTCATCGCCAGCGTGCGCAAGAAGCTCGACCTTGACCAGCGCGAAGCTGGCGAGATATTTGGCGGTGGCGCAAATGCATTCTCCAGGTACGAGAACGGCAAGACCAAGCCACCGTTGGCGCTGGTCAAGTTGCTGAAGGTGCTGGATCGCCACCCGGAATTGCTCGGTGAGGTGAGGGCGGCATGACCACCAGAGCGATGACTCTGAGAGCAGCGCCATT
The DNA here is from genome assembly GCA_031419715.1 of Burkholderiales bacterium. Taxonomy (GTDB): domain Bacteria; phylum Pseudomonadota; class Gammaproteobacteria; order Burkholderiales; family Burkholderiaceae_C; genus JAEMQF01. The sequence continues at coordinate 1,447 of JANOLJ010000019.1, read as the reverse complement.
GCTCGATAGTCGACAAACGCTGCTAGGTCCGCACCTCAAGCGCGCCACGTCCATCTCAAGTTCATCGGTCTGTGCCTTCAAAGACTCCTTGGCGTTTTGCGACAAGCTACATGAACAAATCGTCAATCCTGGCCGTGACGCGATCACAGTAGAGCCCCTCTGTGGCGGCAGTACCGGACGCCGGCAAGCCTGGCTGCTGGGCCACCAGCAGCGCCGGGCCGCCACCGAACCATGGCAGCAGCGCGTCGTCGCCCACCCACGCTGTCACTCGGGCGCAGCCGAAGTGCGTGGAGTCGCGCAAATAGGCGGCCGCCATCAGATCAAAGGGGTAGAAACCGTCCAGCCCCGCTTCGCTGCGCCAGAACTCGAGCCACGCGCGGCTGCGTTCGGCCACCCAACGCCCCGCAGGGCCAGTGCGAGCCACGCGGTCGAGGTCGCTGCCCGTCATTGACACATGTCGCGCCGCTGTGTACGGGATGAGGATCACTGGGATGCCCGAGGCCAGGACCACCGAGACGGCCTGCAAGTCGAGCACGGCATTGAGATCTCGAAAGATCGGCCCATGGCCGAACAGCATCGCGCCGGTGGCGCGGTTCTCGCTGGGATGGAAGCGATGGCCCGGCCGGCGGCCCATGACGGCGATCACGCGAGTGATCCGGCGCGACAAGGCGGGTTCCTTCGCGAGCACGGCGGCAAGATTGGTCAGCGGTCCCAGCGCCACGACGTCGAGGGTGGCGCGCTGCAAGGCCTGCCGAAGGGCTGCCTGGGCGTCGAGGCTGCCTCCGTCGTAGAGGCAATTCTGCGCGGCGGCACCGCAACCTTTGAACACGGGCAATGTGGCCGGCCCAGGGTGACCGGCGTAGGTGCCCAGTTCTTGCACCAGCGTGCGCATCACCTGGTCTGCTTCGGAAACCGGCGCGTTGCCGAAGACCGTCGAAATGCCGACGATGTCGATGTGAGGTGCGTTCGCCAGCGAGAGCAGCGCGAGGCAATCGTCGGGGTCGCGGCGCTTGCCGGTGCCACAAGCGGCGTCGGCGTCGATCCACACGCGCACGGTCTTCACGGTGTCGCGCGCAGACGGCGAATACTGCAAGTCGGGCTGCGGCACCTCACCGGTGCGCCACAGTTGCACCGGTACGGCCAGGGCCACCATTGCCAGCAGCGCGATGACGCCGATGAGGATGAGGATCCAATTCACGACTGTCCTTGGGGATGCAAGCGACTCGACTGCAGTCTGCCGTGATCGACCATCCGGGTCTGTGCGTCAAAGAACAGACGCGGTGGCGCTTGGCAGCGATCATGAACACAACTCCCCAAAATGTCCCTCGAAGGCTCCAACATGATCGAGAAGACCTCCAGCGTGCATTGGTCGTCTACACACGCAGGCGACACGCACGCCAGCCTCCGAGCTTCAGGCGGGAAGTGCGCTCGCTCGACCGGGACGCCT
>JANOLJ010000018.1:0-30611 GCA_031419715.1 Burkholderiales bacterium | reverse complement strand
GAGCACGACCGCGCAGTGCTCAATCGCGGTGTAGGCTTGCGCGAGGTCCAGGCTCTGGGTGTGGCCCGCGCCCACCACCATGATGATCTGGCCCATGCGGGTGGCCAGCACTCTGGACTCGGTGGTGGACAGCAGCGGGGGCGCATCGAAGATCACGATGCGTTCGGGGTAGCGCGTGGCGATCTCATGGAGCAACTCGCGCAGCGCGTCGCTGGCCAGCAGCTCCGTGGAGTGGCTCGTGGGCGCGCCCGCGGGCAGCACGGAGAGTTTGGGGATATTGGTCTTGAGGATCAGCTCGGGCAGCTCCAGGCTGGAGTCCGACAGCAAGTCGAGCAAGCCCTTGTGGTGGCCCTGCACGCCCAGGCGGCTCATCACCGAGGGGCGCAGCACATCGGCGTCCACCAGCAGCACCGAGGCGTCGACCTCCGAGGCGATGGACAGCGCCAGGTTCACCGCGCAGAACGTCTTGCCCTCGCCGGCCAGGGCGCTGGTGACCATGATCAGGTTGGCGTGGCTAACATGGCTGGAGGTGCTGTGTGCTCGGCCCGCCTGGGCTGGGGAGCCGGCCTGCGACTCGGCCTGAGCGCGCGCGTTCTTCAACACCGGCTGCTTGATGCCGCGGAACTCATCGACCAGCACCGAGCGCGTGGCGCCCGGCACCAGATAGCCCATCTCGGAGAGTTTGAGCAAGTCCAGCTCCACGCTCTTGGACTGGCGCAGGCCCACGCGCACGAGGGCGTTGCCCGCGCCAGGGGTGCCTGAAGAGTTGGCCGCCGCGCTGCCTGCGGCACGGTCACGCGCGCTGGAGATCGCACCGGCTGGCGTGCTGGCGCCTGGGTCGGGGCCCTCGTCATCGTCCAGATCGAGCGTGTAGCCCTGCTCGTGCAGCGGTACGCGCGACCCCGCAGCGCCCGTCGGGGTGGTTGCGGGCTCCCAAGCCACCTGCACGCCCGCGCGCTTGAGTTCTTCCAGCCGGCGCGCGGCCTGTTCGATGATGCTCATGTTCTGGGGCCCTGGTGCTAAATCCTGCTAAATCCGCGTCTGGGCCGCCACCCAGGCGACCCAGCCCAACTGGGCCAGCATCAGGCTGCCCAGCCCCGCGGCCAGGCCCAGGCCGCTGGTGCGTTGTGCGCGCAGGGCCTGCGGACTGAGCAACAGCGACACACTGCCCAGCACGGGGCGGCCCGACAGCTCACGCAGCTCCTTCGGGGTGCTCACCACGGGGCGCAGCTTGGCGCGCAGCAGCGCCGCGCCCACGCCCGCGGCCAACGCCAGCAGCGCCGCGGCCAAGGCCAGGCTGACCCGGCTGGGCAGCACGGGCGAAGGCGCGGTGCGCGGCGGGTCGATGATTCTGAACTCCGTCAGGGGCGAGGACTGATCGATCTTCACCCCCAGAGACGCCGACTCGCGGCGCGAGACGAGCTGCTCGTAGTTCTTGCGGATGATGTCGTAGTCGCGGTTGAGCTGGCTGAACTCGGCCTCGATCTGGGGCGTGCGGTTGGCCAGCGCGCGGATCTCGGCCAGCCGCAACTGCTGGGTGCCCAGGCGCACCCGCAGCGACGCCACGTTCGCCTCGGCCGCGGCCAGCGAGATGCGCAGCTGCTGGAACACCGGGTTGGTGGCCGCAGCAGCGATCGGTGTGGGCCCCTTGGGGCCTTCCATGGCGATGGCTCGGGCGCGGGCCTCGGCGCGCGCCTCCAGGTCCTGGCGCTTTTGCACTTCGAGCTGGGCGATGCCGCGCCGGGTGCTGACCACGTCGGGGTGTTCGTCGGTGTAGCGGCGCAGCAACTCGTCGAGCTGCTTGCGCATGAGATCCAGGCGCGGCTCGTGCTCCGACACCAGCGGGGGCGCCACCACCACGGGCGCGTCCGCGACAGGTAACTGCGGCGCTTCGCTGACGAGCTCGCGTTTGATCGCGTCGCGCGACTGCTCGGCCGCGTTGTACTCCAGCCTGAGCTTGTCCACCTCCTCGGCCAGGCTGGACATGCGCGCGAAGTAGCCCTGCGCGGCCACGCCCGTGACGCCGAAGTTCTTCAGCTTGAACTCCTTGAGCTGGTTCTCCGCGGCGACCAGCTTGGCCTCATGCTCGCGGATCTCCTCTTCGATGAACTGGCGTGCGTCTTGCGAATCGCGGCGCTTGTTGTCCGAGCCCGAGGCGACAAACATCTTCACCAGCTGCGCCACCACGCGCTCGGCGCGCTGCGGGTCGGTGTCGCGGTAGCTGATGGCGTAGATGTTGCCCCCGCCCCCGGGGGCGATTCTGATGGCCTTCATCAACGACTCGACCTCGGCCGCGCGCCGCTTGGGCTCGCCCTGGGGGTCATCCTGCGCGGCCGTGTTGTCCCAGCCGATGTCGGGCGAGGCGCGCAGCAGCTCGGCGTTGGGCCGGCTGATCAGGGTGCGCGCGAGCATGCGCAGTTGCTGCTCGATGTCGGGCTGGAACGCCAGCCCCACCATCAGCGGCTTGAGCACGCTTTGGGTGTCGATGTAGATGCGCGCGCTGGCCTCATAGCGGTCCTTGACCAAGAGCACGGCCGCGCCCAGCAACACCGACAAGCCCCACGCCACACCCAGGACCAACCGGCGCGAGCGCCACACCGCGCGCCAGATCTCCTTGGCTTGCCCCAAGTTGCCCAAGGTGCCCAGGTTGCCCACGTTGACCACGTTGTTCATGACAGCTGTGGTCCTTTTAAAACAAGCTCTGCGGCACGATCACGATGTCCCCGGGCTTGACCGCGACGTTGGCCGAGATGTCGCCCCGCTTGAGCAAGTCCTTCAGGCGCACGCTGTACTGCTTGCCGCCCTCAGAGCCTCGCACCAGCACCGCTGCGTTGCCATCGGCAAAGTCGGTCAACCCCCCGGCGGCGATCATCACGTCAAGAATCGTCATCTGCTGGCGGTACGCCACCGCTTGCGGCTTGGCGGCCTCGCCCACGATGCGGATCTGCTCGGGATAAATCCCCTGAAACCCGCCCACCACGACCGTGACCACGGGCTCGCGGATGAACTTGGCCAGGGCTTTCTCGATGTCGCGCGCCAGGTCCACGGGGCTCCTGCCCGCGGCCATCAGGTCTTCGACCAGGGGGCTGGAGATGCGTCCGTCCGGGCGCACGCTGATCGTGGCCGACAGGTCGGGGTTGCGCCACACCAAAATGTTGAGCGTGTCCAGCGGCCCGATCCGGTAGCGGTGGTCCACGGTGTCCACCGTGCGCGGGGCGGGCGGGTAGTTGTTGAAGCTGGCGCAGCCCGTGAGCAGCGTGGCCGCGGCCAATAAAGTGGCGGTGACAGTGGCAGTGGCAGTGGCCAGCCTGCCGTGCGCCGCCTTGCTGGTTGGGTTCATGTGTGTGTTCCTCGTCAGACCAGAAGGCAGAAGGCGGAAAGGGCGCGCTGGATCGGCTGTGCAAGGCCACGCGCGCTTCGCTTGAGCACACGCGTGGCTTTAGCACATAGGGCTTTAGCACATAGGGCTTCAGCACGCAGGGCCTCAGCACGCTCGGTAGCATTGCGGGCCAAGCGCGGGGCCGTTGTCTGATCGACGTCTGATCGACACTGGCCTCACTGACCCTCACGAAATAGTACAACGCTGACCGTCTCGATCAGAACGAGAAGGTCCAGGAACAGTGAATTATTCTTCACATAGTAGAGATCAAACTGGTGTTTGCGCCGTGCGTCCTCGACGCTCGCGCCGTAGCTGTAGCGCACCTGGGCCCAGCCGGTCACGCCGGGCTTGACGCTGTGGCGCACGTCGTAAAAGGGAATCTGCTCCTTGAGCTGGGCCACAAAACTCGGCCGCTCCGGGCGCGGGCCCACCAGGCTCATCTCGCCTTTGAGCACGCTCAGGAGTTGGGGCAGCTCGTCGATGCGGGTCTTGCGGATGAACGCGCCCACGCGCGTCACACGGGAATCGTTCTTCGCCGCCCAGCGCGCCACGCCGTCGCGCTCGGCGTCGCTCCTCATGCTGCGAAACTTCAGACACCAAAACAGCCGCCCGCCCTTGCCCACGCGCTCTTGGCGGTAGATGAGGGGGCCGGGGCTGTCGAGCCGAATCGCCAGCACGGTGAGCAGCATCACGGGGCTGGTGAGCACGAGCAGTGCGCCCGAGCACAGGGTGTCAAATACCCGCTTGGCGATGCGCCGCGCGCGCCCTTGCACAAACCCGTCTCCGTACACGAGCCAGCTCGCCTTGAGGCTGTCGATGGGCACTTCGGACTTGGCGCGCTCCCAGTAACCGGCCAGGTCCATCACGGGTACGCCCCGGATGCGGCACGCGAGCAGCTCGTTCATGGGCACGGCCCCGCCGCGCTGCTCGGGCTCGGCCACGATGATCTGGTCGATGCGCAGCCGCCTCACCAGGGCTTCGATGCCGGTCTCGCGCGAGAACACCGGCGGGCTGCCCGCGGTCGCGTGCACCGCAGCGTCCTCGTTGCCGGGGTAAAAGCCGACGACGTTGCTGGAGGTGCGCGTCAGGGCCTTGAGGTCGTTGGCCACGGCGTAGGCCTGCGGCCCCGTGCCCACGATGAGCACGCGCGAGCGCAGCCGCACGTGGCGCAGCCAGTACAGCGCCGCGCGCACGAACACCAGCCCGATGAGCGCGTACACGATGGCCGAGCTCAGCAGCAGCTTCAAGTACTCCGAGGGCACCACCACCCCGAGCATCAGGTAGGTCAGGTACGCCCCCACCCCCAGCGCCACCACCGTGCGCCACCACAGGGTGGGCACGCCGATGGGCGTGGGCCGGTACAGCCCGGCAAAGGAATACATGAGCGAGACGACCAGCGCAAATTGCGCCGCAAACAGCACCATCTGGTGCAGCTCGAACGGCGCCGCCGCGCCCATCCCCCCGGCCGCCACCCCAGACTGCGTCACCCCGGCCAGCAGCACCGCCACAAACAGCAGCACCATGTCGGCCATCATCCCCGTGAATGCCGCTACCGATACGTGATGCCGAAATACACTGAACATGTCGGTGTCCCTTGTTGGTTGTCGTCGCGCGTCGGCGTCAGCCTCGTCTTGCCGCCCACCCCCGCCGCCTCACGAGAATTGTCCCCACCTCCCACCCCCAACCCACCCCCGCATCCACGGGTCCACTCAACTCAGATTCGTGTGCGAATGGGCAAATGGAACGAGTCGTGCTGAGCGCTGCCGCGTGAGCACGACGGGCCACTGCAGATCGGCGGCGTGCTCGGTGCATGCGTCCCTGCCATACTTCAATCGACGCACGCGCTGCCCCACCCTCCAATGACCCTCACCGAGCTTCGCTACATCGTCGCAGTTGCCAGAGAAAAACACTTCGGGCGTGCCGCCGAAGCGTGTTTCGTCTCGCAGCCGACCTTGAGCGTGTCGATCAAGAAGCTCGAAGAAGAACTCGACGTACGGATCTTCGAGCGCGGCGCCAACGAGGTCAGCGTCACGCCGCTGGGTCAGGAGATCGTGCGCCAGGCCCAGGCCGTGATCGAGCAGGCGCTGCAGATCAAGGAAATCGCCAAACGCGGCAAGGACCCAATCAGCGGCCCGCTGCGCCTGGGCGTGATCTACACGATCGGGCCCTACCTGCTGCCCGATCTGGTCAAGCAGGCCATCGCCCGGGTGCCGCAGATGCCGCTGGTGCTGCAGGAGAATTTCACCGCCAAGCTGCTGGAGATGCTGCGCACCGGCGAGCTCGACTGCGCCATCATGGCCGAGCCGTTCCCCGACACCGGTTTGGCCAGCGCGGCGCTGTACGACGAGCCCTTCATGGTGGCGCTGCCGCGCACCCATGCCTGGGTTCAGCGCGAGAACGTCAGCGCCGAAGAGCTGAAACACGAGACCATGCTGTTGCTGGGCACGGGCCACTGCTTTCGCGACCATGTGTTGGAGGTCTGCCCCGAGTACGCGCGCTTTTCGAGCGACGCGGAAGGCATACGCAAGAGTTTCGAGGGCTCTTCGCTGGAGACCATCAAGTACATGGTGGCCTCGGGCGTGGGCATCACGGTGGTGCCGCAGCTCAGCGTCGCCAAGGATGTGTACGGTCAGGTGGCCTACCTGCCATTCGCCGAGCCGGTGCCGACGCGCCGCGTCGTGCTGGTCTGGCGCAAAACCTTCACGCGCTACGAGGCGATCGCCGCGCTGCGCAACGCGATCTATGCCTGCCCGCTTGAGGGCGTGTTCCGATTGACCGCCTGAGCTGGCGGCGCCCGTCGCCGGGCTATCGCGGCGGTCAAGAATTTCAACTGGATCGAAGGCAGCGGGCGCTCTATCCTTCGTCTCATTGCCGAGCACGCCGCATCCTCCTCCGGGTCCGACGCGGCACTGAAGCATTCACGGATTCATCGAAGGAGCAATTGAATGGCCAAGAAACTCGCCGCGCGCACTGCGTCATCCATCGACATCGACATCGGCATCGGCGCGAAGGACCGCGCCGCCATCGCTGCCGGTCTCAGCCGGCTGCTTGCCGACACCTACACGCTGTACTTGACGACCCACAACTTCCACTGGAACGTCACCGGGCCGATGTTCAACACGCTGCACACGATGTTCATGGTTCAGTACACGGAACTGTGGAACGCTGTGGACCCGCTGGCCGAGCGCATTCGCTCCTTGGGTCATGTGGCGCCGGGCTCCTATGCGCAGTTCAGCAAGCTCGCATCCGTCCCAGACGCGCCCGAAGTTCCGCCCAAGGCGCTGGCGATGGTTCGTCTCCTGGTGGACGGCCACGAAGCCGTGGCGCGTACCGCGCGCAGCCTGTTCCCGTTGGCCGACAAAGCCGGCGACGAGCCCACGGCCGACCTGTTGACGCAGCGGCTCAGCGTGCATGAACAAGCCGCGTGGATGCTGCGCAGCCTGCTGGAAGAGTAGGAAGCCTGTGCGCGGCGGTGGGGGGGCGCCCCCCCCCCCCCCGGTGTCAGTCGCGCTTCGGCGTGGGCGTGAGCCCCGCCCCCGGGGTGTGCGTCGCGATGCAGCGTGGACGTCAGCACCGCCGCGATGGCCTGACGCCGCGCTTCGTGTATCGCCTGGCCGACACCGGGTCCGACCAGTCCGTCTTCAATGGCCCGCGCGGCGACGATTGCCGTGTCCACATCGAGGGCCGCGCGCAACGCGAGGCGCAGCAGCACGCCCTGAGCATAGCCGCCTTGGTGCAGCGCCTGCCTGGCGCGCGCGATGCACTCGCACGCCAGCAACATGGCGTCGAAGCGCTCAGGCCGGCGCAGCGCGTCACAGCGCTCCAACAGACTGAGCAGGGCGGCTGCGTCCAGCGCCTCACTGCCCTCCACGCCGCGCTGCTCGCGCGCGGTCACTTCGGCGAGTTCGCGACACTCAAGTGGCACGCGCAACCGTTGACACAGCGCGCCCAGCGCCGCCAGGTCCGTGCCGAGCGCGTGACCCAGGCAGGCGAACCGCTGCGCCAGGGTGCTACCGAGCTGGGCTGAGATGTCGAGCGTGCGCAACAGAAGGTCGCCCGCGCTCGCGCCTGCTTGCGAAACTGCCGAGTCCGGCGCGTCAGGGCGACGGTCCCAAAGGCGGTCGACTTCCGGCACCAAGCGGGCCAACGCGCCACAGTCGCGCAGCACGCGAAGCATGCGCGACGGCCGCGCCTCCATCAAGCCACACGCCAACTCTTGCCAAACGCGCTCGGGCACGAGCGCGTCAACTTCGCCCGACTCCACCATCCGGCGCGCCAACGCCAGCGTTTCCGGCGCCACGGTGAAGTCGTGCAGTCGCGCCGCGAAGCGCGCCAGCCGAAGTATGCGCACCGGATCCTCGGCGAAGGCTGACGACACATGGCGCAACACGCGCGCCTTGAGATCGCGCTGGCCCCCATGCGGATCGACCAGAGTACCGCTCGCATCGAAAGCCATCGCGTTGATCGTCAAGTCACGCCGGGCCAGGTCTTGTTCCAGGGTCACAGAGGCATCGGCGTGAAATGTGAAGCCGTGGTAGCCGGGGCCTGTTTTGCGCTCGGTGCGCGCCAGTGCGTACTCTTGCTTGGTCTGTGGGTGCAGAAACACCGGGAAGTCGCGGCCTACCGGAGTGAAGCGTGCTTCGATCATTTGCTCGGGCGTGGCGCCCACCACGACCCAGTCCTTGTCGGTGCTCGCGCGGCCCAGCAGCGCGTCGCGCACAGCGCCGCCCACCACAAAAGCCTTGATCTCGGCCATAGGGCTGCCGTTCACGCGTGCGAGGGTTGCCTGCGAAACGGCGCGTCGATCAGATTCGGCGTGCCCGGGCGCGCCAGGGGTCGAGCCGTGCCTTGCCTTGTGCCGCCGCCAGATACCCCGGCACGACAGCGTCGAGCGCGCTGGCGCGTATGCCCAGCCGCTCAAGCCCCGGCAATATTGCGCTCGCGACGCTGGGCACGCGCATCGAATCGAGGTTGTCGCGCGACATCAACGTTGGGCCCGGCAAACACTCCATGGCCAACGCCTGCAAGCGCGCCAAGCCCTGCGGCAGGCCGAGCACACGCCGCTCATGGCCCGACCAGCGACCCGCCATGGCCGCCAGCTCCGCCAGGGTGTGTACCGTGGGTCCCGTGCACTCCAGCGTCAGGCCGATCGTCTTGGGGTCATCAATGCAATGCACGATCGCCGCCGCAACGTCTTCCACCCACACGGGCTGAAACCGCGCACTGGCGCCCGCCAGCGGCAGCACGGGAAGCACGGCCTGCAGCTCGGCGAACAGGTTCAAAAACCGATCACCTTGCCCAAAGATCACCGACGGACGCAACACGGTCAGGTCGAGTTTCGCGGCCTTCAACACGGCTTCGCCGGCGGCTTTGGAGCGCAAGTAGCGGCTCGGTGCTGTGTCGCTGACGCCCAACGCGCTGACATGGATCAGACGACGTACGCCGGCTTCGTGGCAGGCCTGCGCGAGCTTACGTGGCAACTCGACGTGAACCCGCCGAAATTCTTCTTCGCCGCCGTGCAGAATTGCCACGAGGTTGATCACCCCGTCGCGCCCTTTGACGAGGCGCCGCAACTGAGCGGGGTCATGCACATCTGCTTGAACCACGTCGACCAGGGGCAACAATTGAAGCGGCCTGGCGTGCGCCGCGCGCCGCGTCGGCACCGCGACGCAGCCATTCGCGCCACCCGCGCGCTCGACCAAATGGGCGCAGACGCTTTGCCCGACAAACCCCGTGCCTCCCAGAACCAGAACATTAGTCATTGCCAACCTCGGCGGCACTCAAACCGCGACGCAACTCAGGCTGTATTCTGGCGCGTCAATCGAGGCTCGGATTCGAGCAAGGTCAAATCAGGGCAGATCAAGTTCCGGTGGCGGCGCTTCGGCCAGGCGCGGGCCGATCGCCTCGCCCAGCCGCTCTTTCAGCGACGCCGGGCGCTCGCCGTTCAACATCGCTGCATAGAAAGCGCTGTTGCTGAGCACCTTCTTGACATAGTCGCGCGTCTCGTTGAACGGGATGTTCTCAGCCCACACCGCGGCCTCAAGCACGGGGCCTTCGCGCCACCGGCGCGAGCGCGACGGACCGGCGTTGTAAGCGGCCGCGGCCATCGCGAGCGAGCCACCAAAATCATCGAGCACGTACTTCAGGTAGCTCGTTCCAAGCTTGATGTTGGTCTGACGGTCGGCGATCTGGTCGGCCTGATAGTTCGCCAGGCCGATCTTGCGCGCCGTCCACTTTGCCGTGGCCGGCATGACCTGCATCAGGCCCATCGCACCGACGGTTGACTTGGCATCGGCGATGAAACGCGACTCCTGGCGGATCAGGCCGAACACATAGGCCGGGTCCAGGCCGAGCTCACGCGCACGCGCCTGGATTTCGGCGCGAAACGGCGTCGGGAAGCGCTGTTCCATGTCGACTTCGACGCGGGTGCGGTCGCTGGTGTTGATGCAGCGGTCCCAGACCTCGCGGTCGCAGGCAAGCTGCGCCGCGGCGAGCAGCTCGCGGTCGCCCATGCCGCGCAACGTGAAGTTCCATTCGCGCACGCCCTCATGGCGCAGCCCCAGTCCGATCATCCGCAGGCCCCGCGTCAGCCCGGGGTGGCGCTGCGCCACCTCGCGCTCCGCCTCGGTCAAGGGCGCCGGACGCGCCGGCAGCGTGGCGATGACGCCAAGGTTCTCGGCGGCCAGACCCCCATAAAAACTGAGCTGCCCGGCAATGCCCTCCAGCAGGCTGGAGGCGGTGGCGCGCATCGCATCGCCTTCCGGCGATTCGCGCGACAGCACCTGCAATGCACGCGCTTTCCAGTAGACCCATGCCGCGTCGCGTTGCTCGGTAGCGCTCATTGCGTCGATCCCTTGAAGCACCGGTGCCCAGCGTGGTACGCCGTTGTCGCCACGCAGTGCTGCCCGGACCTTCCACGCCAAGGTGTCATCGGTCCACTCCAAGCTCACGCCGGCTTTGGCGGCGCGCAGTTCGGCGCGCAAGTAGTAATCCGATGCCTCGGTCTGCAGCCGCAATGCGGCTTGTTTCGCGACCACCAGCCAGGTGGCCGCCGCCAACTCACCAGGCAAGGCGTTGTCCCAGCGCTCGTTCAACTGGCGGGCCGCGGCATCGGAGTCGCTGCTGGCGACGCGCATCAGCGCGAGCGCGGTGATCTCGGCGTCTTGGCGGCTCGTCACACCCACTTTGCGCGACAGGTAACGCGCCGGGCTGTCGTTCATTTCGTTCACCTGGCTCGCCGCGGCCACACTGATCAGCACCGCCGCCTGGCGTGCGGCGCGTGGCTTGTTGGCTTCGATTGCGAGGCGCACCTTGCGCCAGACATCGGCGGGCGTGATGCGCTTCGCGTCGTACAGTGCCGCGGCCATCATCGCGCAGCCATCATCGGCGTCGCGCTGTTCGAACCAGGTGGCGAGCGCCTTGTCGCGCACGTCTTTGCCCGCAAGATGCTCGGCAAGAAACGCATAGCAAGTGACCTCGCGGTCGTCATTCATGCGAAACCGCGGCATCTCGATCGCAAAATTGGCCCAGTCGCGGCGCCGACCGAGCTCCAGCAGCCAGTCATTGCGCAACCGGTCTTCGACATAGGTGCCCGGCCAGCGCGCGTAGAAGGCGTTCAGTTCCTCTTGCCGTGCCTCGGTGAGGCGATCGCTCAGATCCCAGTAGTCGGCCCACATCGTCAGCGGGTGCTGTTGCGCCGCGGCCGACGCGCGCGCCGCGAACAGCTTCGAGCGATCCTTCTTGCGCAAGGCCTCACGTGCGTCGATGATCGCGCTGTCGCCCGGCTCGGCGCGCGCCTGGGCCTGCGACAGCGGCGCGCCCAGGCACAACAGCAGCGCCAGCATGAAGCCCCGGGCCCGCGGCTCAATGAAAATCTTGCCTGTCTTCAAGTTCATCTTCGACCCACATGACGTCTTCGGCCATCGAACCTTTGCCATCAACCTCGGCGCGCCCGGCATTGCGTGCACGTTTGCTCGCCGCGCGCAGCGCCTTCGCTGAGAGCGCGCAGTCCGCACAGGCCCGGGACGCCTTGGCGCAGCATCTGCTTACCGTCGTCAACACACTGGAACCTCATTGCCTGGGGATTTACTGGCCGGTTCGCAGCGAATTTAACGCAAGCCAGGTGTTTTTGCGCCCGGGAACCGGTAACACGATGCAGCTTGCGCTGCCCTTTGTGCACAAGTCGCCCCCTCGAATGGAGTATCGCGCGTGGGACGGCAAGCTGCCGCTGCTGCGCGACGACGTCGGTATCCCCTGCGCTTCGGGGGAACTCGTGCAGCCCGACGTCGTGCTCGTTCCCTGCCTCGGATTCACCGACGATGCCTATCGTCTCGGCTATGGAGGCGGCTATTTCGACCGCTGGCTGGCGGCCCATCCCCACGTCACCGCGGTCGGGGTCGCGTGGGAGGTGGGGCGAATCGAGCGCAGCCAACTCGCGCCACAACCGCATGACGTGGCATTGACGTTGGTCGTGACGGAACGCGGCGCCACTTGAAGGGCGCCCGCCGTGCCACCCGGGCGTGACCAAGTGGCGCATTCGGCCTCGGGCCATGCACGACGAAGCGACTGCGCGCGCCGACCCCGGGCCGGTCTTGCACAATCGGCGCCTCGCGTCGCTGCCGACATCAACGAAGGCTGTACATGGCATCCATTCCAACCGACCCGCTACGCGCGGCGCAGCGCAAGAAGCTCATCGCCGCCCGGCTCGCGCTGCCGGACCGACTGGAACGCGCGGTGGAGCTGCAAAACGCCTTGCGCGTCTGGCTGATCGGGCGCAGCGAGTCGAGCATCGGCGCCTACTGGCCCATCAAGGGCGAGTTTGATCCGTTGCCGGCCCTGTACCGCTGGAGCGAAGGCGCCGCGGAGGGCGTGACGCGGCGCATCGGCCTGCCGGTGGCCGACCGGGTGACGGGTTCGCTGCGCTTTCACATCTGGTATCCCGGCTGCCCGATGGAGCTCGACGCCTATGACATCTCCAAGCCCAAGGGCACCGAGGAGTTCGCGCCGCAAATGTTGATCGTGCCGTGTCTGGGCTACGGCCCCGGCGGCGTGCGCCTGGGCTATGGCGGCGGCTTCTTCGAGCGCACGCTGCTCTCCGTCGAACCGAGTCCGGTGACGGTGGGCGTGAGCTATACGCATGGTTTCCTGCCGATGCTGCGCGCCGGCCCCGCCGAGGTCGAGCTCGACGTGATGATCACCGAGGACGGCGTGATGTGGGAGCGCAGCGCCCACGGGAACTGACGCAGATCAACCGGGCAGCCGGCGCAGGATGTCGAGCGTCAACGTGCTCTGGTTCATCGTGTAGAAGTGCAGTCCGGGCGCGCCGCCTTCGACCAGCCGCTCGCACAACCGCGTGACGACGTCCAGGCCGAACGCGCGGATCGATGCCGCGTCGTCAACAAAGCCTTCCATCTTCAAAGTGACCCAGCGCGGAATTTCGATGCCGTCGCGCGCCGCGAACTGGGCGATCTTCGCGAAGTTGTGAAACGGCATCACACCCGGCACGATTGGAACGGTCACGCCGAGCGCGCGCACCTGTTCGACGAAATGGAAGTACGCGTCTGCGTTGTAGAAGAACTGCGTGATCGCGGCGTCGGCGCCGCACTTGATCTTCTCGACGAAGTGTCCGAGGTCGCGCGCCGCATAGCGCTGTTGCGGGTGGTATTCGGGGTACGCCGCCACTTCGACGCGGAAATGCCGGTCATGCGTTTCGCGGATGAATCGCACCAGGTCGGCGGCGTAGCGAAACTCGCCGCCCGCCGCGGTGCCGCTGGGCAGGTCACCGCGCAACGCGACGATGCGGCGCAGGCCGTGTTCGCGATAGGTGGCCAGCAATTGCGCCACGCCCTCACGTGTGGCGCCGACGCATGACAAATGCGGCGCGGCGCTGTGGCCTGCGGCGGCGATCGCCAGCACGGTTTGCAGCGTCTTGTCGCGCGTCGAGCCGCCTGCCCCGTAGGTGACGCTGAAGAACTCGGGCTCGGCCGCGCCGAGCTGGCGCACCACGTCGACGAGTTTTGCGTCTCCCACCGGCGTGTTGGGCGGGAAGAACTCGAAGCTGAGGGGAATTGCAACGCGGCTTTCGCTCATGGCATGGTTCTCATCAAACGCCGCGCGCCTGCGCGCGCATGAAAAACTCTCGATTCCCGTCGCCGCCGACGATGGCACTCTCGAACCAGTCGGTCACTGAGAGCTGCGCTTCGTCGCATGCGGCGCGAAGACGCTGCTCGACCCGGTCAAATGCCCCGGCATCGCGCACCAGGCCACCTTTGCCGATGTCCGCCGGTTGCAACTCGAACTGCGGTTTCACCAACACCAGCAGCGTCGAGCGCACCCGCGGGGCCAAGGCCGGCAGCACCAGCGTCAGCGAAATGAACGACAAGTCGCCAGTGACCAGGTCGAATTCGGCCTGCGGCAGATCCGCCGCCTGCAAGTGGCGCGCATTCACGCCTTCCAGCGCCACGACCCGGGGGTCGGACCGCAGACTCGGATGCAATTGGCCGTGGCCCACATCGACACCGACCACACGCGCTGCACCCTGGCGCAGCAGCACTTCGGTGAAGCCGCCGCTGCCTTGGCCGACGTCCAGGCAGGTCGCACCGCGCACGTCGATTGCGCAGTGCTCAAGGGCTGCCGCGAGTTTGAGGCCGCCTCGGGAGACGTAGCGAACCTCGGCGTCGTCTGTGACCTCTAACCGGCTCTCGGCCAGCAGGTCTTCACCGGCCTTGGCTGCGACAGCCCAGCCCGCCGGCCCGAGCCAGCGCACGGCGCCGCGGTCGAGCAGGCGCCGCGCGGCAGAACGGCTGGGCGCCAGGCCTTGCTGCACCAGCAACTGATCGATGCGCATCAGCGGGCCCGGCGTGTCGGTGCGATCACCGCGCCCAGCCTCAATAGCGATAGCTGTCGGGCTTGTACGGGCCCTGCTTGGGCACACCGATGTACGCGGCCTGCTCGTCGCTCAGCTCGGTGAGCTGGGCGTTGAGCGTGCGCAACTGCAGGCGCGCCACTTTTTCATCGAGGTGCTTCGGCAACACATAAACCTTGCCCTGCTCGTAAAAGTCGCTGTGCGTGAACAGTTCGATCTGCGCGATCGTCTGGTTCGCGAACGAGCTGCTCATCACGTAGCTCGGGTGGCCCGTGCCGCAGCCCAGGTTCACGAGTCGCCCTTTGGCGAGCATGATGATGCGCTTGGCGTCGGGGAATATCACATGGTCGACCTGGGGCTTGATCTCTTCCCACTCGCACTTCTTCTCGATGGTCGCGATGTCGATCTCGTTGTCGAAGTGGCCGATGTTGCACACGATGGCGTTGTGCTTCATCGCCGCCATGTGGGCGTAGGTGATCACGCCCTTGTTGCCGGTGGCGGTGACGAAGATGTCCGCCTTGTCGGCGGCGTACTCCATCGTCACGACGCGGTAGCCCTCCATCGCTGCCTGCAAGGCATTGATCGGGTCGATTTCCGTGACCCAGACCTGGGCGCTGAGGGCGCGCAGCGCCTGCGCCGAGCCTTTGCCCACGTCGCCATAGCCCGCGACCACAGCGATCTTGCCGGCGATCATCTCGTCGGTGGCGCGCTTGATGCAGTCAACCAGGCTTTCGCGGCAGCCGTAGAGGTTGTCGAACTTGCTCTTCGTCACCGAATCGTTGACGTTGATCGCGCGAAACATCAGCGTGCCTTTCGCACTCATCTCATTGAGACGGTGCACGCCTGTCGTCGTTTCTTCCGTCACGCCGATGATCTGCGCGCTCTTGCGGCTGTACCAGGTGGGATCGGCCGCCAACTTGGCCTTGATCGCCGCGTACAGCTCGCGCTCTTCCTCGCTCGTCGGGTCGGAAATCAGGCGCGCATCGGTTTCCGCGCGCTTGCCCAGGTGCATCAGCAGCGTCGCGTCACCGCCGTCGTCGAGGATCATGTTCGGGCCTTCGCCGGGCGCGCTGTTGGCGCCGTTGGCGCCCGCAGGGGCGCCCTTCACGCCTTCGGCAAACACGAAGATCCGGTGCGTGTAGTCCCAATAGTCTTTCAGCGACTCGCCCTTGTAGGCAAACACCGGCGTGCCTTTGACGGCCAGCGCCGCCGCTGCATGGTCCTGCGTGCTGAAGATGTTGCACGACGCCCAGCGCACCGTGGCGCCGAGTGCCTGCAGCGTCTCGACGAGCACCGCAGTCTGGATCGTCATGTGCAGGCTGCCGGTGACACGCGCGCCCTTGAGCGGCTGCGTCTTGGCGTATTCGGCGCGAATCGCCATCAGTGCCGGCATTTCGCTCTCGGCAATGGTAATTTCCTTGCGGCCCCAGTCGGCGAGTTTCAGGTCGGCGACGGCGTGGTCTGGGTTCGCCTGGTTAGCGTTTGCTTGGTTTGGCTTCGATTTCACAACAGCGTTCATGAGAGGCTCCTTGGGCGGTAGAACCCGCGCGGGAATCTGCTGATGACGGTGTTTGAATGAACACTCACCCTCGGGGCAGCCCGGTGCGGGTGAGCGCGGTTGCATGAAGTTTTCCGAGCCTGGCCCCGAATGGGGTTGCAACGCTCCTCGGAAGGCCGGCATTGTAGCCAGAGTGAGCCGGGCGTCGCGTGAACCCAGGCACACTTCGCGCATGGTGATGTCTATTGCCCCATGGTCAACCTGCCCGGCGCATCGTTTGCGCGGCGTCGTCGGGGTCCTGACCGACATTGACGACACCTTGACGCGCGACGGCGCCATTGAGGCCACCGCGCTTGCGGCGCTGAAGCGCCTGGCCTTGGCGCACTTGCCCGTGATCGCCATCACCGGCCGGCCGATGGGCTGGAGCGAACCGTTCGCGCGTGACTGGCCGGTGGCGGCCATCGTCGCCGAAAACGGCGCGGTCGCGCTGTTTCGCGAGGCCGGCGAGCTGCGGATTGAGTACGCCCAGGACGTGCGGACGCGGGAGCGCAATGCGCTGCGTTTGCGCGAGGCGGCCGATGCGGTGCAGCGCGAAATCCCGCAAGCCCGCCTGGCCACAGACAGCGCCGGGCGCGCTACCGACATCGCCATCGATCACAGCGAATATGCCCACCTCGATCCGGGTGATGTTGAACGCGTCGTCGAGATCTTGCGCGCGAACGGCATGAACGCGACGGTGAGCTCGATCCACATCAACGGCTGGTTCGGCGAGCATCACAAACTGAGCGGGGCACGCTGGATCGTGCACCGCTTGCTCGGGCGCGACCTCGACGCCGAAGTGGGGCGCTGGGTCTATATCGGCGACTCGACGAACGACCAGCTCATGTTCGGCCACTTCGAATTGAGCGTGGGTGTGGCCAACCTGATGCGCTTCGAATCGCAGCTGCTCACCTGGCCTGCGTACCTGACCGCGGGCGAACGTGGCGCGGGCTTTGCCGAAGTGGCGGATGCGCTGATTGCCGCCCAAGCGCGCCAGGGCGCGACCGCAAACCCGACCGGTACCTAAAGCGATAAGAAACCTCGCAGGCGATCGACCTCCGCGTCGAGCGCCGCGCGAAATGCCGGACCGCGCGGCGCGCGCCCCGCCATATAGCCGGCCTCGACGACGAGGCGGCCGCCATCGGCCGATGCGTTCGCCCAGCCCAGCACCTGGTCGCGCCACAGCAGCGGCAGCGCGTAGTAGCCGCGCACGCGCTTGGGCGCCGGTGTGTAGGCCTCGAATCGATAGGCCCAGCCCCACAGCGCCTCAAAACGCCGCCGGTCCCAGACGATCGGGTCGAACGGGGCGAGCAAGCGCACCGAATCCTCAATGCTTTCGTGGCGCTTCGAGGCTGGGTTTTCACCGGCGGGCCAATACCAGGTCACTCCGTCGAGATCGGCATGCGGCAGGCGCGCCTTGGCCCGCGCCAGCGCCGCCGCGCGCAGATGGGTCCACTGGGGTGCGGCGCTGCGCAGATGGCTGACCAGTTCGCTCAGGCTGCGCGCCGGCAGCGGCGCGTATTTGTGCACGATCACGTCGACCAATGCGTCCAAAACCGCCGCCGGGTCGGCGGCCGGCGGCTGCGATTCACGCGGCGCGTACAGCCGCACACCGCCCTCGCGCCGCGCAATGCGAACCAGGCCGCGGTAGTGCATGCCGTCGAGCAACTGGGTGCTCGCATTGCTCGAACCGCCAAACCAGTTGCGCACCTTGCCGTGCGCGAAATGCGCGTCGACTTCGCGCGGATGCACGACGCCGCGCTCGCGCACGAACTCGAGCACGGCATGCGCTTGCGCCCAGCGCGACTTCGGCCACACCGTGCGCGGCGTGCGGGGGTGCATCAGGTGGTGCGTCGCGCGCGGCAGGAAACCGTAGTTGACGAAGAAGTCCTCTTCGACGTCGAGCTTGGGGTAGTGGCGCTCCAGGTCACCGGCCCGGTAGTCCTTGACCCGATGGCGCAGCAGCAGATCCTGCGCGCGTGCCGGCGCGCGGATCGGGTCGGCTTGCACAAAACCGAGTTTGGCAATCGCGCGCGCCAGGCTCGTGGGCGCGAACAGGCTGCGCGCCACGGCGTACTGGCGCAAGAGCGGAAGCGTCAATGGCGCGGGCATCCGCGGATGATGCCCGAATGCGACGCGATTTGAGCTTCGGCTTCAGCCTTGCCAGGCCACCGGCACTATGCTTTGCGTATGGCAAGCCAGCCCATCGCTTCAGCGCAGCAATTGCAGCAACGCCTGTCCAGTTTCGCGGCACTCCCACTTGAAACCGCCGGGCGGCGCCGCGCGGCGGTGGCCGTTGCCGTGACGCAAGAAGGACATGGCGCCGACGTCCCGGGTTTGCCCCGCCACACGACGTGGAGCGAGGCTTCGGCGCTGCTGCTCACCCAGCGCGCCGCGGGTCTGCGCAGCCACGCCGGGCAATGGGCGATGCCCGGCGGGCGCATTGACGAGGGCGAGACACCCGAGCAGGCGGCGCTGCGCGAACTGGCCGAAGAAGTGGGCCTGGTGCTGGACCCCGCGGCGGTCCTCGGCAGGCTCGACGACTATGCGACGCGCTCGGGCTATGTGATCACGCCCGTCGTCGTTTGGGCCGGGCCGGCGCGCGATGTCGTGGCCAATGTCCACGAGGTCGCATCGATCCACCGCATCCCGACGCGCGAACTGTTGCGCGCCGACGCACCGCTGCTCAACCAGGTGCGGGGCGCCGAGCACCCGGTGCTGCGCATGCCCATCGGCGGCACCTGGATCGCCGCGCCCACCGCGGCATTTCTCTACCAGTTTCGCGAGTGGTGCCTGTGCGGGCGCGTGACCCGGGTCGCGCACTTTGACCAGCCGGCATTCGCCTGGCGGTGATTGCGGATGAGGCACGGCATACTGCACGGCACGCAGCGCCCAAGCCGGCCGATTATGGCCTGGCTTTCGCTGCGCCGTATCGGGAGCTTTCGATGACAAGCACAGGTGGCACTACGGTCATCGACACGCGTGAACGGCGCGCGGCGGCGAAGCTCGCATCGCCGCGCGATGCGCTGCCCCCGCCGTCCCCCGAGGCCGCGTCGCCGCCGTTTCGCTTCTACGACAACCGCCAGAAGTACCTGGCCTTCGTCAACACCTGCAACGAAAAAGCCGCCGTCGCGGCGCGCGCCGCGCTGGAGCTGAAGCAATTGCATCCCTCGCCGCCCTGCCTGCGCATCTTTGACGCCGGCATGGGTGACGCGACCGTGCTCGCGCGGCTGATGCGCAGCACGCACCGGCAGTTTCCGACCGTGCCCTTGCTCGTCGTGGCCAAGGAGATCAGCCTGGAAGATGTGCGGCTCGGGCTGGACAAGATGGCGGATCGCTTCTTCGAGCATCCGCACACCGTGCTCGTTATCACCAATCTGAACTACTCCGAAGCGCCGCGCCTGATGCCGCGCGATGTGACGGCCGCGGCCGCACTGAACTGGCAAACCGTGCGGCTGACGGGGCACTCGGCACATGAATACGAAGAGCAGATCGGCGCACTGGGGCCGATGCTCTCGCACGGCTGGCAGACCAAACCGAGCGCGAAGACCGGCAACCCGGTGTACTCGCGGCCGACGGTACTCGTCATCTACCGCGAAGACCACGAATTCTTGCTCGACAGTTGCATTCCCAAACCCGGCCGGACGCTCGGCGACTACGACCTCATCCTGGCCTCCCAGCCCTGGCGTGCACGCACCGCCGCCCAGTTCAAGGCGCAGAAAATCCTTGCCCCCCTGGTGCGCAGCCTGGCCCCGGGGGGCCGCTTGGTGACGATCCAGTCCTACGGCCAAGACCCGGCGCTGGAGATCATCCATGCACTGTGGCCCGGCGAGTCGCCGTTTCGCGTGAATCGCCATGAGTTGCTCAAGGCCTTGAAGATCGAGCTGGGGCACGACGCGCGCAACTACACATTGGCCGCGCCGCCCGACGCCAAGGCGCTGTTCCGCTACCAGATGCATACGCTGCCGTCGGAAATCGGCGAACGCGTCGGCACCTCGACGCTTTTCGCGGCCTGGAACGCGGCGATCTATGTGAACCAGATTCCCGACGAAATGCTCGACGCCGTGGTCACCACCGGCGCCTATCTCGACGCCACGCAAGCCGTGCTGAAGAAGCACGGTGGCCTGTGGTTCAACGATGAATCGTTCGTCGTCGCGTGCAAGCGGCGCTGAAGGCATTGACACCATGAGCGCTGACACTGAAGCCCCGGGCCGGCAGGCCGATTGCGAAGCCGAACTGATGATCGGCGGCTCGCTCGAGATGAGCCCCGAACGCGCGGGCGACGCCAAAGCCATCGCGGCGTTGCTGCCTTCCGGAACGCGTGTCTACGTGAATCACCTGCCGAATCACGGGCTCGCGCAGTCGCTGGCGGCGCTGGCCAGCGTGCGTGCCGCGGGGCTGGAGCCGGTGCCCCACATCGCGGCGCGGCGCATCGCCTCGCGCGCCGAACTCAGCGACTTTCTGACGCAGGCCGTGCGCAACGTCGGCGTGAGCAAAGTGCTGCTGATCGGCGGCGACGACCCCAAGCCGATCGGCCCCTACGCCGACGCGATCGAGCTGCTGCACGACCGCGCCCTCGCCGACAGCGGCCTGCGCGAAGTGGGCCTGCCCGGCTATCCGGAAGGGCACCCGCGCATTCCGCAGACCGCGCTCGACCAGGCGCTCGGCGACAAGCTGGCGCTGGCGCTGGCGCAGGGTCTGAGGGCATCGATCGTCACCCAGTTCTCGTTCGCCCCGGCGCGCATCGTCGAATACTGCAGCGAGCTGGCGCGCAAAGTCCCCACGGTGCCGGTTTACGTGGGCATGGCCGGGCCGACGAATGCGGCCACGCTGCTGCGCTTTGCGCAGCGCTGCGGCGTGAGTGCGTCGCTGCGCGCCATGGGTGCGCAAGGCATGGGCGCGGTGCGACTGTTCATGCATACCGAGCCGAGCGAGCAGCTCAGCGCCGTGGCGCAGTACTGCCTGCGCCACGCCAACTGCAACGTGGTCGGCGCGCACCTGTTCAGCTTCGGCGCCGCCAGCCAATCAGCGGCATGGATGAACCGGGTGATCACGGCGCGGGGCGCGCCGAGCTGAGAGACTGAGACCCCGGCAGGCCGAACGCCGGGTTCGCGACGCGCGGCGCGCGGCAGGCTGAACCTGATTCGGCCTACAACCCCGCCGCGGCGCGTAGTGCTTTCACCTGGTCAGTGCGCTCCCAGGTGAACTCGGGCTCTTCGCGGCCGAAGTGTCCATAGGAGGCGGTTTTTTCGTAGATCGGGCGCAGCAGGTCGAGCATCTGGATGATGCCCTTGGGGCGCAAGTCGAAGTGTTCATTGACCAGCGCCGCGATCTTCTCGTCGCTGATCTTCCCCGTGCCCTCGGTGTACACCGTCACGTTCATCGGCCGGGCCACGCCGATCGCGTAGGCGACCTGGATCTGGCACTGTTTGGCGATGCCCGCCGCGACGATGTTCTTCGCCACATAGCGCGCCGCATAGGCCGCCGAGCGGTCCACCTTGCTCGGGTCCTTGCCGGAGAACGCGCCACCGCCGTGCGGGCAGGCGCCGCCATAGGTGTCGACGATGATCTTGCGCCCGGTCAGGCCGCAGTCGCCTTGCGGGCCGCCGATGACGAAGCGGCCGGTGGGGTTGATCAGGTACTTGGTGTCCTTGAGCCAAGCCTTGGGCAACACCGGTTTGATGATTTCCTCGATCACGGCTTCGATAAACGCGGGCAACATCTTCTTGCCGTCGCTCATCTCGGGCGCGTGCTGGCTCGACAGCACGACGGTATCGACGCTGTGGGGCTTGCCGTCCACATAGCGCATCGTCACCTGGCTTTTCGCGTCGGGGCGCAGGAACGGCAGCCGGCCGTCTTTGCGCAGCTGCGCCTGGCGCTCGACGAGGCGGTGCGCGTAGTAAATCGGCGCGGGCATCAGCTCGGGCGTCTCGTCGCAGGCGTAGCCGAACATCAGGCCCTGGTCGCCCGCGCCAGTGTTCAGGTGATCGTCACTGGCGTGGTCCACGCCTTGCGCGATGTCGTTGCTCTGCTTGTCGTAGCAGACCATCACGGCGCAGCCCTTGTAGTCGATGCCGTATTCGGTGTTGTCGTAGCCGATGCGCTTGATCGTGTCGCGCGCGACCTGGATGTAGTCGACATGCGCGTTCGTCGTGATCTCGCCGGCCAGCACCACCAGACCGGTGTTGCACAGCGTCTCGGCGGCGACACGCGAACGCGGGTCTTGTTTGAAGATCGCGTCGAGAATCGCGTCGGAGATCTGATCGGCCACCTTGTCAGGGTGACCTTCAGAGACGGACTCGGATGTGAACAGGAAATCGTTGGCCACTTATAAACTCCTTCAAGTTGCAGGTTGCGTTGCCGGCCTGGGTGTGAGGGAGGAGCGGCGAACGCTTTAGCGGAATTGGTTGGGCCGCGAGTGAACTCGCCGCCCGGCACAGGCAGCAAGTGCTGCTCCGTGCGTCGCCCCGCAAGTAGTTCATTAACTCGGCGACGCGCCGAATTATAGGAAGTTCTCTGGGTATGCACGCACTTGCTCGATGGCTTTCGCGCCAACCGTTGTGGCTGCTCCATGGCGCGGGCGCGGCGCTCGGCTGGATTGCCTATGCGGTCTCGCCGACCTATCGGCGCCGCTTCGTCGCCAATGCCGCCCAAGCCGGCGTGTCGAGCGCGCAAGCACGCCCAGCGATCGCACAAGCCGGCCGCGTGCTGTTGGAAATGCCCTATCTGTGGCTGCGTCCGCCAGGCATGCTGATTCAGCCCGCGCCCACGCTGCGCGGCACCGAACTGGTCGAAGCCGCGCACGCCAAGGGGCGCGGCATCGTTTTCCTCACGCCACACATGGGCTGCTTCGAGATCACGGCGCAGGCGATTGCCGAGCGGTTCAGCGTGAAGCATGGCCCGATCACGGTGCTGTACCGGCAGGCGCGCAAGGCGGTATTGCGCGATCTGATGGACAACACGCGGGCGCGCCCCGATGTGGCCACGGCGCCAGCCACGCTGGCGGGCGTGCGCCAATTGATGCGCGCGCTGCGCCGCGGCGAGTCAGTGGGCCTGCTGCCCGACCAGGTGCCGCCCGATGGCATGGGCGTGTGGGCGCCGTTCTTCGGCAAGCCGGCCTATACGATGACACTCGCGGCGCGCCTCGTGCAGCAAACCGGCGCCGTGCCGCTGCTGGTGTGGGGTGAGCGCCTGGCCGCGGGTGGCGGCTACACGGTGCACTTCATGCCCCTCGCCGAAGCGCTGCCGCAGGACGCGAAAGAACAAGTGCAATCCGCCGCCGTGATCAACCGCGCGATGGAGCGCTTGATCCTGCAGTGCCCGCAGCAATACCTTTGGGGTTACCACCGCTACAAACAACCGCGTGCGGCCGACGACGCCGGCATCGAATGACGTCCTCCTCGCTGGTTCGGGCCGTCGGGGCGCGGATGCTGTTGAGTCTGTTGTGGCTGCTGCACTGGCTGCCATTGGCCTTGCTCGCGCCACTCGGCCTCGGCCTGGGTGGGCTGCTGTACGCGACGGCGCGGTCACGGCGGCAAACGGCGCTGCGCAACCTTGAGCTGTGCTTTCCCGAGCTGGACGACGCGGTGCGCCGGCGCCTCGCCCGCGAACACTTTCAGTGGCTCGGGCGCAGCATTCTGGAGCGTGGCCTGCTCTGGCATGCGTCGCCGCGACGCTTGAAGCGGCTGATCCATGTCGAGGGTGACGTGCATCTCGCGCAGCGCAGCGAGCGCGCCGTGATGTGGCTCGTGCCACATTTCATCGCGCTCGACGTCGCTGGTGCCGCGACGCAGCTCTTCCAGTCGAAATGGGTGGCGTCGATCTACCAGCAGCAAAGCGAACCGACTCTCGATGCCGCGGTGCGCCGGGGTCGCCTGCGCTTCGGCCAGGGCGAGGTGTTTCCGCGCAGCGACTCGGCGCGCCCGTTGATGCGCGCGGTGCGCGCCGGCGCGGCGTTCTTCAACCTGCCCGACATGGATTTTGGCGCGCGCGACGCGGCCTTCGTGCCATTCTTCGGCGTCACCGCCGCGACCTTGCTCGCACCGTCGCGCATGGCGCGTGCGTTGAACATGGTCGTGCAACCCGTGCTGGCGCACATGCTGCCCGGCGGCCAAGGCTATCGCGTGTCATTCCTCGAGCCATGGAGCGACTTTCCGAGCGCCGACGCGCTGGCCGACACGGCGCGCATGAACCGCTGGATCGAAGCGCAGGTGCGCGCTGACCCGGCGCAGTACCTGTGGGTGCACCGGCGCTTCAAGACCCGGCCGCTGGGTGAGCCGCCGCTGTACTGACAGGGGCGCGGCGATAATCGCGCACATGAAACTGCGCTTCACCAAGATGCAAGGCGCGGGCAACGACTTCGTCATGATTGACGCGACCCGATCGCGCATCGATCTCAGCGAAGCACAATACCGGCGGCTCGGCGACCGGCGCCTGGGCGTCGGCGCGGACCAGATCCTCATGGTCGAGACCAGCGCCACGCCCGGCGTGGACTTCCGCTATCGCATCTTCAACAACAGCGGTGACGAAGTCGAGCATTGCGGCAATGGCGCGCGCTGCTTCGTGCACTTCGTGCGCGACCGGGGCCTGACCGACAAGCGCGTGCTGCGCGTCGAGACGATGAACAACCTGCTTGAGCTGCGCTTGCAGGACGACGGCCGCGTCACGGTGGACATGAACCGGCCGATCTTTGAACTCGACCGCGTGCCGTTCGATGCCGCGGGCCTGACGCCACGCCGCGTGGCAGGGTTCGAGAGCGGATTCGAGCTGGGCTTGGAGAGCGCGTTCGAGTTGTGGCCGCTCAGTGGCGTGGACCCCGCGCGCGACGTGGAAGTGGCGGTGCTGTCGATGGGCAACCCGCACGCCATGCAGATCGTCGACGACGTCGACACCGCGCCCGTCGCGGCCCTCGGCCCACGCGTGGAGACGCACCCGCGTTTTCCCCGCAAAGTAAACGCGGGCTTCATGCAGATCGTCGCGCGCAATCGCATACGCCTGCGCGTCCATGAGCGCGGCGCCGGCGAGACCCTGGCCTGCGGCACCGGGGCCTGCGCTGCGGTGGTGGCGGGCAGACGCCTGGGCTTGCTCGACGCACGCGTCGACGTTGAAACCCGCGGCGGCGTCTTGACGATCGAATGGCACGGCGGCGCCAGCCATGTGCTGCTGACCGGGCCGGCACAGACCGTTTTCCAAGGAGAGATCGAACTATGAGAGCAACGCCGTGATGAAGGGCACCGGACTGCATGCGGGCACCCGGGGTGTGACCGAGGCCGACATCGCCAACTACCTGGCGATCACGCCGGAGTTCTTCCAGCGCCACGCCGAGCTGCTGGGCGCGGTGCAACTCGCCAGCCCGCATGGCACGCGTGCCGTGTCGCTGCAAGAGCGCCAGATGGAGATGCTGCGCGACAAGCTCAAGGGCATGGAGCAGCGCGTCATGGAGATGATCCGCCACAGCCAGGACAACCTGGGCCTGGCCGATCGCCTGCACCGCTGGACTATCGCGCTGATGCTCACCTCGAACGCCGCCGAGTTGCCCGACGTGCTGTTGCGCGAATTGATGCACCACTTCATGGTGCCGCAGGCCAGCCTGCGGCTCTGGGGCGTGGCGCCGGCGTTTGGCGATGCGGCGTTCGCGCGCGGCGTCGGCGCTGACGTGAAGACGTTTGCGAGCAGCCTGTCCGCGCCCTACTGCGGCGTGAACGCGGGCTTCGAGGCCTTGCAGTGGCTGGCCGAACCCGCCACCGTGATGTCCACCGCGCTCGTGCCGTTGCGCCTGCCGCAATCGAGCGCGGCATTCGGCCTGCTCGTGCTCGCCTCGCCCGACCCCACGCGCTACAGCGCCGACATGGGCACCGAGTTCCTCGGCCGCATCGGCGAGCTGGCCGGCGCGGCGCTGTCTCGCCTGTTGCCCACGCCTTGATTGATGCGCGGCTCCGCGCCCACCTTGAGCACCTCAAGGTCGAGCGCCGGCTCGCGCCGCGCACGCTGGCGATCTACGCCGACGCGTTCGCCAAATTGCAGGCCTGTGCCGATGCAGCGCAGACCGCGCTGGTTGACGCCCGTACGCACCATGTACGCCGCTGGGCGGCGCAGTTGCATGGCGCCGGGCTCGCGCCGCGCAGCATCGCGTTGACGCTGTCGGCCTGGCGCGGCTTTTACCGCTGGCTCGGCCGCGACGGCCTGGTCGCGAACAACCCGGTGCTCGGCGTGCGCGCGCCCAAGGCGGCGCGGCCCCTGCCCAAGGCGCTGTCGGTGGACCAGGCGGTGGCGCTGGCCGAACACCATGCCGAGCCGTCGGGCTCCGGCAAGGACGCGGCGTTGGCGGCGCGCGACCACTGCATCGTCGAGTTACTCTACGGTTGCGGCTTGCGCGTCGGCGAGTTGACGAGCCTGGACCTGCGCAGCAGTGCCACCGCGGTGGGCTGGATCGACGCCCAGGAGGGCAGCGCCTTCGTGCTGGGCAAGGGCTCGAAGCGGCGCAGCGTGCCGGTGGGCGCACCCGCCCTGAAAGCGCTCGCCCATTGGCTGGAGCTGCGGGGCCTGTGGGCGAGCGAAGGCGAACCGGCGCTGTTCGTCAGCCGGCTCGGCACACGCCTGCGGCCGGGCCAGCTGCGCTCGCGCCTGAAGGCGAACGCGGTTGCCGCCGAGCTGCCGACCCATGTGCACCCGCACATGCTGCGCCATTCGTTCGCCTCGCACCTGCTGCAAAGCAGCGGCGACCTGCGCGCCGTGCAAGAGCTGCTGGGCCACGCCAACATTTCGACGACGCAGGTCTACACCAAGCTCGACTTCGGCCACCTCAGCAAGATCTATGACGCCGCGCATCCGCGCGCGAAGAAGCGCAGTCCATGAAGACGGTGCAACTGCGCGCCGGCAAGGAGCGCTCGCTGCAGCGCCGCCATCCGTGGGTGTTCGAGGGCAGCGTCGCCAAGGGCAAGGCTGACTCGGGCGAGACGGTGCGTGTGATCGGCGCCGACGGCGCTTTCCTTGCCTGGGCCGCGTACAGCCCGGAGTCGTCGATTCGCCTGCGCGCGTGGAGCTTCATTGAAGAGCAGCGCATTGATGCGGCGTTCTTCGCCACCAGGATCGCGCAGGCCGTGGCCTTGCGCTCGCGCCTGGCACCAGCCAGCGATGGCGTGCGCCTGGTGCACGGCGAGGCCGACGGCCTGCCGGGCCTGATCGTCGATGCCTACGGCGATACCTTGTGCGCACAGTTTCTGAGCGCCGGTGTCGAGCGCTGGAAGGCGCAGATCGCCGACGCGCTGCTCCACGCCACCGGCCGCTCACGGCTGTATGAGCGCAGCGACGCGAGCGTGCGTGCGTTGGAGGGGCTTGGGTTGCAAGCCGGCTGGCTGCGCGGCAGCGGCGCCACGGAAGTGGTGATCCAGGAACACGGTTGGCGCTTCAACGTCGACCTGGCGCAGGGGCACAAGACCGGCTTCTACCTCGACCAGCGCGACAACCGAAAACTCTTTGCCGACGCGGTGCGGCACTTCGGCCACCAGCGCATCCTCAACTGCTTTTGCTACACCGGCGGCTTCAGCATCGCCGCATTGAGCGGCGGGGCCACGCAGGTGGCAAGCGTGGACTCGTCGGGCCCGGCGCTGGCGCGGGCCAGCGAGCACATCGAACTCAATCGCCTGGGCGCGGCGCAACATGAGGCGATCGAAGCCGACGTGAATCAAACCCTGCGGCGCTTCCTCGATGCCGGCCGGCGCTTCGATGCGATCGTGCTCGACCCGCCAAAGTTCGCGCCCACCGCGGCGCACGCTGATCGGGCCGCGCGCGCCTACAAAGACATCAACCGACTTGCGTTGATGCTGCTGGAGCCGGGCGGCATGCTGTTCACGTTTTCGTGTTCCGGCGGCATCAGCGCCGAGCTGTTCCACAAAATCGTCGCGGGGGCGGGCATCGACGCCGGGGTCGACGGTCTGTTCTTTGCCCGCATGGGCGCGGCGCCCGACCATGCGACGACGCTGCTGTTCCCCGAAGGCGAGTACCTCAAGGGCCTGGCCATCATCAAGCGCTGACAGGCGCGCTGCGCGGTGGGTGTGCGGCCAGCGCGATCACCCGCCCTCGCGCGCTGGGCTGGGCAGGGCGATGGCGGGTTCGAACTTGGCGCGATGCACGCTGAAGAATGTCTTCACGTTGCGCACATTCGCGTCTTGCGTGAACAAGCGCTGCACCAGCGCGTGGTACGCCGCCATGTCGGGCAATTGCACGACGACGATGAAGTCCGGCCCCGGCGACACCCGGTAGCACTGTTGCACCGGCGCCTCGGCCACGGCGCGGGCTTCGAACCCGGCCAGATGCTCGGCACCCTGGCGGTCGAGCGTGACTTCGATGATCGCGCTCAAGCCCGCGCCGAGCCTGGCTGGCGACAGCAGGGCAATGCGGCGCTCGATCACGCCCGTGTCTTCGAGTCGCTTGACGCGGCGCAGGCAGGTGGCGGCCGAGGTATGCGCGGCCACCGCCAGCGCCTGATTGGTCAGCGAGGCGTCGCGCTGCAATTGTTCGAGGATGCGCAAGTCGGTCGCGTCGAGGTCAACTTCGTCGGTGGAATTAATCAATTCAATCGCTTTTGTGAATTATTGAGTCTCAGATTCGTCTTCGGGGCGAAATATTGCAACAAATGACAGGTTATGCAAGCAATCGCCATCATGTCACGTCTACCATCGCCGCACCCCTCTTCCAGTTCAAGGAAACCGCAACATGTGTGGAATCGTCGGCGCCGTCAGCACCCGAAACATCGTTCCGATCCTGATCGAGGGCCTGCGTCGCTTGGAGTACCGCGGCTATGACTCCTGCGGCGTCGCGGTGCATCAAGACGGGCAATTGCGCCGCGCCCGCAGCACCGCACGCGTGGCCGAGCTCGACGCGAACGTTGCTGCCGACAAAGTGCAAAGCGGCACCGGCATCGCCCACACCCGCTGGGCCACGCACGGCGCTCCGGCGGTGCACAACGCGCATCCGCACTTCTCGCACGGGCCCCGCGTGGACGCCGCGCAATGGGCGAAGAGCGGCTCCCCGGCCACGGCCGGCAGGATCGCACTGGTGCACAACGGCATCATCGAAAACCATGACGAATTGCGTGACGACCTGAAGGCCAAGGGCTACCGCTTCAGCAGCCAGACCGACACCGAGGTCATCGCCCACCTGATCGACCATCACTACAGCGGCGATCTGCTCGAGGCCGTGCAACGGGTCACGCCGATGTTGCGCGGCGCGTATGCGATCGCGGTGTTCTGCCGCGACGAGCCGCACCGCGTGATCGGCGCGCGCGAAGGCTCACCGCTGATCCTGGGCGTGGGGTCGCATCTAGGCAAGGCCGAGACCTTCATCGCCTCGGACGCGATGGCGCTGGCCGGCGTGACGGACCAGATCGTCTACCTCGAAGAAGGCGACGTCGTCGACTTGCAGATGGGCAAGTACTGGATCACCCGCGCCACGCCGGAGGGCGCGTTCAAGGTGGTGCAGCGCGAAGTGCGAACCGTGCACGCCCACAGCGGCGCGGCCGAGCTGGGCCCTTACCGCCATTACATGCAGAAAGAAATCTTCGAGCAGCCGCGGGCGATCGCCGACACGCTTGACGCGGTGGAGGTCATCACACCGGAGCTCTTCGGCGACGGTGCGTACAAGATCTTCAAGGAAGTGGATTCGGTGCTGATCCTCGCCTGCGGCACGAGCTATTACAGCGGCTCGACCGCCAAGTACTGGCTGGAGAGCATCGCGAAGATTCCCACCAGCGTCGAGGTCGCCAGCGAATACCGCTACCGCGACAGCGTGCCCAATCCGCGCACTCTGGTCGTGACGATCACGCAAAGCGGCGAGACCGCCGACACGTTGGCCGCGCTGAAACACGCACGGAGCCTCGGCATGAAGCACACGTTGACGGTGTGCAACGTCGCCACCAGCGCGATGGTGCGCGAGTGCGAACTTGCCTACATCACGCGCGCTGGTGTGGAGATCGGCGTGGCCTCAACCAAGGCGTTCACGACGCAGTTGGCGGGCCTGTTCCTGCTGACGCTGGCGCTGGCGCAAGTGCGCGGCCATCTGAGTGACGCCGAAGAAGCGAAACACCTGAAGGACCTGCGCCACTTGCCGGTGGCGCTGCAAGCGGTGCTGGCCCTGGAGCCACAAGTTATCGCCTGGTCGGAAGAATTCGCGCGCAAGGACAACGCGCTGTTCCTGGGCCGCGGCTTGCACTACCCGATCGCGCTGGAAGGCGCGCTCAAGCTCAAGGAAATCAGCTACATCCACGCCGAGGCCTACCCCGCTGGTGAGCTCAAGCACGGGCCACTCGCGCTCGTCACCTCGGCGATGCCGGTCGTGACGATCGCGCCGAACGATGCGCTGCTGGAAAAGCTCAAGAGCAACCTGCAGGAAGTGCGCGCGCGCGGCGGCGAACTCTTTGTATTCGCCGACGGCGACTCACGCATCGAGCCGGGCCCGGGCCTGCATGTCATTCGCATGCCCGAGCACTACGGCGTGCTGTCGCCGATTTTGCATGTCGTACCGCTGCAGTTGCTGGCCTATCACACCGCGTGCGCGCGCGGCACGGATGTGGACAAGCCGCGCAATCTGGCCAAGAGCGTGACGGTCGAATGACGGGCGCGTCACCCTCCTACGAGCCCATGTTCAATCGCACATGACTGGGCGTCAGACTTCGGCCCATTGCTGACTGTTGATGTCGTGAGGGCCTGCCGTCGTAGTGGCGGCAGGGGGACGGCGGCGCCCCCCGTAAACGGCCCACCCGCCCGGGGCAACGTTTTTTCCGGCCCAGCGCAAAAGCGGAAAAAACGTTTCGCCCAGTTAGCGTTGAGGGCACC
>JANOLJ010000017.1:0-5714 GCA_031419715.1 Burkholderiales bacterium | reverse complement strand
GGTCAAGAACATCACCGAGTACGGCGCGTTCGTCGACCTCGGCGGCATCGATGGCCTGCTGCACATCACCGACATGGCCTGGCGCCGCGTGCGCCACCCCAGCGAAGTGGTGCAGGTCGGTCAGGAGCTGCAAGCCAAGGTGCTCAAGTTCGATGCCGAGAAGAACCGCGTCAGCTTGGGCATCAAGCAGCTCGGTGACGACCCGTGGCACGGCGTGTCGCGCCGCTACCCGAACAGCACGCGCTTGTTCGGCAAGATCACGAACATCGCCGACTACGGCGCGTTCGTCGAAATCGAACCCGGCATCGAAGGGCTGGTGCACGTGTCGGAGATGGACTGGACGAACAAGAACGTCGCGCCGAGCAAGATCGTCTCGCTGGGTGATGAAGTCGAAGTCATGGTGCTTGAGATCGACGAAGACAAGCGCCGCATCTCATTGGGCATGAAGCAGTGCAAGGCGAACCCCTGGGAAGAGTTTTCGGCGACGGTGCAGCGCGGCGACCGCGTCAAGGGCCCCGTCAAGTCGATCACCGACTTCGGTGTCTTCGTCGGTCTGGCGGCCGGCATCGACGGCTTGGTGCACCTGTCCGATCTGTCCTGGCACGAACCCGGCGAAGCCGCGGTGCGCAACTTCAAGAAGGGCCAGGAGGTCGAGGCGATCGTGCTCGCCGTCGATGTGGAGCGCGAGCGCATTTCGCTGGGCATCAAACAGCTCGACTCCGATCCGTTCACGAGCTACACCACGGTCAACGACAAGGGCCAAGTGGTCGTCGGCAAGGTCAAGACGGTAGACGCACGCGGCGCCGAGATCCAGCTCACCGCGGATGTGACGGGTTATTTGCGCGCCTCCGAGATCAGCCGGGATCGCGTGGAGGACGCCCGCAACATGCTGAAGGAAGGCGACGAAGTGTCGGCGCTCATCATCAACGTGGACCGCAAGACACGCTCCATCCAGCTCTCGATCAAGGCCAAGGACAACGCCGACAACCAGGAAGCGATGCAGAAGCTGGCCGCGACTTCCGAGCGCGAGAACGCGGGCACGACGAGCCTGGGCGCCCTGCTGCGCGCCAAGCTCGACAACAAGCCGGACGCCAACTCCTGAGTTGCGCTGAAGTTTCAGCGCGCCGCGGGTTGTACCGGTTGCCGAGCCGATGACACGCTCCGACCTCGTCACGGAGCTGGCTGAGCGCTTCAGCCAGCTCACGCATCGCGACACCGAATTCGCGGTGAAGACGATTCTGGACGCGATGTCCGACGGCTTAGCGCGCGGGCACCGCATCGAGATCCGCGGTTTCGGCAGCTTTTCGATCAACCGCCGGCCGCCGCGCGTGGGGCGCAACCCGCGCTCGGGCGAGCAGGTCGTGATCCCGGAAAAACTCGTTCCGCATTTCAAGCCAGGCAAAGCGTTGCGCGAAGGTGTGGACGAGCGCAGCGCGAGCGCGAAGGCCGTGAAACTCGCGGATGACGCCAGCGCCGCGAAGCGCGACGCCAGCATCGGCACCGCGCCGCAAGAGTAAGCCGCGCGACGAACCGCGTTGCGCCTCGAACTTTTGCCGCCACCTGAGACTAGACGATGCGCATCCTGGTGTGGCTGGTGCGGGCATTGGTCTTCTTCGCCTTGTTCGGCCTGGCGCTGAACAACCAGCATGA
Organism: Burkholderiales bacterium; assembly: GCA_031419715.1. Lineage (GTDB taxonomy): Bacteria > Pseudomonadota > Gammaproteobacteria > Burkholderiales > Burkholderiaceae_C > JAEMQF01. Next base: position 4,064 of record JANOLJ010000017.1, on the reverse strand, counting down.
AGTCACGCTGCATGGCTACTTCGGTTTGGAGTGGCGTGGGCCGATGATCCTGGTGGTGCTCGCGGCGTTGGCGCTGGGCTGCGCCTGCGGTGCGCTGGCGATGCTGCCAAGCTGGTGGCGCCAGCGGCGCCGGGCGCGCCCCGACGCACCTGCCGCCTCTAACCTCAGCCCGCAGGAGATGGAACCCGCCATGCCGCACAGCCTGCCCATGCACCCGCCGCGCGATGGACTTTGACGTCCAGTGGCTGCTGCTCGGCGTGCCGTTCGCCTTCGCGATCGGTTGGCTCGCATCGCGCTTCGACGCACGCCAATGGCAGCGCGAACAGCGCGACTCGCCGCGCGCCTACTACAAGGGCCTGAACCTGTTGCTCAACGAGCAACACGACAAGGCGATCGACGCTTTCATCGAGGCGGTGCAGCAGGACCCCGATACGCTGGATCTGCACTTTGCGCTGGGCAGCCTGTTCCGACGCCGCGGCGAATATGAGCGCGCCGTGCGCGTACACCAGCATCTGCTGCAGCGCGCCGACCTGCCCCAGGCGGAACGTGACCGCGCGCAACATGCCCTCGCCCAAGACTACCTGAAGGCCGGGCTGTTCGACCGCGCCGAGCAGGCCTTCGGCATGCTGCACAAGACCGCATTCGACACCGAAGCGCGACTGGCCTTGCTGACGCTGCACGAACGCTCGCGCGACTGGCAAGCGGCGATCGCCGTCGCGCAGCAACTGGAGGATGTGGGCGCAGCGTCGTTCGCGTCGCGCATCTCGCACTACTGGTGCGAGCTTGCCGTTGAGGCCGACTCCCGGCAGGCCACGCCGCAGGCCGACACCGCGATCAAACAAGCTCGCGACGCCGCGCCGCAGGCCGCCCGCCCGCTCGTGCTGGCCGGGCAACGCGCCTTCAACCGGGGCGACCACGCCCAGGCGCTGGCCGATTGGGGAACGCTGTTGAACACCGACCCCCGGGCCTTCAACCTGGTCGTACGCAACTACGCAACCTGCGTGCTGGCCCAAGGCGACCGCGGCGCGGCGCTCGACCAGCTGCGCGCGCTCTATGCCCGTGCGCCGAGCGCGGACCTGCTCGCGGCAATGGCCACGCTCGATGCCGATCCGCTGCACCAGTCGGAGCGACTGATCGACCACATGCGAGAACACCCCACGCTCAGCGCGGCGCAGGCGCTCTTGGCACTGCACGACACCCAACCCCTGCAAGGCCCTGCCCTCGCCAGCGTGCGCGACGCCCAGGCACGCGCAGCCAAACCCTTGCAGCGCTACCGCTGCGCAGCGTGCGCCTTCGAAGCACCGCACTACTTCTGGCAATGCCCCGGTTGCCTGAGCTGGGACACCTACCCACCGCAACGGCTGGAAGATCAATGAACTCACCTCCCCGCCGGGAACTCATGGCCGCCGCGCAAGTGCTGGTGGTGGGCGACGCGATGCTCGACCGCTACTGGTTCGGTGCAGTAGACAGAATCTCACCCGAGGCGCCGGTTCCCGTGGTGCGCGTGAACCGGGAAGAAGAGCGCCTGGGCGGCGCCGCCAACGTGGCGCTGAACGTGAAGACGCTGGGCACGCAGGCCACGCTGCTCACCGTCGTCGGCGACGACGAACCCGCGCGCAAACTTCGCAAACTGCTGGAGCAGCATGGCGTGACGGCCCTGTTGGGCAGCGACCCGCAGCTCTTCACGATCGTCAAGCTGCGCGTCATCGGCCGCTCCCAACAGCTGCTTCGAGTGGACTTCGAGAATCAACCCGACCATGAAGTGCTCTCCACCATGCTCGCCGACTACGGCCGGGTGCTGGGCGCGCACCAGGCGGTGCTGTTTTCCGATTACGGCAAGGGTGGCCTGGAACACATTCCGAAAATGATCGCCCAGGCGCGCGCGGCCGGCAAGCCCGTGCTCGTGGACCCGAAAGGCAGCGACTACGCGCGCTACCGCGGCGCCAGCGTCATCACGCCGAACCGCGCCGAGTTGGCGCAAGTGGTGGGCACCTGGAACAACGAGGCGCAATTGCTGGAGCGCGCGCAGCGCCTGCGCGAGGAGCTCGGCCTGGACGCGCTGCTGCTGACGCGCTCCGAGGAAGGCATGTCGCTGTTCGACGCCACCGGCCACGTGCAAGTGCCAGCCCAGGCGCGCGAGGTGTTCGACGTGACGGGCGCGGGCGACACCGTGATCGCCACGCTCGCCGCCATGCTCGCCTGCGGCATGAGCCTGCGCGACGCCTTGCCGATCGCGAACCGCGCCGGCGGCATCGTGGTCGGCAAGTTCGGCACAGCCACGGTAAGTTACGAGGAGCTGTTCGCATGAAAGTTGTCGTCACCGGCGCTGCCGGAATGATCGGCTCGAATCTGGTGCACGGCCTGAACGCGGCGGGCATCGACGACGTGATCGCCGTCGATGACCTGACCGACGGCCCGAAGTACCGCAACCTGCTCGGCGCAAAACTCGCTGACTACTTCGACAAAGATGACTTCTACGCGCGCTTCACGCGCGGCGAGTTCGGCCGTGTCGACGCCGTGCTGCACCAGGGCGCGTGTTCCGACACGATGGAGCACAACGGCAAGTTCATGCTGGAGAACAACTACCGCTGCTCGAAGAACCTGCTCGACGCCTGCCAGGCACAAGGCACGCGACTCATCTATGCATCTTCCGCCGCCACCTACGGCGGCAGCGCCACGTTTCGGGAAGAGCGCGCCTTCGAGCGGCCGCTCAATGTGTATGGCTACTCGAAACTGCTGTTCGACAACGTCGTGCGCCGCATGCTGCCTTTCGCCTCGGCGCAGGTCGTGGGCTTGCGCTACTTCAACGTCTACGGGCCGCGCGAGCAGCACAAGGCGCGCATGGCCTCCGTCGCGTTTCATCATTACCAGCAGTTCAATGAGACCGGCAAGGTCAAACTGTTCGGGCAGTACGGTGGTTATGCGGCGGGCGAGCAGGCGCGCGACTTCATCTTTGTGGACGACGTCGTTGCCGTCAACCTGTGGTTCCTGCAAAACCCCGAAAAGATCGGCGTGTTCAACGTCGGCACCGGGCGCGCCCAGCCGTTCAACGACATCGCCGTGGCCACCGTCAATGCCGTGCGCGGCCTTCGCGGCGAAGCCAACCTGCCGCTTCAGGGGCTGGTGGCCAGCGCCTGGGTCGAATACATCGAGTTCCCCGCCGCGCTCGTCGGCAAGTACCAATGCTTCACCCAGGCCGATCTCGCGAATCTGCGCGGCATTGGCTGCGCGCATCAATTCGCCGACGTTGCGACTGGCGTGAAACGCTACGTCGAGTGGTTGGCGGGGTCGCCGTGAAGCTTTGGGTGATTGCGCCTGTGCTCGCCGTGTGCAGCGCGGTGGCGCAGCCCGGCATCGACGCCAACCGCGCCACGCTGGCGCAGATCGAGCGCGTCAAGGGTGTGGGCACGCAGCTCGCCGAGAACATGCTCCAGGCGCGCGCCCAAAGTGAGTTCAAGGACTGGGCCGATCTGATTCGGCGCGTCCAGGGCATCGGCCCGAGCAACGCGGCGCGCCTGTCCGCGCAGGGGTTGACGGTGAACGGCTTGGCGTTCCAAGCTCAAGCCGTGCGGGCCCCCGAAGCCGAGCCCGGCAAGTAGCGCTACGAGGCGTTGCCGCCGAGCAGGCGCTTCAGCGCCATGCGCCACTTGCTCGGTGCCGATTCGGATGTCGCCTGCGCCGCCTGCGCCGTTCGCGCTGCTTGTGGCACGACAGTCGCGTCCGGTGTCGCTGCCAACTGGGCCAGGGTCTCGAAGATGAGCCGGCGCGGACCGATCCTCACGCCCAGCAATTCTTCAATCTGGCTCACGGCGCGCATCGCCAGCAGCGAATGCCCGCCGAGGTCGAAGAAGTTGTCGGCCCGGTCCACGGAGTCGACGCCCAACAAGCGTTGCCAGATCGCCGCAATGCCGCGTTCCAGATCGGTGTGCAGCGCGGCCGGCGCGGCTGGCGCATCGTCTTTCGCGTCACCCGGTTGCGGCAGCTTCGCGCGATCGAGCTTGCCGTTGGGCAGCAGCGGCAGCGCTTCGATGTGCACAAAGTGCTGCGGCACCATGTATTGCGGC
>JANOLJ010000016.1:0-4997 GCA_031419715.1 Burkholderiales bacterium | reverse complement strand
GGCGGCTTCGTCGAACGCCTGGCGCCGGAGTCATTCGCTCAGCGCCGCGCGCACCAGATCGCGGTGACACCGCTCAAGCGCATCGGCCACCCTGACGAAGTGGCCGAGACGATCCACTGGCTCATCGCCAGCGCGGCGATGATGACGGGTGCCATCGTCGAACTTGATTTCGGGATGCATCTGAATTCGGTGTGATTTCGATTTGCTTGCCATGGCATGGAAGTGGTGGTTTGCGATCGGCCTGTTGCTGGCATGCGCCGCGAGCTGCATGCCAGCGTAGAGCAGCGTGGCACGCCACCTCAGGCTGAAACAGGGCGGCGGTGGCGCCCCCGCGCGCAGGCCCCATTCGCGGTGTCCCCAACGGTTCCCGGGCGAAACAGTGTTGATGGCTCGACGCTGAAAGTCTCAATCCGGTGCCCCGCGAGCGTGGGCCGGAGAACGGGGGCACCGCCGTCGCCCTGCTGCCACGACGACAGCAGGCCGTACAACATCGACGGAACTCAATGGGCCGAAATCGGGCAAGACCTGTGCCGTGCCGCATCGGGGACTGCTCAACCGCTCAACCGCGTCGCGGCTGAAACCTTGGGTGGCCGCTGCGCCACAACACGAACGCAAACTCGTCGGCGCGTTCGTCGTCGACCTGCTCGCGCGTTGAGCCCAGGCCATGGCCCGCATCAAAATCGACCCGCAACAACACCGGGTTGGTGCGACCCGGCACGGCTTGCAGGCGCGCCGCCATTTTCGCGGCCTGCCAGGGCTCGACGCGCGGATCGGTCATGCCGGTGGTGAGCAGCACCGCCGGGTAGCGACCGTCGTCGCGCACCGCATGCAGCGCGTCCATCTGCTTCAGGCCGAGAAAGCCAGCGCGTTCAGTCACCGTGCCGAATTCATCGATGTTCGGTGGGCCGTTCTGCGAGAACTCGGCACGCAGCGCATTCGATACTCCGACATTGGAGATCACGGCCGTGAACAGATCCGGCCGCTCCGTCAACGCGCGTCCCACGGCGATTCCGCCCGCCGACCCGCCTTGAATCGCGAGCTGCCGGGAACTCGTCCAGCGCTTGCGCACCAGTTCCTCGCAGCAGTCGATCAAGTCGCGCCAGGTGTTGGGCTTGCTGATCTTCTGCCCGGCGCGCCACCAAGGTTTGCCGTACTCGCCACCGCCGCGCACATGGGCCGTGGCCAGCACCCCGCCCTGCTCCAGAAACGCCAGGCTGCGCGCGCTGAGGTAGGGGCCGGAGACGATCTGGTAGGCCCCATAGGCCTGTACCAAGGTCGGGTTGCGCCCATCGCGCTTCAGGCCCTTGCGCGCGACGATCGACAAGGGAATGCGCGTGCCGTCGCGCGCGGTGGCAAATGCGCGAACTGCTTCGTAGCCCGACAGATTCAGGTTCGACTTGGGCGCCAGAGCCACCTGGCGCGTCTGCCCGCTGCCCGGCTCATGGCGAAACACCGAGAACGGCAGCAGCCAGCCGGTGCCATCAAACCACGCGCCATCGGCGCGGGTGTCGGTGATGACGGCCTCAACGGAGCCCTCAAAGGGCAGCGGCACGGCCGCGACCCGCCCGTCATTGCCCAGGCGCCGCAAGCTGCTGTAGCCACCGTCCATGTCGCGCAGGTAAATGCCGTCGCGCGCGGCGGCGATGCCCTCAACGACGGCCTTGCCCTCGGCGACCACGGTACTCGCGCGCGCCAGGTCGGGTTTCGCCAGCGATGTCCGCAGCACCTTGCCGTTAGGTGTGTCGCGCGTCGTCAGCAAGTACAACTCATCGCCACGCATCGCGCTGCCGACGACTTCGTCTTCCACGTCGCAGACCTTGACCCAGCGTGGCCGGCCGGCCAACAGATCGGCGCGCAGCGCCACGTACACCGGGTTCTCGCGCCGCACGCCGCCCTGCACGACGGCAATCACATGCTCGCTGCTGGTGTCGGTGCCGACAAAGGGGAAATTGCTGCGCTCGATCGCGACCTCGGCGTATTGGCCGCGAGCCAGGATGCGCACATCGTCCTTGGGATCGCTACGCAGGCGGTGCAGCCAGATCGCCGAATCGAGGTAGTAGTCCACGCTGCCGAGCGTGCGCCCTTGCGCCAAGCGGTTGAAGAAGAAACCGGAACTGTCGGGCAGCCAGCTCGGTGACGCGTACTGCGTGCGATCGATGCGCTCGGGCAGCACCACGCCGCTGTCGACCTCGAGCACCTGCAGCACCGAATTCTCGGACCCGGCAGGCGACAAGCCGTGCACCACATAGCGGCCGTCGGGTGACGGCAACCACCAGTCGAGCGACACATGCGCGCCGCCTTCGCGCTTTGTACCCGGGTCGATGAGCAAACGCTCGGTTCCACTCTCGCCGTCACGCAGATAGAGCTTGAACTGGCTCGCTCCTTGCGGCCGCATTTCGTAGAACAACCGATTTCCCGCGACCAGCGGCGCACGCGCGATCGGCAGGCCCGCGGAAAGCTCGCCGACGCGTTTGCGCAGCGCCTGGCGACCGGCCAGGTTGTCGAGCACGCCACGCGCATGTTCGGCCTGGCTGCGCATGAAGGGCTCCCAGTCGGCATCCTTGGGGTTCTCCATCCAGCGATAGGGGTCGATGAGGGTCTCGCCCCAGAGCGTTTCGCGCACGGGCTCAACGCGCGCGAGCGGGGGCGTCTTGGTGCGCGATGTCGCCGACCACGCGCTGGGCAGCGCGCCCAGCAGCATCGACGGCAATGCGCCGAGCGTCGCCAGCAAGCGGCGGCGCGACCCAATTGATGTAGCCATGAAAGACCTCCTGACCCGTGTGCCCGGGGCGAACGCAGCGCTTGGGCGCAGTGGCGCTCGGTTCGAAGTCTACTCACGTCGCCCGCCGAATCTTGGGCCGCCGGCTCGATAGCCCCCCCGCGTCCCCACGACCCCTTGAAACCGCGCGCGCGGCACCTATTTAGGGTGCCGAGCCGGCTGGTCCTGGTCTCCTGCCGGTGTCAACCCACTGAATCGGAGGACAAACCATGTATGAATCGATGCTGAACTACCCGAACAGCTTGTTCGGTCAATTCGAGCGGCTGCGTCGTGAACTTGATGACGTCTTTGGCGTCTCGGGCTTGCCGAGCAGCATTCGCTCGGTTGCAGCCGGCACGTTGCCGGCTGTGAATATCGGTCGCACCACGAGCAGCATGGAAATCTACGCCTTCGCTCCCGGCCTGGACGCCTCGAAGATCGAGGTGCTGCTCGACCGCGGCGTGTTGCGCATCGCCGGTGAGAGCACTTCGGGCATTCCCGAGAACGACCCGAAGGTGAATGTCTACGCCCGCGAGCGCGACACCGGCAGTTTCGCCCGGGCGATCGCGTTGCCGGATGACGTGGACTCGGCCCATGTGAAGGCCGCGTATCGCGACGGCGTGCTTCAGGTGAGCATTGCGCGCAGCGAAGCGGCACAACCCAAGCGCATCACGGTGCAGTGATCCGTTGCACATTCAACCCAAGGAGAATCATCATGAACGACACCAAACAAGTCGCCACGATCGCTACCGAGCAGGACCCGCAGCGCGCCGTGCTGCCCGCCGTGGACGTCTTCGAAGACGAATCCGGCATCACGCTGCTCGCCGACATGCCCAGCGTTCCGAAAGACAAGCTGGAGTTGAAGCTCGAGGGTGACGCGCTGCTGATTGAAGGCAGCGTCCAGGCGCAGACCCCCGAAGGCCTGGAGGCGGTGTATGCCGAAGTGCGGGTGCCGCGCTATCGACGCAGCTTCACGCTCAGCCGTGAGCTCGATACATCGAAGATCGACGTCAACCTGAAAGACGGCGTGCTGACGCTTCGCATTCCGAAGCAAGCGCATGCGCAGCCGCGGCGCATCGCCGTGTCTTCGGCTTGACTGCCGCCGCGGCTGAGAGTCAGACGCAGTGTCTTGAAACGCCATGACTGGTGACATGGTTCAGCCACCCGCCGTCATACCGGCGAAAGTGCCACCCCGTTCTCGATACGGGGCCGGTAGCCACTCGTTGAAGAGCTGCGCGCTCGGTGAATTGTCGATCCGTTCACCCAGTGGATCCCGGCGTACGCCGGGATGACATCCATCGCAGCGCGCACGGGCTGACAGTAGTGCTGCGGGCCTGTCGGCCCGCAGCGCACGCTCTTCCGAACCCCGCGCGAGGCAGGCGGTGGTGGCCGCGCGCGGCGCCTTTGTTCGCGGCAGGGGGATTGACCTGCCTATACTCGGCTCGGATCAAGGGCTCGTCGTCGCTGCGATGCCCCGCACACTCCTGAATCGCACCATGGACAACAACACGCCGCTGCCCACCGAAATCAACCTGCATCAGAAATCGCGGGTCATGGAACTCGTGTTCGGCGACGGCAAGAAGTTCGAGCTGAGTTTCGAGTTGCTGCGCGTGTATTCGCCTTCGGCGGAGGTGGCCGGCCACGGCCCCGGGCAGGAAGTGCTGCAGGTCGGCAAGCGCGAGGTCGACATCTCGGCGCTGGAGCCGGTGGGCAACTATGCCGTGCAGCCCACCTTCTCCGACGGGCACAGCACCGGCATCTACTCGTGGACTTACCTGCACTGGCTCGGCACGAACCGCGAATCGCTCTGGCAAGACTATCTGGCGCGCATGCAGGCGGCAGGTGCCAGCCGCGAACCTGGCGCGGCGCCTTTTGAGCAGAGGGCGAAATCGAAGTAGCGCTCATCAGCCCCTACGAGCTGGGGCGCCAGCCGTTCGCGCTGGCCGAACCCGCGGCGATGCTCAAGCGCGAAGGGTTCCAGGTCCGTTGCCTCGATCTGTCGCTGCAAAAGCTCGATGGTGAACTGCTGCGCAACGCGCGCCTGGTCGCGATTCATGTGGGCATGCACACCGCGACGCGCATCGCGATGCAGGCCCTGCCGCGCATCCAGGCCCTCGCGCCGAAGGCGCAGCTGTGCGTCTACGGGCTCTACGCCCCGATGAACGAAGCCATGTTGCGCGACCGAGGCGTGGGCACGGTGCTTGGCGGCGAGTTCGAGCAGGCGCTGGTCGCGCTGGCC
>JANOLJ010000015.1:0-1931 GCA_031419715.1 Burkholderiales bacterium | reverse complement strand
AGCGTGTTGAAGATCGAGTTCAGCGCCGCTGCTTGCGCGACGAGCACGGCTTCCACTTCTCGCATGTCACCGTCCTGTACGGCCTTGACACTGCTGTTGAGCATGTCATGGGCGGCGGTCAGACTCATGACACCGAAGACGCTCTCGGCATAGTTCACGGCGGTCACGGCACTGGCCGCAGTTGGCCCGAGTGCCGTCTTGGCCATGCGCTGTTCGCTTGTTTGATTTGGATCTCCCACGATCCGCAGTTCGTTCGATGCTGCGGGTTTCGCGATCGCTGTGGGCCCGTTCGCGCGCTCAGTCTTGTTCGCCATGCTCAATTCCAGTTCGGGTGTTGCCGAAGGCTCCTTGGTCGCCGCCCGGGTGTTGCAATTCGCTTATCGCGGTCATGGCACGTCCTTGCGCCGCGCGAACGCGGGGCAGCGTTGCAGCGTCGCCGCCAAGTCGCGACCCAGCTCCGGCGAGTTCAAGCCGGCGACACGATGGTTGCCGCATCGACCGGTGCGGTAGTGAGCACAGTCCACACAGCACACGCGCTCGTCGCCATGCTCGCGATCGCGTCGCAGCAGCCGCTCGGCCAGCTTCTCGGCCTCGGGCTCGGCCCAGCCCCAACGCAGTAGCCTGGCGCGCCGCTCGAGGAACGCCGAAATGTCGGCATCCGTCCAAGCAACCGCCGCCAAGTCGATGGGATCGGGCTTCCCGGGCTCGCCGTCGCGCAACACTCCGAATTGCGAGTCCGTTGCGTGCGCTGCGGGCTCCCGTTGCACATTTGTTGCGTCAGGCGTTGCGTCAAACGCCCTCGGTCGTTCGTGTTCCTGTTGCGCGCTTGTTGCGTGCCTTGTTGCATGGCCTGCCGTCTCTGTTGCGCGTTGCACCGGTACGGCGGATGCAATGCGCAACAACGAATGGGGGTGTTGCGTGTTGCGTCGCCCAGCGGTTGCAACCGCGCAACGACTCTGCATTGCGGCGAGATATCGGTCGCGTAGGCCCATCAGTCGGTACCCCCGGCAGAAGTAGCGCCCCGGCGGCCCTTTAGCTTGCTGCCATCGCCGTCTTTCGGTCGCAGCTTGCCGGCCTTCTTCAGCGCGCGCCACGCGGTGCTGCGATTGATGCCCAGTTCCTCGGCGATCATCGTTGGCGACATGCCTTCGTCGGCCAACTCGCCGACGCGCGCAGTGGTTGACGTTTCGGCCAGCTTCCAATCCCAACGGGCCAGCCCGTCGGTAATCTTGAGCGTCAGGTCCAGGTCGGCAGCGTCATCGCCGTACAGGTGCCGCCCCTTGGTAATCGTCCAGGTGAACGCCGCGCCCGTTTTCGGGTCGTAGTCGCCCGCGCGCCTGAGCCGAACCACGATATCCAGCGGGTCTTCCTTCTTGCTGTTGCCGCGCTGCTCGCCGTTCTTGCCCGCGTGATGCACGAGCAGTGCAGCGATACCGCGCCTGCGCAACGTCAGCAGCCAGTCGGCCATCGGCGTCCATGACTCGCTCTCGTTTTCCTTGCCCGTCCTGCACCATGCGGACAGGTTGTCGATGATGATGACCCGCGTGCTGTCAGCGATCAGCGTTTCGACCATCGCCTGACCATTGGCGGTTGACAGATCGGGCAGCGGCTGGCCCTCCGGGAGTAGGTCCGGCGTGAAAAGCCGAAAGTTGTTCACCAAGTCTTCGCCCGCGTGCGCAGGAATGAAGGAAGCCACCCGTTCCTGCATTACCGCGCCGCTCATCTCACCGTCCAGGTAGAGCACCCCCACGGGTGCGGAGGCACACCATTGCAGGAAGTTGCCCCCAAACGCCAGCGCGGCACCGATGGACAGCATCACCTGTGTCTTGCCGACACCTCGCGCCGCGAACCACATTCCAAGGTCGCCCGCGTGAATCAGTGGCCCCAGCAGTTCCACCCGCTCGGGGAACTGATGCGCCGCTAACTGCATA
>JANOLJ010000014.1:0-4792 GCA_031419715.1 Burkholderiales bacterium | reverse complement strand
GCTGCTCGGGCGTAGCGCCCTTGCCCACCACCGGGTCGAGCCAATTGAATCCGACATACCAGTTCGAGATGTCGACGGGGCGCGGCAGCTTGAAGCCCTTCTCGGTGAACTCCTTGTTCACGCGCGCCGAGTCGGCCATGTCGAGTGCGTACTCCACGCCGTATTCGAAGCGCTCGATTTCGGGCACGTCGAAATGGCCCTGCACAAACTTCGCCTTCAACGGTACCGCTTCCTTCTCGGCCTTGAACACCAGCGTGTCGATGAACGGCATGGTCTTGCCGCAGTCTTCAAGCAGACCCAGGCCCTTGTCTTCGGGCATGCCCTCGCAGGGATACGGCTCGCCGCGAAAGTTGGGGTTGCGCCCCAGCACATGGCGCCGGTCTTGTACATAGTCCACCAACATGTAGGGGCCGCTGCCGACCGGCCAGACGTTCAGCGTCAGGCCATTGCGCGCCATGCCTGGCTGCGCATAGAACATGTCGGCCTCCCACGGCACCGGCGCGGTGAACGGCATCGCCAGCCAATACTTCCATTGCGGGTACTTGCCGTGCAGGCGGATGCGCAGCGTGTGGCTGTCCAGCGCCACCGCGCCTTCGAGCGGGAACTTGCGAAAGTCGAGGAACGGTTTGTCGAGGTCAGCCGGGTCGAGCTTGCTGCGCAGCTTCTTGTCTTCAGCGCGAATCAGCGTGCCGTAGTCTTTCAGGCCGATCACGTACTCTGAGAAAGTTGCGTAGACCGGCGCCTGGATGCGCGTCGTGGCATGGCGCTTGATGGCATAGACAAAATCTTCGGCCACCACTTCGCGCGTTCCCTGCTCGGCAAACTCCAGCGGCGAGCGCCGGTCGCCGAGTTCGCCCGGGGCCAGCGCGTGATAGCGATGCTTGCCTTGGCCGTCCACGGCGAACGCGGGGTGCGGCGCGTACTTCACACCGCGCTTGATGGCGATGTCATACACGCTCTCGGCGATCAGCTCGCCCGGTGCGTCATCGGGCAGCTCCTTGCCCGACTTGTCGAGGTAGCGCGGCGCGACGATCTCCGTCGCGAGTTTCGGAATCAGCGTGTACGGCCGCTTCAGGTAGTGATAGCCGTAGAGTGGCTCATACACCTGAAACGTGATCGGCGTTTCATTGTTCGAGTACGACGCCGTGGGGTCGAGATAGCGCGGCGAGCGCTCGGCGAATGCGGAGAAAAGCGTGTTCGTCGACTCAGCGCCATCTGGGTGGGGGCTGTTGTTGCACCCGGCCAGCGCGGCAAGCAACCACGACGCAAGCACTGCGTTGCGCACTGTGTCTGGCCTTGTCCACCCACCCACCATGAAACCGCCCCCAGGAAAAGGCCCCCAGGCCGACGACATACGTCGTCCGCCCCCATGGGGGATGAGCAAAGTGGCAGAGCCACATTTGCTCATGAGCACCCCAAGGCCGGCCGAAGCCGGCCGTCCCCCGCGGGGATCAAGGAAAGTGGCAGAGCCACATTTCCTTGAGAGTCGGGATGATAAGGCCCGCCCGGCGCGCAATTCAGCGCGGGAACATCTCGCGCAACTTGAGCTTCCAGAACTTTCCGGTCGAGGTGCGCGGCACCGCGGCAATGACTTCATAGCGTTCCGGCAACTGCCACTTCGCAAAGCCGTTGGCCAGCAAGTGACTCGCCAGTTCCTCGGGGCTCGCTGTTTGGCCGGATTTCCAGACGATGCACGCGAGCGGCCTTTCGCTCCACTTCGAATCAGGAATCGCGATCACCGCGGCTTCGGCGATCGCGCCGTGCGCCATCAGCGCGTTCTCCAGATCGACGGAACTGATCCACTCGCCGCCCGACTTGATGAGGTCTTTGGTGCGATCGGTGATGCGCAGAAAACCCAGTTCATCCATCGTCGCCACATCGCCGGTGCGCAGCCAACCGTCAGCGGTGAACTTGTCGGGCGAGACCGGCACCTCGTGGTACGAACCCGTGATAAACGGGCCGCGCACCTGAACCTCGCCCATCGCCTGGCCGTCGCGTGGCTGGTCCACGCCCGCGTCGTCACGGATGCGCAATTCCACCAGCGGCAGCAGCACGCCGGCCATCGCCGCGCGGCGAAAGCGCTCATCGTCGCCGCGGTCCTGCAACTCGGCACGAGGGTAGGACACGGTGGCCAGCGGCGAAGTTTCCGTCATCCCCCAGCCGTGCAGCAACCACACGCCGTGGCGCGCGAATGCGCGGATCAGAGACTCCGGCACGGCCGCGCCGCCGACCAGCGAGCGCATGCCCTGCGGCAGCTTCCAGCGCCCGGGCGACTCAATCTGCGAGCGTTCCAGCGCCTGGATCAGGCCGAGCCAGATGGTCGGCACGCCCAGCGATATCGTCGGCGGCTCAAGCTGCATCAGGTCGAGCAGATCGTCAGCGTGCAAATGCGGCCCGGGGAACACGATCTTCGCGCCCATCATCACCGCGGCATACGGTATGCCCCAGCAGTTCGCATGGAACATCGGCGTCACCGGCAGCAGGCAATCGTTGCCGCGCAAGCCCCAGCAATCAGCCAGGCAACCGACGAAGGTGTGCAATACCGTCGAGCGGTGCGAATAGACCACGCCCTTGGGCCGGCCCGTCGTGCCCGACGTGTAGCACATCGACACGGCGTCGGTCTCTTCATGCTCGGCGTAGGTCAACCCCTGCGGGTCGGCCTGCTCAAGCAGTTGTTCGTAGTCGTCGAACTCCGCGCTCACGGCCGCGCCGGAAAACGCAAACACGATGATCCGCTCGAACGCGTGCAAGTGCGCGAACTGGCGGTACAGCGGCAGCAGAATGTCATCGACGATCAGAAAGCGGTCGTTCGCATCGTGCGCGATCCAGCCGATTTCATCGGGTGCGAGCCGCAAGTTCAACGTATGCATCACGCCGCCCGCCGCCGGGATGCCGAAGTAGCACTCCAGGTGCGCGTGGTGGTTCCAGCTCAGCGTGGCAACGCGTTCGCCAGGCTTCAGCCCCAGGCGCTGCAACGCCGACGCCAGGGCGCGCGTGCGGCGGTGGTACTGGCCATAGGTGTGGCGGCGCAAGGTCTTGTCGGGCAGGCGCGACACGATTTCATTGCCCGCGAACAGCGTGCCGGCGCGATCCAGCAAGTGGTTCAGCGACAGGGGAATGTCCATCATCGTCGAGCGCATGTATCGTCTCCTTGTCTACGGGTCGAGTCGCGGTCGCTCACTGCGCGACTTCGGGTCGCGCCTGGCAGCGCGCCGCGTGTTCCTGCTCCAGCATCGACATCACGATCAATGAGTCGTAGCCCGCGTCGGTGCGCACCGATTCGCGCAGGCGCCCTTCGTCGACGAAGCCCGCGCACAGGTACAAGGCCTGCGCGCGCACGTTGAGCGCCCTCACGTCAAGCCAGCAGCGGTGCGCGCCGAGATCGTTGAACGCCATTCGCGCCAGCAGGCGCAGGCAGGCGCGGCCGGCACCTTGGCCCTGCCGCGCTGGCTGCAACACCATGCGCTTGAGTTCGATCGAACGGTGCGGGTTGCGGCAGCCTTGAAGAATCACGAAGCCGGTGGCCGCCCAGTCCGCGCCGTTCTCGACGATGAAGTGTCGGAAGTCCGGAAAGCGCACCGCGCCCTCGTGCTGGGTGCGCTCCCACGGCGTGATGAAGGGGCGATTGCGCGGGTTCTGTTCGACGGAAATCACGAAGTCGAGATCCGACAGCATCGTCGGGCGCAGGCGCACGTTCTGCGCGCGCACCTCACTCACACGTCGACCTCGACATCGTCGCCGTGCAACTCCATCAGTTCGCGGCGCGACTGCGCCTCGCCCTTGCCCATCAGCTTGGTCAGCGCGTCGCCCGTCGCCGCGAAACCGAGCCGCGCGAATTCGATTTTCAGCAGGCGCCGCGTCTCGGGGTTGAGCGTCGTGTCCCACAACTGCTCGGCGTTCATCTCGCCCAGACCCTTGAAGCGGCTGATGTTCCATGAGTCTTCGCGCGCGCCTTCCTTGCGCAGCTTGTCGAGCGTGGCGCCAAGTTCGCCGTCGTCGAGCGCATAAATTTTCGCGGCGGGCTTCTTGCCGCGCGCCGGTGCATCCACGCGAAACAGCGGCGGCTTGGCGACGAATATCCGCCCGGCCTCGATGAGCTTGGGGAAGTGGCGGAAGAACAGCGTGAGCAGCAGCACCTGGATGTGCGAGCCGTCGACATCGGCGTCGCTCAGGATGCAGACCTTGCCGTAGCGCAGGCCGGAGAGGTCGGCGTTGTCATTCGCGCCGTGCGGGTCGACGCCGATCGCCACCGCGATATCGTGAATCTCGTTGTTCGCGAACAGCCGGTCGCGCTCCACCTCCCAGGCGTTGAGCACCTTGCCGCGCAACGGCAGGATCGCCTGCGTTTCTTTGTCTCGGCCGAGCTTGGCGCTGCCGCCTGCCGAGTCGCCCTCGACGAGAAAAATTTCGTTCAGCAGCAGATCCCGGCTCTCGCAATCGGTGAGCTTGCCAGGCAACACCGCCACGCCCGAGCCCTTGCGCTTCTCCACCTTGAGCGAGGCGCGCTGGCGCGTCTGCGCCTGGCGGATCACCAGCTCGGCCAACTTGCGCCCATGCTCGACATGCTGGTTCAGCCACAGCTCCAGCAGCGGCTTGACGCACGCCGACACCAGGCGCAGCGCGTCGCGGCTGTTCAAGCGCTCCTTGGTCTGGCCCTGAAACTGCGGGTCCAGCACTTTGGTTGATAGCACGAAGCTGGCCCTTGAGAACACATCCTCGGGCATCAGCTTGACGCCCTTGGGCAGCAGCGAATGCAGATCGATGAAGGCCTTGATGGCGCCAAACAGGCCGT
>JANOLJ010000013.1:0-5889 GCA_031419715.1 Burkholderiales bacterium | reverse complement strand
CGTGGAGCCCGGAATGTCGAGCCGCTCGGTGCGCTCGATTGTTTTGCCTTTGGCGTCGAAATAGCGCAGCTCGAAGCTCGCCACGGGCGCGTCGTGAATCTTGCCCAGGTTGTGGTTTAGGCGGATCACCTCCAACCACTTGGCGTCCGGGGTGACCATGCGCCACGACGCCAAGTTGTCCAGCGCCGTGCCCCACAGCACCGCTTTTTTGCCGCCGGCGTTCATCGCCACATTGCCGCCGATGCATGACGCCTCGGCCGAGGTGGGATCGACGGCGAAAACAAAACCCGCGGCTTCTGCGGCATCGGCCACGCGCTGCGTCACCACGCCGGCTTCCGTCCAAAGCGTGGCCACGTCATGGTCCAGGCCCGGCAGGCGCTTCATTTGCACCGCGCTCATCGTCTCCAATTTCTCGGTGTTGATGACGGCGCTGTTCCAGGTGAGCGGCACCGCGCCGCCGGTGTAACCCGTGCCGCCGCCGCGTGGAATGATCGTCAAGCCAAGTTCGATGCACGCGGCCACCAGACCCGCCATCTCGGCCTCGGTGTCGGGCGTGAGCACAACGAAGGGGTATTCAACACGCCAGTCGGTGGCGTCGGTCACGTGCGAAACGCGGCTCAGGCCGTCGAACTTGACGTTGTCTTTTGCCGTGTGTCGGCGCAGCACACGCGTGGCGCGGCGCCGCAACTCGGCCACGGCTTCGAAGTGCGCCTCGAAGCGCTGAACCGCGGCGCCTGCCGCTTTCAGCAGTTCGCCGACGAAGGCGTCGCGGTTCGCGTCGGCATCCGGTTTGCGGCGTTGTTCGACTTCACGCAAGCGGTGGCGCAGCGCGTCGATCAGCAGCTTGCGCCGCTTCGGGTTGTCCAGCAGATCGTCTTGCAGGTAGGGGTTGCGCTGCACGACCCAGATGTCGCCGAGCACTTCATAGAGCATGCGCGCGGAGCGGCCGGTCTGGCGCTCGTCACGCAACTGGTTCAGCAGTTCCCAGGCGCGCGCGCCGAGCAGGCGGATGACGATCTCGCGATCGGAGAACGACGTGTAGTTGTAGGGAATTTCGCGCAACCGCGGCGCATGTGCCGTCGAGTCGGGAATTGGCGCGGCGGAGATTCGGGTCAGCGGGAGCGGGGCGTTCATCGGCGCCGGGTGCCCGGCGGGCACCCGAATTGGCTGGGGCGAGGGCATCGTACCGCAGTGCAGCATCGCTTCCTTCCCGGGTATAACTCGTGCGGCGGGGTTATCCCCCGTTGCCCTCGCCTCACTTCCACGGGATAAACGCAACTGTCACATTCGCTGGCCAGACTGCCCGGCTGGCTAATTCACGCGATAACGGAGTTCTCATGAAAACCAGCAATGGCGCAATCCTTTCAGTGGTCCTGGCTGCGGCGCTTTGTTCGCCCGCGCAGGCCCAGGTCGAAGTTCAATGGTGGCATTCGATGGGCGGGGCCCTGGGCGAATGGGTGAACGACCTGGCCAAGGAATTCAACACCAGCCAGACGGCGTACAAGATCGTGCCGACGTTCAAGGGCACCTATGACGAGTCGATGACCGCGGCGATCGCCGCGTTTCGCTCCGGCAACGCGCCGCACATCTTGCAGGTGTTCGAGGTCGGTACCGCGACGATGATGGCGAGCAAAGGCGCCATCGTCCCGGTGACCAAGGTCATGGCCGACGGCGGCCAGAAGTTCGACCCCAAGGCCTATGTACCGGCGGTGGCGGGCTACTACACGGCGCCGAACGGCCAGATGCTGAGCTTCCCATTCAACAGCTCGACGCCGGTATTCCACTACAACAAAGACGCGCTGAAAGCCGCCGGCATCGACCCGGAGCAACCGCCCAAGACCTGGCCCGAAGTGGCGCTTGCCGCGGCCAAGCTCAAGGCCTCGGGCCACAAGTGCCCGTTCACGACGAGCTGGGTGAGCTGGACCCAGTTGGAGAGCTTCTCCGCCTGGCACAACACGCTGTTCGCGACGAAGAACAACGGCTTCGGTGGCCTGGACACGCGCCTGGCGTTCAACACGCCGCTGCATGTGCGCCACATCGAGAACCTGGCGAACATGTCCAAGCAGGGGCTGTTCGTCTACAAGGGCCGCGGCAACGCGGCAGACGCCACCTTCGTGTCGGGCGAATGCGCGATGACCACGGGCTCGTCGGCCCTCTACGGCAACATCAAGCGCAACGCCAAGTTCGCCGCCGGCACGTCGACGCTGCCCTACTACCCCGACGTGCAAGGCGCGCCGCAGAATACCGTGATCGGCGGCGCCAGCCTGTGGGTGATGTCGGGCAAGAAAGCCGACGAGTACAAGGGCGTTGCCGCATTCTTCGCGCATCTGTCCAAGACCGACATTGCCGCGGCCAGCCACCAGCGCACCGGCTACCTGCCCGTGACCTTGGCCTCGTTCGAGGCCACTGAAAAGAGCGGCTTCTACAAGCAGAACCCGGGCACGGACGTGTCCGTCACGCAAATGATTCGCAAGACCACGGAAAAGTCGCGCGGCATTCGCCTGGGCAACTTCGTGCAGGTCCGCACCATCATCGATGAAGAGATGGAGAACATCTGGAGCGGCAAGAAGACCGCTGGAGAAGGATTGGACGCTGCGGTGAAGCGGGGCAACGAGCAACTCGAGCGCTTCGAAGCCGCGAACAAGAAGCCCTGACTTGGCGGGCTCACCTTGGCCGTCGAAAAACGCGTCCGCTTCAAGAGCTGGTGGCTGCCCTGGGCGCTGATCGCGCCGCAGATGGCGGTCATCCTCGTGTTCTTCTTCTGGCCGGCGGGGCAAGCGCTGTACCAGAGCGTGTTGCGGCAAGACGCGTTCGGCACGTCGGTTGAATTTGTCGGTTTGCTGAACTTCGAGCGCCTGTGGGCTGACGAAACCTACCTCGCGTCGTTCTACACCACGGCAGTGTTCTCGCTCCTGGTGGCGGTGAGCGGCCTGTCGATCGCGTTGCTGCTCGCGGTGATGGCGGATCGCGTGGTGCGCGGCGCTGCGATCTACAAGACGCTGCTGATCTGGCCCTACGCCGTGGCGCCCGCGGTGGCCGGTGTGCTGTGGTTGTTCATGTTCGCGCCGTCGGTGGGAATCGTGAGCTACGTGCTGCGCGAATTGGGCTTCAACTGGAACCACTTGCTCAATGGCAACCACGCGATGGCACTGATCGTGATGGCCGCCGTTTGGAAGCAGATCTCCTACAACTTCCTGTTCTTCCTGGCCGGGTTGCAGTCGATCCCGAAGAGCCTGATCGAAGCCGCGGCGATTGACGGTGCGCGCCCGTGGCGGCGCTTCTGGACGATCGTGTTCCCGCTGCTCTCACCGACCACGTTTTTCCTGCTCGTCATCAACATCGTCTACGCCTTCTTCGACACCTTCGCCATCGTCGACGCCGCGACCAACGGCGGCCCGGGCAAGGACACGGCGATCCTTGTCTACAAGGTCTATTACGACGGCTTCAAGGCGCTCGACATGGGCGGCTCGGCGGCGCAGTCGGTGGTGTTGATGGTCATCGTGATTGCCTTGACCGTCGTGCAGTTCCGCTATGTCGAGAAGAAGGTTCAGTACTGAGATGTGGCCTCTACGTTGCGGCGTATCGGGTAGGTCCGTTGTCGGCCCGTTGCAGGTGTTCGCGAGCGTGTGTTTCGTGGTTCTCGCATGCCGTCCGCAGCGCGTGCCGCAGGGCTTGGGTGGTGGTTCAGGCGGACGGGGCGCATAGCGGAGCGAAGTAAAGGAGGAGGCGACGGCCGAAGGCCGTTGCCGGGGGACATGAGCGCAGCAATGTGCCCCGGCCGCCTGATCCCGCGCGACGCTGGCATGCCCTTGCGAGACCAAACCAGAAGGTCTGCAACGGGCCGAAAGCAAGCCGTCCCCCGCTGCGCGGCCGCTGACATGAAAGGCGCCCACCCAAATGGTTGAACGCGATCGAATCGGACGCGCGCTGGCGCATACCGTGCTTTTGCTCGGCGTGCTCGTCATCGCCTTCCCGGTCTATGTGACGCTGATCGCGTCAACCCAGACCTCACAGCAGATCGTGCAACAGGTGCCGATGTCAATGGCGCCCGGCGGGCACATGATGGAGACCTACTGGGTGGCGCTGTTCGGCGGCGAAACCAGCTACGGCAGCAAGGTCGCTCCCGTCGCGCCGATGCTGTGGATCAGCTTCGTCAGCGCCATGGTCATCGCCATCGGCAAGATCGCGATTTCGCTGCTCTCGGCTTTTGCCTTCGTCTACTTTCGCTTCCCCGGCCGCAGCATGTGCTTCTGGATGGTCTTCATCACGCTCATGCTGCCGGTGGAGGTGCGCATCGGCCCGACCTACGAAGTGGTGGCTAACCTGAACATGCTGAACAGCTATGCGGGCCTGACGGTGCCGTTGATCGCCTCGGCCACCGCGACCTTCCTGTTCCGGCAGTTTTTCCTGACTGTGCCCGATGAGCTGGTGGAAGCGGCGCGCATTGACGGCGCCGGCCCGATGCGGTTTTTCAAAGACGTGCTCGTGCCGCTGTCGATGACGAGCATCGCGGCGCTCTTCGTCATCCAGTTCATCTACGGCTGGAACCAGTATCTCTGGCCGCTGCTCGTGACGACTGACGAGAGCATGTACCCGATCGTGATGGGCATCAAGCGCATGTTCTCCGGCGGCGATGCGGCCAACGAGTGGAACGTCATCATGGCCACCGCGATCCTGGCGATGTTGCCGCCAGCCCTCGTCGTGCTGCTGATGCAGCGCTGGTTCGTCAAGGGTCTGGTGGACAGCGAGAAATAAGGATCAAGAACAGGAACAAGAACAAGAACAAGAGGCAACGCATGGGTTCGATATCGCTTCGCAACGTCATCAAGCGCTACGGCTCCGGGCCGAAGGCGAACCCCGTCATCCACGGCGTCACGGCCGAAATCGCTGACGGCGAGTTCATCGTCATCGTCGGCCCTTCGGGCTGCGGCAAGAGCACGCTGCTGCGCATGGTGGCGGGGCTAGAGGAGATCACGGAAGGCGAAATCTCGATCGCCGGGCGCGTGGTGAACGACATCGAACCCTCCGAGCGCGACATCGCGATGGTGTTCCAGAACTACGCGCTGTACCCGCACATGAGCGTGTTCGACAACATGGCGTATGGCTTGAAGATCGCGAAGGTGCCGATTGCCGAAATCAAGACGCGTGTCGACAAGGCGGCGAAGATTCTTGAGATCGGCCCGTTCCTTGAGCGCAAGCCGCGTGAACTCTCGGGCGGCCAGCGCCAGCGTGTCGCGATGGGCCGTGCCATCGTGCGCCAGCCGCAGGTGTTTCTGTTCGACGAGCCATTGTCCAATCTCGACGCGAAGCTGCGCGCGCAAACGCGCCTGGAGATTCAGAAGCTGCACGCCGAGCTGGGCGTGACCTCGCTGTTCGTCACGCACGACCAGGTGGAGGCGATGACGCTGGCGCAGCGCATGATCGTGATGAACGCCGGGCGCATGGAACAGATCGGCACGCCCGAGCAGGTGTATGCGAAACCGGCGACGACCTTCGTCGCGAGTTTCATCGGCTCACCGCCGATGAACCTGATCGTCGGCCGCGCCGAAGGTTTGCAGTTCCACACCGGCGACCAGGTGCTGGCGCTGCCGCGGCCGGCGCCGCGCACCGGTGAGCTGTTGCTCGGCCTGCGCCCCGAGCATTGCGAACTGCTCGGCCCGGCTGCGTCGGCCTCGGGTGTGGGCTGGCAGTTGCGAATTGAGGTCGTGGAGATGCTCGGCGCCGAGCGGCTGGTGTACGGCAAACTCGGCCAGGCCATGTTCACGGCGCGCATCGAGGGCACGCGCATCGCGCCCGCCGTGGGAAGCATCGCTTCGCTGCACGCATCGCCAGAGCATCTGCACTGGTTCGACCCTGCCACGCAGCAGCGGCTGGACGCATGAGCCCCAC
>JANOLJ010000012.1:0-9707 GCA_031419715.1 Burkholderiales bacterium | reverse complement strand
CTCAGCCGCCTGCACCGTGACCGGCTGCGCGCCCACCAGTTCGGCGATGCGCGCGGTGGCCGGGCTGTAGGCGCGCCACTTCACGCCCTTCAGGTCGGCGGCCGAGGCGATCGGCTTCTTCACGTAGATGCCTTGTGGCGGCCACGGTACGGCGAACAGCAGCATCAGCCCTTGTTCGGCGAGCTTTTTCTCCATCACCGGCTTTTGCGCCTTATAGAGTTTGGCCGAGGCGTCGTAGCTGTCGGCCAGGAAAGGCAGGCCATCGGCGCCGTAGATCCGCCATTCGTTCTGGAAGTTCGCAAGCAGGATCTCGCCGATCTGCGCCTGACCGCCCTGCACGGCGCGCTTGATCTCGGGCGCCTTGAACAGCGACGCATTGGCGTGCACGGCGATCTTCAGCTTGCCTGCGGTCGCCTTGTCGACATCATTGGCGAACTGGGTCAGGTTCTCGGTGTGGAAGTTGCTCGCGGCGTAGGCGGCGGGCAGGTCCCATTTCACTTGCGCTTGGGCGGTCAGGGTCGCGGCGGCAAGCGCCAGCGCAGCGGCCTGGGGCAGAACACTTCGAAGATCAAGCATGCGCACTCCTGGAGTCGAGGGTAGGGTGGCGCAGTATCCATGCAGACTGCGCATGGGCGAATCGGTTTTTGCCCGGGTTGGGCGCCGGCCCGGGGTGTAAGACCCTGCGCGGGCAACCCGACCCAGTTGGTGAACAATAGGCGCTGCACACAGGCCCGGTGGCCTGTGCGACGCCCTCTACGCGGAGAAAGCTTTATGAATCAACGTCTCGTCATTTCCTCGGCATTGGCTTCGGTGCTGGCGCTGGGCCTGGCCACTCAGGCTGCGGCTCAGGGCAAGCCGAAAGAAAAGTGCTATGGCATCGCCAAGGCCGGGCAGAACGACTGCGCCAATCTGGCGGGCACGCATACTTGCGCGGGCCAAGCCAAGGTCGACAAAGACGTCGGCGAGTGGAAATATGTGGCCGGGGGCACTTGCAAGCAGCTCGGCGGCATGAGCGCCGAGGAAGCCAAGGCTGCGGCGAAGAAGTAGACCACACCCCACTGTCCCTCAGGTTTTCTCAGGTGGCCGTGCCTGTGCCCGTGCGCGCTGACGCCGCGGTGGGCATCGGCCTGCGCCAGCCGCACTATGAGCAACTGCTTGAGCAGCGTGCAGACCTGGCGTTCGTCGAGGTTCACTCCGAAAATTTCTTCGCCGCGGGCGGTGCTACGCGCGCCGTGCTGCGGCGCGCCCGGGAGCTGTACCCGGTGAGCCTGCACGGCGTCGGCTTGGGTCTGGGCTCGGCGCTGGGTATCGACCCCTGGCATCTTGACCGGCTCGACGAACTGGTGCGCGAGATCGAACCGGACCGCGTGTCGGACCACGCCTGTTTTGCGCGCGCCAGCCGTGGCATTGGCGAGCCCGTGTGGCACGCCAACGACTTGCTGCCGCTGGCGTTCACGCCGGAAGCGCTGACCATCATGGTGCGCAATGTCGGCGTCGTGCAGGAACGCCTGCGCCGGCCGATCTTGGTGGAGAACCTCTCGGCGTACCTGGCCTTCACCGACGACGCGATGAGCGAGGCCGAGTTTCTGACCGAGCTGTGCCGGCGCAGCGGGTGCAGCCTGCTGCTCGATGTGAACAACCTCATCGTCAATGCGATCAATGCAATCAACGCGGCAGCGCCTGACCCCGTGGCGGCGTGTTGCGGCGCGGTCGATGCATTGCCGCGCGACGTGGTTGCTCAGATTCACCTCGCCGGCTACGCCCAGGCCGATGACTGGGCGATTGACGACCACGGCAGCCCCGTTCGCAGCGAAGTGTGGGAGGTGTACCGCCACGCACTGCGGCGCTTTGGCGCGCTGCCGACGCTGATCGAATGGGACACCGATGTTCCGGCGCTTGACGTGCTGCTCGGGCAGGCCGATCGTGCCGTGGCCTGCCACGCCGAGGTGGCGGCGTGAGCGGCCGGGGCGCCGAAGCGGCCCGCCAGCAAGCGGTGCTGGCGCTGCTGACAGCGCGAGGTGATCTGGACGCCACGACGGCGCGCACGGCGCGGGTCAGGCCGCAGCCGCGTGCGCGTTCCGGCTGGGAGATTTACCGCGCGAATGCCGACGCGCTGGCCGAGCGTGCCCTCGCCGCGGCCTTCCCGACCTTGCAGGCGCTGCTGGGCGCGGATGATTTCAAACACATGGCGCGCGAGTTCTGGCGCGACGCGCCACCGCAATGTGGTGATATCGGCGAATGGGGCGACGCGCTGCCCGCGTGGCTGCGCGCGCACACCGGCTTGGCGCGCTGGCCCTACTTGGGCGACTGCGCCGAGCTCGACTGGTTGCGCCATCGCTGCGAACGCGCGCTCGATGCGAACCTCGACGCAGCCTCGCTGGCGCTGCTCGACAGCCACGAGCCCGAGCGCGTGCGGCTGCGCTTGCGGCCCGGCACGGCGCTGCTCGATTCACGCTGGCCCGTGGCGAGCCTGTACGCCGCGCATGCCGCGCATGCCGCGGACGCCCGCGACCTCGCCGAAGCGAGGCGCGCGATGGCCGAGCAGCGCGGCGAAGCCGTGTGTGTCGCGCGAAGCGGCTGGCGGGCGGCGGTGCACCGCATCGATGCGCCCACGCTGGCCTGGAGCCGCGATGTCCTGGACGACCTGACGCTGGGTGCAGCGTTGGCGCGCGCCACGGCTGGGTTCGACTTCGCCCACTGGCTGGCCCGGGCCCTGTCGCAGGAATGGCTGCACGGCGTGGTCCTGATTGATCAGGAGTGACGACTACACTTCGCGCCGTTGTCAGTGAAGCCTATCGAGGGAAGAAGATGAATACGAAATTGATGAACGCGTTCAAGTGGCTGGGGCTGGCCTTCGTGCTGGTGGTGGCCGCGGGCTGTTCCGGCATGGCGGCGCAGAACCCGGGCGGAACGCTCAAGCCCGTGAACGCCGTGCCCGAGGCTGCCGATGCGAGCGTGATGCTCAAGGGCCACGACGTCGTCGCCTATTTCACCGACGCCAAGCATATGCTGGGGCGGCCCGACGTGAAGACGGTTCACGAGGGTGTGACATTCCGCTTCGCCAGCCCGGAGCACAAGGCCTTGTTCGATGCGCAGCCCGCCAAGTACCTACCGCAGTACGGTGGCTATTGCGCGAACGGCATCGCCTACGGCATCCCCTGGGGCGGCGACGCCGACACCTGGCTGCTGCGCGACGGCAAGCTCTACATCTTCGGGGGCGTTGGTTCGCGCCGCGCGTTCCTGATGGACCGCGAACTGAACACCCAGCGCGCCGACAAATACTGGGCCGAAGAAATCAAGGGATCCAACAGCTTCATCCAACGCAGCAAGCGCATGGTGCTGCGCGTGCCGCACTACAAGAGCGGCGAGGCGCTGGAAACCGAATACCAACAGCGCAAGGCGGCAGGAACGCTCAAGCCTTGAGCGGCTGCACGCCCGCAAGACGCGCGTAAGTTTGACGACCCAGCGCCGACTGAAAGCCACTACAGGGGACATGATGTCGCGCAGCAAGTTGATTTTGGTCAGTGTGCTGCTGGCATTGGTTGTGGCGTTCTTCGCCTTCGACCTCGGCCAGTACCTCAGCTTGGCGTACCTGAAGCAGCGCCAGGCGGACTTCGCCGCGCTGTACGCCGAGCAGCCGCTGCTCGTGATCGGCGTCTACGCGCTGCTCTACATCGTGGTCTTCGCCCTCGCGCTGCCGGTGGGCGCGGTGATTTCTCTGGCCGGTGGCGCGCTATTTGGCGTATGGATCGGCACCCTCGTCGTGTCGTTCGCGTCAAGCATCGGTGCTGCGCTCGCGTTCCTCGCGTCGCGCTATGTGCTGGGCGACAGCGTGCGCCAGCGCTTCGGCGCCCGTTTGGCCGAGGTGGACAAAGGCATCGCCAAAGACGGTGCGTTTTATCTCTTCACGTTGCGCCTGATTCCGGCCATTCCCCCGGCGGCGATCAACCTGCTGTTCGGCTTGACGAAGATGCGGACCTGGACGTTCTATTGGGTCAGCCAGCTCGGCATGTTTGCCGGCACCATCGTCTACGTGAACGCCGGCACGCAACTGGGCAGGTTGGAGTCGCTCCAGGGAATTCTGTCGCCGGGGTTGATTGGCTCGTTCGTCTTGCTCGGCGTGTTTCCGCTGGTGGCGAAGAAAATTGTCGACGTGCTTCAAGGCCGCAAGGTCTACGCGCGCTGGGCCGGGCAGAAGCCGAAGTCGTTCGATCGCAACCTGGTCGTCATCGGCGCCGGCGCGGCCGGGCTGGTGACGAGCTACATCGCCGCCGCGGTGAAGGCGAAGGTGACGCTGATCGAGTCGCACAAAATGGGCGGCGACTGCCTGAATTACGGCTGTGTGCCGAGCAAGGCGCTCATCAAGACGGCGACGCTGCTGCACCAGATGAAGCACAGCGCGCGTTACGGCGTCGCGCAAGCGGATGCGAAAGTCAACTTTGCCGACGTGATGGAGCGCGTCGCGCGCATCGTGCGCGAAGTCGAACCGCATGATTCGGTGGAGCGCTACACAAGTCTGGGCGTCGATGTGGTGCAGGGCTATGCCAAGCTGCTCAACCCGTGGACCGTGCAAATCGACCTCGGCAACGGCAAGAGGCAGACGCTGACAACGAAAAACATCGTCATCGCCACCGGTGCGATGCCCTTCGTGCCGCCGTTGCCGGGGCTGGAGGACGTGGGCTACCTGACGAGCGACACGCTGTGGGGCCTGCGCGAGCTTCCGCAACGCCTGGTGGTGCTGGGCGGCGGGCCGATCGGCTGCGAACTCGCGCAGAGCTTCGCGCGGCTGGGCTCGCAAGTGACGCAAATCGAGATGCTGGAGCGCATCATGATTCGCGAAGATGTGGAGGTGTCGCAACTTGCGCGCGAAGCGCTGGAGGCCGATGGCGTGCAGGTGCTCACCGGGCACAAGGCGCTGCGCTGCGAGAAGGAGGGCGTGCGCAAGTACATCGTCGTCGAGGCCGCCGGCAAGACCCAGCGGATTGAGTTCGACGCATTGCTCTGCGCCGTGGGCCGCGTGGCGCGGCTGAAAGGTTATGGCCTGGAGGAGCTGGGCATCCCAGTGGGCCGCACGATCGAGACGAATGAGTACCTCGAAACCATCTACCCGAACATTCTGGCGGCAGGCGATGTCGCCGGACCCTACCAGTTCACCCACACCGCGGCGCACCAGGCCTGGTATGCGTCGGTCAACGCACTGTTCGGCACGTTCAAGAAATTCAAGGTCGACTACTCCGTCATCCCCTGGGCGACCTTCATCGACCCCGAAGTCGCGCGCGTGGGCTTGAATGAGCAGGAGGCGAAGGAAAAGGGCGTGGCCTATGAAGTCACGCGCTACGGCATCGACGATCTCGACCGCGCGATCGCCGACAGCGCCGCGCATGGCTTCGTCAAGGTGCTCACCGTGCCGGGCAAGGACAAAATCCTGGGCGTCACGATCGTCGGCTTGCACGCGGGCGACCTGCTCGCCGAGTACGTGCTCGCGATGAAGCATGGCCTGGGCTTGAACAAGATACTCGGCACGATCCACACCTATCCCACGTTGGCCGAGGCGAACAAGTACGCTGCGGGCGAGTGGAAGCGCAACCACCAGCCGCACAAGGTGCTGGAATGGCTGCGGCGCTTCCATGCGTGGCGCCTGGCCTGAAACCGCCTCACCTACTGACGCGTAGGACCGACCATGAAACTCATTCAACGCATCATCATCGCCGCTCTCATGACGTTCAGCCTTGGCGCAATGGCTCAGCCCGAAGCGCAAACCACCGCGTGGGACAACTTGCTGAAGAGACACGTCAAGTGGCTGGCCGACAACAAACAAAGCCGCGTCGACTACGCCGGCTTCAAGGCCGATCGCGCCGAGCTGAAGAAAGTGCTCGATGCACTCTCCACCGTTGCCAAGAGCGAGTTCGACGCATGGCCGAAGCCGCAGCAGATGGCATTCCTGATCAACGCCTACAACGCCTTCACCGTCGAGTTGATCCTCACCAAGTACCCCGATCTGAAATCGATCAAGGACTTGGGCAGCTTCGTC
Source organism: Burkholderiales bacterium (assembly GCA_031419715.1). GTDB lineage: Bacteria > Pseudomonadota > Gammaproteobacteria > Burkholderiales > Burkholderiaceae_C > JAEMQF01. The sequence continues at coordinate 3,676 of JANOLJ010000012.1, read as the reverse complement.
ACCTCACCCTGGAAGAAGAAGTTCTTCAAACTGCTCGGCGAAGAGCGGCACCTTGACTGGATCGAACACGAACAACTGCGACCGAACTATGCCGACCCGCGAATTCACGCGGCAGTGAACTGCGCCTCGATCGGCTGCCCGGCGCTGCGCCATGAAGCCTTCACGGCAGCGAAGCTCGACGCCCAGCTCGACGACGGCATGCTGCGCTTCATGAGCGACCGCACGCGCAACCGTGTCCGGGCCGGCACGCTTGAAGTCAGCGCAATCTTCAAGTGGTTTCGCGAAGACTGGGAAAAGGGCCACCGCGGCTTCAACAAAATCGAGGACCTGTTCGCGAAGTACGCGGCGCAGCTCACTGACGACGCTGACGAACAGGCGCGCCTGAAGGCGAAAACCTTGCCCGTGAACCACCTCGATTACGATTGGTCGCTGAACGCCACCGGGCGTTGACCTCAAAAAATCGAGAATTGCCTTCTTCCCTTCCACTGTTCGCGGCGCTGGCATGCGCCGCATGTCTGAGTCTGGCTCGGGCGCAAGCGCCTGTGTTGACGCCGTTTTCGGCTGAGTCGCCGCAGGCTCCAGCGCCGTGGCATGTCGTGGGCTTGCCGCAGCAAACCAAACCTCTGACGCGGTTTTCCGTGGTGGATATCGATGGCAAGCGCGCGTTGCGCGTCGAGGCTGACGAGTCCTACGGCAATCTTGTGCATCCGCTGAGCGGCGTGGCGCCGGGCTTGAAGCTCGGCTGGCGCTGGCGCGTCGACAAGCTGATCGAAGGTGCCAACCTGCACCGCAAAGCCGGCGACGACGTGGCGCTCAAGGTCTGCGTGTTCTTCGACGAACCGCTGGACAACGTGCCCTTCGTCGAACGCCAGTTGTTGCGCATGGCGCGCGCGCAAGCCAATCAAGACTTGCCCGCGGCAACTCTGTGTTATGTGTGGGACGTCGCCCTGCCGCGCGGCACGACGTTGCACAACGCCTACACGCACCGCCTACGCTACATCGTGCTGCAAAGCGGCACCGAGCACCAGCGCCAGTGGGTCGAGGAGCGGCGCGACATCGGCGCCGACTTCATGAAACTCTTCGGCGACGAGGTCCAGGTACTGCCGCCGGTGATCGGTATCGCCGTCGGCGCGGACGCCGACAACACGCATGGCCGCAGCCTGGGGTTTGTCGCCAACCTGGTGTTGCAACCCTGATGTCGCGCGCCCGTCTGAAGAGTCTGAGTCGATTCCACTGAAACACTCATGAAGCACCTCCTGCTGCTCGGAGGCGGGCACGCCCATGTGCAGGTTCTGCTGGCCTTGGCGGCGCAGCCGCTGCCGGACGTGCGCGTCACGCTGGTGAGCCCGTTCGCGCGCCAGTTGTACTCCGGCATGGTGCCTGGCATGGTGGCGGGCCACTACACCGTGGATGACTGTGCGATCCCGTTGCCGCAACTTGCGGCACGCGCGCAGGCGGAATTCGTTGAGGCCGCGGCGACGCGCATCGACGCCGCGGCGCACCAAGTGGTGCTGAGCGATGCACGGCGGTTGAGCTACGACGTCCTCAGCATCGACACCGGCCCTGAAATGGACCGCGACGCGATTCCCGGCGCACGTGAGTTCGGCCTGTTCGTGCGGCCGATCGAAGACTTCACGCGCATGTGGGACGCGCTGCTCGCGCTGGCCGAGCAACGCGGCTTGAGCGTCGTCATGGTCGGCGCCGGCGCGGCGGGCGTGGAGGTGGCGTGTGCGATGCAGTACCGGCTTGGCGAGCGCGCGCGCGTCAGCCTCGTCACCGGCGGGCCGCCGGTGCTCGCCAACTATGCGCCGCGCGTGCAGGCGCGCGCCCGCGCCGCGCTGCGGCGCCTGAGCATCACCGTGCTCGAAGACACCTGCAAGGAGATCACCGCACTGCATCTGATCCTGGGCAGCGGCACGAAGGTGCAATGCGACGCGCCCGTCATGGCCATCGGCATCAGCGCACCGCAGTGGTTGGCGGGCAGTGGCCTGGCGCTCGATGCGCAGGGTTTCATCACGACCTCGGCGACACTGCAAAGCACGTCCCACGCCGATGTATTCGCGGCTGGCGATGTGGCGTCGAACCTCGCGCTGCAGCGCCCGAAGAGCGGCGTCTTCGCGGTGCGCGCCGGTCCGGCACTCGCGCTCAACCTGCGCCGCTATCTGGGTGGGGGCATGCTCGAAGAGCATCTGCCGAAATTGCGCTCGCTGAACCTGCTAGCGTGCGGCCGGCGCTCGGCGATCGTGTCGTGGGGCTCATGGTCGTCCGAGGGCATGTGGGCCTGGTATTGGAAGAACTGGATCGACAGAAAGTTCGTCGCGAAGTACCGCTGAGTGGCGCTCCTACCCCAGATCAGGCTCAGCGCGCATCCTCAATATTGACGATAGGGAAACACCAGAGCGTAACAGCCGCAGCGGCGTCATGTTGCCCCGATACATTGGTCCCAAGGCGCGAAGTGAGAACGCCAAGTTTCTTGGGACGGGCCGTGAACGTATCGCAACAGCAAGTTGGAGGGGGGGTGACGTGCCAGACGCGAACTCGGCGCCTGTATCCACGCAGCCACCTTCTTCGTTCTTTCAGGCGAGCCGGCAGGCCACCGGCGACGCCGCACCTGCACGTGCACCGCCGCTGACCGGGCAGGCAGCGTCGCCACTGGCGGCACTGTGCCTCATCGCCCGGTTGCACCATGTCGCAGCCGACTCCGCGCAGTTGTGCCATGCGCTCGGCTGGGCGCCGAACCACGCGCCGAACAGCCAAGACTTTCTTCTCGCCGCCAAACACCTCGGATTGAGGGCCACGCTCACGCGCAGCACGCCAGATCGCCTGGCGCTGACACCGCTGCCGGCGCTCGCGCTGTTGCGCGACGAAGCCGGCGCCATCCGCACGGTGGTGCTCGCTCAATGCGACGGCCAGCGCGTGCTGTTTCAAGACCCGAGCGGCGCCGTCCAGGGCGGCCGGCCCGTCATCGAGCCGCTCGACGCGTTCGCTCGCCAGTGGACGGGAAAGCTGATCCTCATCACGAGCCGCGCCTAACTCGCCGGTGAACTCGCGCGCTTCGACTTCAGTTGGTTCATCCCGAGCCTGGTGAAGCACCGCAGGCTGCTCGGCGAGGTGCTCGTGATCTCGCTGTTCCTGCAACTCTTCGGCCTGGTCTCGCCGCTGTTCTTTCAGGTGGTGATGGACAAAGTTTTGGTTCATCGCGGGCTGACCACGCTCGATGTGCTCGTCACGGGCCTCGTGATCGTGGTGCTGTTCGAGTGCGTGCTTTCGATGCTGCGCACCTATGTGTTCAGCCACACCACGAGCCGCATCGACGTGGAACTCGGCGCGCGCCTGTTCCGCCATCTGCTGCAGCTCCCTTTGGCCTACTTCCAGGCCAGGCGCGTCGGCGATTCGGTGGCGCGCGTGCGTGAGCTGGAGAACATCCGCAGCTTCCTCACCGGCAACTCACTCACCCTCGTGCTCGACGTGTTGTTCTCCGTGATCTTCATCGCCGTGATGTTCGCCTACAGCGTGCCGCTCACGCTGATCGTGCTCGTGAGCCTGCCGCTCTACGTGGGCTTGAGCCTCATGCTCATGCCGATCCTGCGCGCCCGGTTGAACGAGAAATTCGCGCGCGGCGCCGAGAACCAGGCGCTGCTTGTCGAAGCCGTCACCGGCATCCAGACCGTGAAGG
>JANOLJ010000011.1:0-3144 GCA_031419715.1 Burkholderiales bacterium | reverse complement strand
GTCGACCTCATCCTCGAAGGCAAGCGCCAGGTGCCGGCCAAGGTGGTGGCGTATGACCTCGCCTCCGGCTTCGGCCTGGTGCAGGCGCTGACCCCGCTCAAGCTCGCGCCGGCCCGCCTGGGCGACTCGGCCGGGGTGTCGGGCAACGAGCCGCTGCTGATCGCCAGCGGAGGCGCGCAGGGCGATGTCAGCCTGGCGCGCATGGTGTCCCGGCGCGCGTTCTCGGGCTACTGGGAATACCACATCGACGGCGCGCTCTTCACCGTGCCGGCGCGCACCGACCACAGCGGTGCAGCGCTCTTCAATGCGCGTGGCGAGCGGCTCGGCATCGGCTCGCTGGTCGTCAGCGAGGCGCTCGGCCCCGGACTCGGCCGGATGCCGGGCAACATGTTCGTGCCGGTCGACCTGCTCAAACCCATCCTCGGCGAGTTGCGCAGCAAGGGTGCGTCGCGCAGCAGCGCGCGCGCCTGGCTCGGCGTCAACTGCGTCGAGCATGAAGGCGGCGTGCGGGTGCTGCGCGTGAGCCGCGACAGCCCGAGCGAGCTTGCCGGGCTGCTGCCGGGCGACCGCATCCTGCGCATCGACGGGGTCGAGGTAACCGACCTCGAATCGTTCTACAAGGCCCTCTGGCGCAACGAGGTGACTGAGCGCGAAGTGCGGCTCGAGATTCGCCGCGGCGGCGTCGAGCAGACCCTGGGCGTGCGCACCCAGGACCGCATGAAGACCCTGAGCAAGCCGCAGGGCATCTGAACTGAATCCGGCTCAGGCGTTCTTCGAGCTGCTACATGAAGCTGCTGGTCGATGCGCCGACCGACAAGGTGCTGGCGCTGCACATGCTGGGCGCCGACGCGCCCGAGATCGTGCAGAGCCTGGCGGTGGCATTGAGCGCCGGCGCGACCAAGGCGATGTTCGACCGCACCATCGCCGTGCACCCGACGGCGGCGGAAGAGTTCGTGCTGATGCGCGGACCGGCGCGGGTGGTCGGCTGAAGCGGCGGCTGCGGCTTGATTAACCCGGAGGCGTCAGCGCCGGCTCTTCCGCCGCCAGCCGGTGTGAGCGCGGTCGCACCTCTTCCATGTGCCGCGCCAGGTAGGCCAGCAGGTGGCGCCTTTTTTCCACCCCGCGCTGCCCGTGGGGATCGCTGTCGGGAAACCACTCGGGCTGTTGCTCGGCAACGTGATCGAAGATCGCACGCCAGCGCATCTTCACCGTGTGCGGCGACACGTTGAGCTGTGCCGCGCAGTCGTCGTCGGCGTGGTTGCGCAGCGCCAGCAGCAGCAGGTCCTGCTCGGCCATGGTGAAGTGGAAGCGCGGCTCACGCTCGGCGAAGAAAAGCAATGCGGGCAAGTCCGCCGGCAAGCGCCGACTCTGCTCGCGTGTGATGCCCATCAAGTAGCGCCTCTGTTGCGGCGCCAGGCGCCGCCCGTCGACGTCGCAATGGCGGTGAAGCACGGGCACACCCATCGCACGCGCCATTGGGCTTTGGTCGTGCCCGACACATTCACGCAGGCGCATGCGCAAGCGCCAGCCGTCGAGCCACAAGCGCAGCGACTCCAGCAACAACGGCGCCCAGCGCTGTGTCGTGGGAATGGGCCAGTTGTCGGGTGCAAACGCAAAGTCCAGCCCCAGCGCGTTGACCCCCTCGCCGGCATTGGCCAGCCCGGTCTGGGCCCGGGTAAGGATCACGCTGCGTCCCTGAAGCTCGGCCCGCATCACCCGGCACGCCACCATCGGCTCACCCTCGGCCACCAGCGCGTCGGCGAAGGCATTGCTGACGAACGCGCCCGACGCCACGCCCTGGATGTGCCGCGCCGGCGGCAAGGTGTCGTCGAGGAAGACATGCATCTCGAGCCGGCGCGCTTGCAGCAACTCGCGCCACAGGTGAGGCAACTCGCTCAGCGTGACCTCGTCGTATAGGCCACGGCCGCCGCCATGCATCAGGTCGTGCGCGCGCGGCAACTCATCGGCACGAATCGGGCGAACCTGAAGCGACATGATGGTGGTGTGTGGTCATGCGGCAGCGCTGCCGCATTTCTACCCTATTTGGGTGCTGTGCGCCCGCCTGCGCGATCCCTAGGATGAAGGACGACGGTTCGCACCCCGACCCTGGCAATCGATCCGAGAGGCCGCCGCCCCGCACCGCCTGACGCAGCTGCCCTTGAAGCGCGGAGGAGTGCCGACCATGTCTCAATCGTTCGTTGCCCCGCGGCAAGTCCCGGCTGCCGGCAGCGTCGTGCCGCTCGCCGTCGCGCTGGCCCTGTTCACCACCGACGCCCGGGCGCAGTCGCGCAGCGTCTACGTCAACGGCCAGCGCATGAACGACGCGCAGGTGCTGGCGCTGGCGCGGCGCAGCTGCTCGGACATTCCCGACGGCGCCTACTGGTTGAACCTGAACACCGGCGCCTGGGGCTATGCCGGCAATGCGCGAGTGCAGGGTGTGTTCGGCGACGCCTGCGGTCGCGGCGGCGCACCCGGCGCTGGCGCCAACCCCGACGGCACCCATGGGCCGTTTGTGTCCATGCGCCGCGCCGAGGAGGAAGCCAACGGCTACCGCGCCCAGGGCTATCGGGTGGTGGCGTTCCACAACGGCGATGGGTACTACGTGAGGGTGGCGCGATGAACGCATTCGTAGCGCTGGGACGGCTCGGTGCGATGGCGCTGATTGCCGCGCTCGCCGCCTGCGGTGGCGGCAATGAACCGGCTGACGAGAGCGACCGTAATGCGCCGCAGGTCGTGGTCCGGCCTTCGTCGATAACCGTCACCCAGGGCAGCTCGGTCACGGTTCAGGTCGATGTGTCGCGGCTGCCTGCGGGCGAGGCTGCGACCCAGTACTCGATCAACTTCTCCGAGGAAGCCACCGGGGTCATGATCGACACCGACTCGTGTCCGGGGGGTCTTGGCACACCCTCATGCCAGCTTTGGACCTTTACCCCGGGCGCCAACAGCGTGCCCGGCACCTACAGTTTCAACGAGGTCCGCGCCGTGGGCACGTTGACCCGAGTTCGGGCAGGTGGCTTCCACGTGACAGTGTTGCCGGGCACGAGTCCACAAGGGCCGGTGATCGTGGCCACGGACGCCCATGTGATCACCCGCGACGGGCGCCTGTACGCGACGGGTGAGAACACAGGCAGCCAGAACCTGGTG
>JANOLJ010000010.1:0-8365 GCA_031419715.1 Burkholderiales bacterium | reverse complement strand
CGAAGAAGCGCCCCGACATCCAGATCGTCGGCGACGACCTCCACCCCTTGGGCAAAGTCAGCGATTTCGCGCCCTACGTGGCGAAGATCAAGGCCTCTGGCGCCGACAGCGTGATTACCGGCAACTGGGGCAACGACATGTCGCTGCTGCTCAAGGCCGCTGCCGATGCCGGCCTGCAGGTCAACTGGTACACCTATTACGCCGGTGGCGCGGGTGGCCCGACGGCGATCAAGCAAACCGGTCTGGACCACCGCGTCTACCAGATCAGCGAATGGCACAACAACGTGCCGGGGGCCGACATGGAGAAGTTTGCCGCCGACTTCCTGAAGAAGTACGGTGGCGAGAGTGCCCAGGCTTGGTGGTATCTGCGCATGAGGAACCAGATGGAAATGTTCGTCGACGCGCTGAACACGGCGAAGTCGGCCGACCCGAAGAAAGTGGCGACAGCGCTGCGCGACATGAAGTACAAGAATTCGCTGGGTGCCGAGACCTTCATGCGCTCCAGCGACCACTCGCTATTCCAGGACATGTACATCTCGTCGTTCGGCTCGGGCGCCAAGATCGACGAAGAGAAAACCGGCTGGGGCTGGAAGACGATAGGCGTGATCAAGGCGCAAGACACCGTCATTCCGACGACGTGCAAGATGGTTGTGCCGAGCTGATCAGAACAGGCGCCGTCATCCCGTGTAGATCGGGATGACGGCGCACCGCAACCAAGCCGAATCCCGGCGTGCGCCGGGATGACATGAAGGGGCCCGCGGGCCGAGCCGGTCATGCTCGAACTGATCATCTTCTCCACGCTCAACGGCCTGCTCTACGGCATGCTGTTGTTCCTGCTGGCCAGCGGCCTGACGCTGATCTTCAGCATGATGGGCGTGCTCAATTTCGCGCACGCCAGTTTCTACATGCTGGGTGCGTACTTCGGTTACCAGATCAGCCGCTACGTCGGCTACTGGCCAGGGTTGCTGCTGGCACCCTTGCTCGTCGGCGTGGTGGGGGCCCTCGTCGAACGGTACGGCCTGCGCGCCGTGCACAAACACGGTCATGTGGCCGAGCTGCTGTTCACCTTCGGCTTGGCCTACATCATTGAAGAAGTGGTGCAGATGGTCTGGGGCAAGGTGCCGGTGGATTACCGCATTCCGGAGCTGCTGAACTTCTCCGCGTTCACGCTGTTCACGACCACCTACCCAGCGTTTCGCATGTTCATGCTGCTGATTTCGGTGGCGGTGTTCATCGGTTTGCTGCTGCTACTGACGCGCACGCGCGTCGGCCTGATCATTCGCGCCGCGCTGTCGCACCCGAACATGGTGGGGTCGCTGGGCCACAACGTGCCGCTGGTGTTCATGCTGGTGTTCGGTGTGGGTTGCGGCCTGGCTGCATTGGCCGGCGTGATCGCCGGGCCGGCCCTGGTGACGCAACCGGCGATGGCGGCCTCGCTCGGGCCAATTCTGTTTGTCGTCGTCGTCGTCGGTGGCCTGGGCTCGCTGCAAGGTGCGTTTGTCGCGTCGCTGCTGATCGGGTTGATTCAAACCTTCGCCGTCGCGCTCAATGTGTCGCTGGCCGACGTGCTGGCGCATGTGGGCATCACGGTCACGCGCGCGTCGATCGGCGGCGATCTGTGGATGGCCACGGTGGCGCAGGTCGCGCCGATCATTCCTTACCTGTTGCTGGTGCTGATCCTGATCTTCCGACCGAAGGGGTTGATGGGGGATCGGGACACATGAGCCGGCGCGAAGTGCGCAGGGTGCGCCAATGAACTCGGTGCGCGGTAACGTGCTGCTGTGGGGCGGCGCGGCGCTGGTGCTGCTCTTGCTGCCGCAGGTCTTCACCAGCGGCTCGTCGCTCACGATGATGAGCCTGATGGGCTTTGCCATCATCTTCGCGCTGTCCTACAACATGCTGCTCGGGCAGACCGGCATGCTGAGCTTCGGCCACGCCGTGTATTACGGGCTCGGCGGCTTCATGACGGCGCATGCGCTGAACGTCATTGGCGCGGGCAAGCTGCCGATTCCCCTGCCGGTATTGCCGCTGGTGGGCGGATTGGCCGGCTTGAGTTTCGCCCTCATCTTCGGCTGGGTCTCGACGAAGCGCTCCGGCACGGCGTTCGCGATGATTTCCCTGGGCATCGGCGAACTCGTCGCCGCGTGTTCGCTGATCCTGCGCGGCTTCTTCGGCGGCGAAGGCGGCATCTCGACCAGCCGCACCTCGACGCTGCGCCTATTCGGCATCAGCTTCGGCCCGCAGATCCAGGTCTACTACCTGATCGCGGCGTGGTGCTTGCTGTGCATGGCGGCGATGTACGCCTTCACGCGCACGCCTTTGGGCCGCATGTGCAACGCGGTTCGCGAGAACCCCGAGCGCGCGGAGTTCGTCGGCTACAGCACGCAGATGGTTCGTTTTATCGCGTTCTGCGCGTCGGGTTTCTTTGCCGGTGTGGCCGGGGGCCTGGCGGCGATTCACTATGAGATCGTGACGTCGAGCGTCGTTGGCGCGGCACCCTCGGGCTTCGTGCTGTTGATGGCCTACATCGGCGGCGTCGCGTTCTTCATCGGCCCGATCATCGGCGCGGTGCTGATGACGGCGCTGCAGATCTCGCTGTCCGACTACACCGGCGCCTGGCAGTTGTATGTGGGCCTGATGTTCGTCGTCGTCGTGATGTACGCGCCGTGGGGGCTGGGCGGGCTGTTGCTGATGCACCTGCCGCTGCTCGGCGCCGGCACGCTCGGGCGCGTCGGCCCGGCTTATGCCAGGGCAGCGCCCGCGGTGTTGACACTCGCAGTGGGTAGCGTGGCGCTCGTCGAGACCGCGCATCACCTGCTCGTCAAGGCGGCGGAAGGCTCGGCGATGCGCGTCTTCTGGGTCAGCTACGACGCCAAGTCGCCGCTCGCCTGGGGTGTGATGGTCTTGCTGCTGGGCGTGGGCATCTGGGCACTGCGGCGCGTGATGCCCAGCGTGGCCGATGCGTACCACGCCGCCGCCCAGGAAGCGCAACGCGGGAGGGGGGCATGAGCGTCGGCGCCTTGCAGCTCGTCGATCTGCACAAGAGCTTCGGCGTCACGCCCATTATTCGCGGCGTGAACCTGGCGGTGCACAAGGGCGAGCGCCACGCCATCATCGGGCCGAACGGCGCGGGCAAGTCGACGCTGTTTCACTTGATCAGCGGGCGTTTTCCCGTGACGAAGGGCCAGGTGTTGCTGAACGGCGAAAACGTGACGGGCCTGGCGCCGTATCTGATCGCGCGCCGCGGCCTGTCGCGCAGCTTTCAGGTCACGAACATTTTTCCGCGCCTCACGGTCTTCGAGAACATACGCTGCAGTGTGTTGTGGTCGCTGGGCTATCGCTATTCGTTCTGGCACATGGTGGAGCGCGCGCGTGATGCGCGCGAACGCACCGAGGCGATCCTCGCGCAGATCAATCTGGCGTCGCGCCGGACAGTGCCGGCGGGTCTGTTGTCGTATGCCGAACAACGCGCGCTGGAAATCGGCATCACGATCGCCAGCGGCGCCGAGGTCATCATGCTCGATGAGCCCACCGCCGGCATGAGCCGCTCCGAGACCGAACACGCCGTGGCGCTGATCCGCAAGGTCAGCGAAGGCAAGACGCTGGTGATCGTGGAGCACGACATGAGCGTCGTGTTCGACCTGGCGGATCGCATTTCGGTGTTGGTGTACGGCCAGGTGATCGCCACCGACACGCCACCGAACAGCCGCGCCAGAGCCGCGGTGCAAGAGGCGTATCTGGGTAGCGCCACGGCGGAACACGATCATGCTTGAGGTGCGCGACCTGCACGCCTACTCCGGCAAGAGCCACATCTTGCAGGGCGTGGATTTCCGTGTCGGCGAGGGCGAGATCGTCTCGCTGCTCGGTCGCAACGGTGTGGGCCGCTCGACGACGATCAAGGCCATCATGGGTGAAGTGGAGCGCACCGGCTCCGTCAAGTTCAAGGGCCAGGAGATCGCGGCATTCAAGCCGCACCAGGTGGCGCGCCGCGGGCTGGGTTATGTGCCCGAGAACCGCGACATCTTTCCCCAGCTCACGGTGCGCGAGAACCTGATGCTGGGCATGAAGTCCACAAAGGAGAGCGGGCGCTGGCGCATGCAAGACATGTTCGAGCTGTTCCCGCGCCTGCAAGAGCGTGCCGACACCCCCGGCGGTGTGCTATCAGGGGGCGAGCAGCAGATGCTGACGATCTGCCGCACGCTGATGGGCGACCCGGACCTGATGATGATCGACGAGCCCACCGAAGGCCTGGCGCCGAAGATGGTGGAACTCGTCGCCGACCTGCTGGAGCGCATCGCCGCGCGCGGTGTGGCGATCCTGCTCGTCGAGCAGAAGCTGACGATCGCGCTGCGCATCTCCAAGCGCCTGTACGTGATGGGGCACGGCCGCGTGGTCTTCGAAGGCACGGCCGAGAGCCTGAAGGCGAACGACGCCGTGCGCAAGGAGTGGCTGGAGGTGTAGCGGGCTCGCCGCGCGCGTGGAGCTGGCAGGCCGTGGTTGGCGAGAGCGCCGGCACGGCACTTGCCCTGCGCACGCCTCGCTACTGCGCCGCCGCCGCACCCCACAGTTGCTTGAGCCGCGCGTCGCGCCCGCAGCCATTGCGGTAGTACTGGTAGCGCACCGGGTTTTTCTTGTAGTAGTCCTGGTGGTAGGCCTCGGCCGGATAAAACGCGCTGGCTGGAACGATCTCGGTGACGATGGGTTCCTTGAACGGCTTGCTCTTTTCCAGCGCCGCGCGCGACGCCAGTGCAATCTTCAGTTGTGCATCGTCCAGAGTGTAGATCGCACTGCGGTAGGGCGAGCCTGCGTCGCAGAACTGACGGTCTTTCGTCGTCGGGTCGATGGTGCGCCAGAAGTGCTCCACGAGCTTCGCATAACTCACGCGCGCCGGATCGAACACGATCTCCACGACTTCGGCGTGGCCCGTCTGCTTTGCCGCGACCTGCTCGTAGCTGGGGTTCGCCACGCTGCCGCCGCTGTAGCCGGAGGTTGTGGAAAGCACGCCGTCAACCTTGTCGAAATCGGCTTCGACACACCAGAAGCAGCCGCCCGCGAAAATGGCGCGCGCCGTGCTGCCTGTCGGCTTCAGCGGCGTGGCGCCAGCGCTGGGTGTGGGGCCTGCTGCCGCGGTCAGGTTCATCAGTGTCGCGAGCAGCACGCCCGCGGCAAGCGTGTGGCGCGCCATCATGCCGCCGCCTCGAACTTCAACGCCACGCCGTTGTTGCAGTAGCGTTTGCCTGTCGGCGCCGGGCCATCGTTGAACACATGGCCATGGTGGCCTTCGCAGCGCGCGCAGTGGTATTCGGTGCGCGGGTAGAGCAGCTTGAAGTCGGTGGACGTGCCCAGCGCGCCGGGGTAGGCGGTGAAAAAACTCGGCCAGCCGGTGCCGCTATCGAACTTCATTTCCGAGCCGAACAGCGGCAGGTCGCAGCCCGCGCACAAAAATCGGCCGCGGCGCTTTTCGGCGTCCAGCGGGCTCGTGCCGGCGCGCTCGGTGCCGTGTTTGCGCAGCACCTGGTACTGCTCGCTCGTCAGGCGCTTTTTCCACTCGGCGTCAGGCAGCACGAGGCGCTCGATCTTCGGCGCGCCACCGTCGGCGGCTACGGCGTAAGTGGGCCATGTGGCGGCGAACAGCCATTGGAACAAGGAGCGTCGGGTCATGGGTCTGTCCTTCCAGAGTTCGGTGACGGGAATAGGTCGCGCTGCCGACACGAACCTTTCAGTCGATACGAAGGGGGGGCAATAGTTCCTCGCTTGTGTGGCCTGGGCCTCAAACCTTTGGCCACAGCGCCCACATGCGCAAGGTTTGCTTCATGCGCCCGGCTTGCGCTTCGGCCTCGTCGCCCCAGCCCCAGAAAAAATCGGCGCGCACCGCGCCCACGATGGCGCTGCCGGTGTCCTGCGCCATCACGATGCGGCGCAGCGGCGAGTTGGACAGGGGCTCAGTCGTGTCGAGCCACAGGGCGGTGCCGTAGGGAATGCTTTGCGGGTCGACGGCGACAGAGCGCTGCGGCGTCAACGGCACGGCTTGCGCGCCGCGCGGCCCGAGTTGCGGGTCGGGCAGAGGTTCTTCGCGGAAAAACACGACGCGCGGGTTGGCCCACAGCAACTCGTTGATGCGCTTCGGGTTGTTCTTTGCCCAAAGGCGGATCGCTGGCCAGGAAGCCTCGCCGGGGCGCAGTTCGCCCTGATCGATGAGCCAGCGGCCGATCGACTGATACGGCAGGTCGTTGTGCCCGGCGTACGCCACGCGCACGAGCTTGCGCTTGCCGTCCACGCCGACGATGTTCAAGCGCCCTGAACCTTGCACCTGAAGCATCAGCGCATCCAGCGGATCGGCCAGGTAGGCGAGTTCGCGCCCGCGCAGGCTGGCCTGGGCAGCGGGCAGTGTGTCGAGTTGACGTCTGCTCCAATAAGGCGTTTTGCTGCCCAGATCGCTCGGGGGCATGTGCAGCGCCACGCGAAAACCGTTGCGCGGCGTGCGCGAGGCTTCGACGAGCGGCTCGAAGTAGCCGGTGATCAGGCCATCCGATCCGCCTTCATGGGCCTCGATCCGATAGGGTTGCAGGCGCTTTTCGAGCCAGGCGCGCGTCGCGTCGTCGCTGAAGGCGTTGCCCGATCCGACGGCGGTGCGCGCCTGCGCGCACAGCATCGCCCAGCCCGGCGCCGGGCGTTCGCAGCCACGCAGCAGCGCGGGCCAGAGTTCGGAAGGGCGGTCGCTGGTCCAGCCCGGCAGCTCGTGCCAGTGGCTCGCGACCCAGCGTGAGCGGGGCTGAAGGATCGCCGCGCCCATCGCGCTGCCGACGGATGGTGGCGCCGCTGCCGCGGGCGAGGTGGGCTGGGGTTGTGGCGGTGAGGGTGAGGGTGACGGTGACGTTGACGTTGACGTTGACGTTGACGCTGATGGTGCCGGTGACGGTGACGGTGACGCACTGGGCGCTGGCGCAGCCGACGGCGCGGCGGGTGGTGCGGGCGGGTTGCTCATGGTCGGCGGCAATGGCGCGACGGCACAGGCCGCGAGCCCCCCTAGAATCGCCGCGCTCACGCCCGAGCGCACCCGGCCCGAGGATCGAAGCGCGCGCATCCACCGAATCGAGGAAACAGACATGTGGATCATTTTGCTCGAAGCGCTTGCCGCCCTGGTGGTGTTGCTGCTTATCGTGTGGTGGGTCATGTTCGCGGGGCGCGCGCGCGGTGAGCGGCGGCGTGACGCCGACGACTGACGCTGACGCGCCCTGCGCCGCCGCGTCGCGGCCGCGACTTCAATGCAACGCCGAGGCCAGCGTCAGGCCGAACTCGGGCACCGGCGAATCGAATGGCTGCGCGTTTTCCGTCATGCAGAAGAAGGTGCCGCGCATCGTGCCTTGGGGGGTGCGCAGGCGTGTCCAGCTCGTGTACTCGAAGCTCTCGCCGGGTTTGAGAACGGGCTGATGGCCCACGACGGCCAGGCCCCGCACTTCGTCGGTGTGGCCGTTTGCATCGCAGATGATCCAGTGGCGCGCGATGAGTTGTGCCGTGATGTCGCCGCTGTTGCGGATCGTCACGGTGTAGGCGAATGCGTGCTCCCCGGTCTTCGGGTCCGACTGCTCGGGCAAGTGACGCACGGCGACCGTGTTCGTGAATTCGGGCTTGGACATGGGGCGATTCTAGGAGCTGCCCTCGCGCGTCCCTAGAATTCCCCCATGTCGACATCCCCAGCGCTCCCAACCTACCGCATCGCCCCGAGCATCCTCGCCGCCGATTTCGCCCGCCTGGGCGATGAGGTGCGCGAGGTCATCAGCGCTGGCGCCGACTGGATCCACTTTGACGTCATGGACAACCACTACGTCCCGAACCTGACGCTCGGGCCGATGGTGTGCGCCGCGCTCAAGCCCCACGCGGTGCGCGCCGACGGCACGCGTGTGCCCATCGACGTGCACTTGATGGTGCAGCCCGTGGACGAGCTCGCGGCGGCATTCGCCAAGGCCGGCGCCGACCTGATCTCGTTCCATCCCGACGCGTCGATGCATGTGGATCGCAGCGTGCAGCTCATCAGAAACGCGGGATGTCAGGCGGGTCTGGTGTTCAACCCGGCCGCGCCGCTGGACGTGCTGGAGTGGACGATCGACCAGCTCGACCTCGTGCTCGTGATGAGCGTGAACCCGGGCTTTGGCGGGCAGAGCTTCATCACCGGCGCGCTGAAAAAGGTGGAACAGGTGCGCCGCCTGATCGAACGCAGTGGGCGCGACATCCGGCTTGAGGTGGATGGCGGCGTCAACGCCGGGAACATCAGCAGCGTGGCCGATGCCGGCGCCGATACCTTTGTCGCGGGCAGCGCGATTTTTGGCAAGCCCGACTACCGCGCGGCCGTTGCAGCGCTGCGCGG
>JANOLJ010000009.1:0-2198 GCA_031419715.1 Burkholderiales bacterium | reverse complement strand
CGCCATCCCTGCTTACGCACAAAGCTGGCCTTTGCGCACTGTTCGCCTGGTCATTCCCTTTGGCGCGGGCGGTACTGCAGACATCACGGCGCGAACGATTGCCCAGAAGCTGTCTGAAAAGTGGGGCCAGCAAGTTGTCGTCGAAAACAAGCCGGGCGGGGACACCGTCATCGCCGCTGCGGAAGTGCAAAGGGCGGCGCCCGACGGCTACACCCTGCTGCTCGCGATCAACTCCACGTTGACCCTGACGCCGCACACCATGAAGGTGACCTACGACCCGGTCAATGATTTCGTCATCATCGGCCAGACGACTGTCGTACCGATGCTCGTGCTGGTGAATGAAAGCACGCCCGCGCAATCGATTTCCGAGCTGATCAGTCTGGCGCGTACCAAGCCCGGCGAACTCAATGCCGGCGGCCCAGCCACCGTGACGCACCTCCTGCTGGAGCAGTTCGCGCGCGAAGCCAAGATCAAGTTCTTATGGGTGCCGTACAAGAGCGGACCTGACACCACCAAGGCTCTCCTCGGCGGTGAAATACAGGTAGGCATTGACGGCGTGATAAACAACCTGCCTTTCATCCAGTCCGGCAAGTTGAAGGCCCTGGCTGTCAGCACACCGACACGCCTGAAGACGCTGCCGCAGGTTCCAACGCTGCTGGAGCAAGGCATCCGGGATCAGCGCATCAGTCTGTCGCACGTGATGCTGGCCCCGCGTGGACTTCCCAAGCCGATACTCGACAAGCTGAAGGTCGATCTGCAAGCCGTGCTCGCCTCGACCGATGTCAACGAGAAGCTGACCAACGTCGGCATTCAGGCCGCCTGGGTCGATGGGGACAGCCTCGCGAAATCCTACCCGGCCGAAAGCGAAGTGACGGCTGCACTGGTTCGAGAACTGGGGCTTAAACCTTGAGTCGCGAATCACTGGCACCCAAGAAGCTGCTCATCGGCGGACGGTGGCTGCCGGCTGCGTCGGGCAAGACCTTCGAGAGCACCAACCCCGCCACCGGCGAGTTGCTCGCCCACATCGCCGAGGCGGGCGACGTGGACGTCGATGCGGCCGTCGCGGCCGCGCGCAAGGCTTTCGAAGGCCAGTGGTCCAGGACCAAGCCCTTCGAGCGGCAGCGCCTGTTGCTGAAGCTCGCCGATCTGGTGGACCGTGACTTCGACCAGTTCGCGATGCTGGACACGCTGGAGATGGGGATGCCCATTTCCCGCAGCATGGCTGGCAGACAACGGGTCGTGGGCATGATCCGCTTCTACGCCGGCCTGGCGACCGCCATCCATGGCCAGAACATCGAGAACTCGCTGCCCGGTCATGTGCTGTCGTACACCATCAAGGAGCCCGTCGGCGTGGTCGGCGCGATCGTTCCCTGGAATGGTCCGTTGAGTCAGGCCGTGTGGAAGGTGGCGCCGGCCCTGGCGGCCGGCTGTACCCTCGTGCTCAAACCCTCGGAGCAGGCCAGCCTGTCGCCGCTCAAACTGGCCGAACTGATCGAAGAAGCCGGCTTTCCGCCGGGGGTCATGAACGTGGTCACGGGTGCGGGCGCTGTGGGTGCGGCATTGGCCGCGCATCCGGGAGTCGACAAGGTCGGGTTCACCGGCTCGACCGCAACCGGCCAGGCCATCGTCAGGGCCTCGGCGGGCAACCTCAAGCGGCTCTCGCTGGAACTGGGCGGAAAGTCGCCCGACATCGTGTTCGCCGATGCCGACCTGGACGCCGCGGTGGCAGGCGCTGCCGCTGCGGTGTTCGCGAATTGCGGACAGCTCTGCATT
Organism: Burkholderiales bacterium; assembly: GCA_031419715.1. Classification (GTDB taxonomy): domain Bacteria; phylum Pseudomonadota; class Gammaproteobacteria; order Burkholderiales; family Burkholderiaceae_C; genus JAEMQF01. The sequence continues at coordinate 425 of JANOLJ010000009.1, read as the reverse complement.
GCAGGCAGCCGGCTGTTCGTCGAGCGCAGCATCTATGACGAGTTCGTCCATCGCGTGGCCGCAATCGCCACCCAGATGAAGATTGGCTCGCCACTCGACACGGCCACCGAGTTGGGGCCTCTGGCGTCGCGCCTGCAACTCGATCGGGTGATGAGCTACATCCGCAGTGGCCATGAAGAAGGCGCGAGGGCTCTCGCTGGGGGTGCACGCGCGGAGCAGGGTGACCTGGCGAGGGGTTGTTACGTGCAGCCCACCGTGTTCGCCGATGCGCGCGATGACATGCGGATCGTGCGGGAGGAGATCTTTGGCCCCGTGATCAGCGCGATGCCTTTCGACAGCCTCGAAGAGGTCATTCAACGCGCGAACAACACGCACTACGGATTGGGGGCGGGCGTTTGGACCCGTGATGTGAGCAAGGCGCACCA
>JANOLJ010000008.1:0-2376 GCA_031419715.1 Burkholderiales bacterium | reverse complement strand
GGGCAGGCGGCGCGCCAGGCGCGCTGCGGCTGGGGTTCAGTGGCCAAGGGTGGCGCGCGGCGGCGTCAGACTAGTTTTTTCAGCAGCTCCGCCTTCTTCGCATCGAACTCTTCTTGCGTGACGATGCCCTTGACTTTCAGGTCGGCAAGTTTTTCCAAGGTGGCCATCACGTCCTCGGGCTTCACCACGGCCACCGGCGCTGCCTGCGCCGCCGTTCCTTGCAGGCCTTGCGCCAACTGCTGCGCCATCACTTGGCCCAGCGCAACGCCAGCACCCAGCCCCATCGCATCGCCGACCACGCCACCACCGCCCTGCGCTGATCCTTCCGCGAACTTCGGTATCGCCTGCGCCGTCTGGTACTGCATGAACTTGCCCATGTCGCCACCGACCATGCCCATGCCGATGCGCTGATCCAGAATCTTCTGCAACTCTTCGGGCAGCGACACGTTCTGCACTGTCACGCCCTCAAGTTTGAGGCCGAGCGCGCCAAAGGCCGGCGCCGTGACCTCTTGCAAGGCCTTCGCGAACTCGACCTGGTTCGCCGCCAGATCGAGAAACGCCACGCCGCTGCTTGCCACCGCGTCGCTGATGTGTTGCAGCATCAGTGCGCGCAATTGGCCATCGAGGTCAGCCGCGGTGTAGGCCTCGCGCGTGCCGGAGATCTCGGTGTGGAACAGCTTCGGATCGGCCAGGCGATACGAATAGTTGCCGAACGCGCGCAGCCGCACCGCACCGAAGTCCTTGTCGCGGATCGTCACTGGCTGCGTCGTGCCCCAGCGCTGGTCGACCTGCTGGCGCGTGCTGAAGAAATATACGTCGCTCTTGAACGGGCTCTGGAACAGCTTGTCCCAGTTCTTCAGGTAGGTCAGCACCGGCAGCGTGGCGGTGGTCAGCGTGTGGCGGCCAGGCGCGAACACATCGGCCACCTTGCCTTCATTGACGAAAATCGCGACCTGCGACTCGCGCACCGTGAGCGACGCGCCGTTCTGGATTTCCATTCCCGCCATCGGGAAACGCCAGGCGAGCGTGCCGTCGTGGCCCTCCGTCCACTCGATGATGTCGATGAACTGTTTCTTGATGAAATCCATCAGTGCCATGGCGCGAAACTCCTCTCATCGACCCGCGATTCGGGCGCGGCGAATAATACGCCGCATGCACTTTTCGCCGTGCCCGACAAACTGCCTGCCATGAACCCACCCGCCTTGCAAATTGCCGTGATCGGCGCTGGCCCCGTGGGCCTGGCCTTGGCGGTGCACGCCGCGCGCGCCTTGCCCGCCGCGCGCATCACATTGTTCGACTCACGCCCGGCCGGCGCCGACGCCTCGCGTGACGCTCGCACGCTGGCGCTGTCACTGGCCAGTGTGCACATGCTGGAGCGCCTGGGCGCCTGGGACGAGCAGGCCGCACAGCCGATCTTCGAAGTGCATGTGTCGCAGCAAGGGCCGTCAATGGCCGGGGCGTTCGGGCCTTTGCTTGATGCCCAACTCGGTGCCCGGATCGGCGCCCGAGTCGGTGCGACGCTCGGCGCCAAGTTCGGCGAGCCAACACTGCGCATTCGCGCCGTTGACGAAGGCGTGCCGCTGCTCGGTGCGGTGCTGAGCTATGCGGCGATCGTCGAGCCGCTGCAGCGGGCGTGGTTCGCCGCCGTCACGCGCGACCCGCAGCGCCTGACGAGCCGCTTCGGCACGCCAGTGGCGGCAGTGAAGAACCATGGCATTGGCGTCGAAGTGGATGCCGGCATCGCAGACGAGTTCGACCTCGCCATCGTCGCCGAAGGTGGCGTGTTCGCTGACCAGGCGCGCAAGGCGCTGGTGCACGACTATCGGCAGACGGCCTGGGTCGGTCAGGTCAGCTTCGACGAGGCGGGCAGTGCTGGCGACCAGGGGCCGACAACGCTCCCAAGGGCGTTCGAGGGAACGCGGCAGGGAACGTCACAGGGAACGTCCGAGGGAACCCGAGAGGGAAGGCCGCCGTCCACACCGCGCGCTCCCGGCGTGGCCTTCGAGCGTTTCACGCGCCAAGGCCCGGCAGCGCTGCTGCCACTGAAAGATGGCCGCGCCGCGCTCGTGTGGTGTGTGGCGAGCGACGACGACCCGGTGCGTGATCTGACCGATGCGCAGCGCATCGCCGTGCTGAACCAGTTGTTCCCGCCCGAGGCCGGGCGCATCGCCTCGATCTCGCCGCTCAAGTCATTCGCGCTCGGCCTGAACGCCGAACGCACGCTCACCGACGGCCGCATCGTGCGCATCGGCAACGCCGCGCAAACGCTGCACCCGGTGGCCGGGCAGGGATTGAACCTGGGATTGCGCGACGCGTTCGACCTGGTGCGCGCGTTGTCGCGCGATGCCGATGTCGACGCCGTATTGCGCCGCATCG
>JANOLJ010000007.1:0-14582 GCA_031419715.1 Burkholderiales bacterium | reverse complement strand
CAAGCCGCGCCCAGCGCAAACCGTTGTGCCCAGGCGGTCACCCGAGGCCCTGCCTCAATAGAGGTGAACGGCCACCACGTGCGCGACAGCGCTGAACAGCAGCAGGTAGACGAACGGGATGTGCACCAAGTGCCATAGGGAGAGGACGCGTTCATAGGCGGTGTAGTGCGCGATGCGCACCACGGCCCCCAGATAGCGGCGCACGAGTTTACGGGCCAGACGCTCGCGTTGCGCCAGCCCAGCCTTGTCCCAGCCCTTACGTTCTGCGATATGTCGCAAAGGCTTGCGCAATTCGTAAGCGCAGATCCAATAGGTGATGCGCATCTTGATGGGCAGCCAAGTCACCTGGCGCAGATGCGTGGCCCAGGTGGGCGTCGCCTTCAACTCGTGCTGCTCGAACGCTTGCAGCCGCTCCTCGACTTTGGGCGCGAACTGCAACTTGGACACCGCCTCGCTTTGGTCGAAGCCGGCGCGCACCTGCAATTCACGCAGGTCGGCGCGCTGGCCGTCCAGGCCGCTGTGCACACGCCGATAGAAAAAGCGTCCGATGATGCCGCTGACCGCGACGATGAGCATGCTGTACAGCGCAATCGCGGCGTTCAGCGAACCGACGCGAAACTGTGAGTGCACCAGGATCAACAGCGGCCCGCCAATCCCCAGAACCATGTGCAACCAGAGCCAGAACTTGACCCGGCCCCAGTTGTGAAAGATCGGGAAGTGCTTGCGCAGCGGATAGATCAGCAGCAACAGCATCATCACGCCGCCGGCCACGCCCAGCCAGTAGCCTACGTCGTCGCCCGACGTGTACAGGCCGGAGCGGCTGATGAGCCAGGCCACAAGCGTCAGCAATGTCAACAGCGCATAGGCCAGCAGTTCGCGCGAGGCGCCGCGAGATTCCTTCGTTGACGCTTGGCCCGAGGCCTGTTTGCGATCTCCTGGCGCCGCAGCGGTATCGGCAGTGATTGCGTTCATCGGTATCCAACTAAGTGTCTTGGAGTTGCCTGCGGACAGCGGGAAACGTGTTGCGAAAGATGGGTCGAGCGCGAGGGCAATTCGTCGGAAGCGCGAGGCTATCGGAACTTTCTTGCCAGACCCTTAATGCGGCGTAAGACGTTGGTTACGGCAGGTAAGGTCTGAGAGGTCCTATGCGCCCACCTTGGTGGCTTCGTGCCGCCGTTCGCACTGAGCGCGAATTTCGGGCCCGCGGCGCAGTCAAAGACCGCGCTCGTTGTTGCCTCATGTGGTAACACTCGCGCACTACTGCGCCACCACCACCGCGTTGTTCACGATGAGGTAGATCGCCCTGCCGCCGATCGCAATCGCACTGGGGTCGGCCAGCGTTGCGGGCACCGCGCCTGAAGAAAAACCACGTCGGCCAGGCGTGCCGACGATGGTGCTGACCGCCCCCCCGGGCGTGATGGCTCGAATGGTGTAGTTGCCGGTGTCGGCGATGTAGATGTTGCCTGCGCCATCCAGCGCGATGCCACGCGGTTGGTTGAAGGTGGCGCCAGCGCCGACGCCATTGGCGCTGCCGGGCGCGAGGGAATGGCCGGCGAGCGTGGTCACGACACCCGCTGGGCTCACCTTGCGCACGTTGTGATTGGCGCGATCGACGACGTAGACGTTGCCTACGCTGTCAGTGGCAACGCCCGTGGGCTGTGCGAACTGCGCGGCAGCGCCGGTGCCGTCGAGGCTGCCGATCGTGCTCGCGGCGATCGTGCTCGCGGTTCCCGCCAGCGTGCTCACAACGCCGGCCGGCGTGACCTTGCGTATCGTCGCGTTGCCCGAGTCGGCGACGTAGACATTGCCTGCCGCGTCGGTGGCGATGCCTGCGGGCGCATTGAAGGTCGCCGTTGCACCTGGCCCGTCGGCACTGCCCACCACGCCCAGCGTGCCGGCCAGTGTGGTGATGTCGCGCGTCGCGGCGCCGGGCAGGGGCAGTTCAACCCTGAAAATGGCGCCTCCTAAGTCGCTGACATAGATATTTCCAGCGAGGTCCACGGCGATTCCCTCGGGCCGTGCTTGCGGGTCGAAACCGCCCCCCGTCAAGGGCACCGTGCTGACCGTGCCGTCCGCGGAAAGGATGCGAACACTGCGATTGCCCTTGTCGGCAACGTAAACATTCCCTGACAAGTCGGTGGCAATACCGCTCGGGTTGAAGAAGGTCGGGCCGTAGCAGATCGACGGATGGACGACGCCTGGCTCTGGCACGGCACCGACCGCGGGGCATGGTGGCGGCGGGTCGGGCGGCGGTGGTGGCGGCGGCGGTTCAAAGTGCGTTGCCCCTGCGCCGTCGGCATTGCCCTGGAGGGCGGCCATTCCCGCCAGCGTACGCACCAGGCCGGCCGGCGTGATCTTGCGAATCGTGTGGTTTCCGGTGTCGGCTGCGTAGATTGTTCCCGCGCCGTCGACGGCCAGCCCGTTCGGATTCAGAAAGCTCGCGGCGGCCTGCGTGGTGCTGTCGTTGCTGCCGAAAGCCTGGGCGATTCCGGCGAGCGTGGTCACCGTTCCTGATGCAATCTTGCGAATCGTGTTGTTGCCTGTATCGGCCACATAGACGACCGCACTCGCCCCGCTGCCGACCACCGCGATTCCGGCTGGGCCGGTGAAGCGCGCGCCCACTGCGGGACCGTCAGCCGCGCCTGGCATGCCCATCGTGCCTGCAAGGGTGCTGACGCTGACCACAGCGCCGTCCTGCGTGATTCTTCGAATGATGTGGTTTTCGCTGTCAGCCACATAGACGTTATCTTCCGCGTCGACGCCCACGCCAGTAGGTACGTTGAAGCCGCTAGCCAGCGTGGTTACCACGGCCGCAGGCGTGATCTTGCGAATGTTGTTGGCTGCGATATCCGCCACGTAGACGTTACCCGCAGCATCCGTCGCGAGTGACCACGGGCTGGTAAAACGCGGACAGAGTGGTTTCGGCGGCGCCGCAGGCGGCACCATAGGCTCTTCGGTGCAGTCAGCCGCAGGCCCGTCGCGGTTCCCAGCAACCATGCCCGCGAATGTGCTCACTGCTCCCGATGGCGCAATCTTGCGGACCCTGCTGTTGCCGGTGTCGGCCACGTACAGGTTGCCCGCCGTGTCGATGGCGATACCGCCCGGACTATTGAATCGCGCCGCGGTTCCGTTGCCATCGGCGCTGCCCGACTGCCCAGACAACCCGGCGACGGTGCTCACCACTCCTGCTGGGGTGATTCTGCGGATCGTGTGGCTCCCGGTGTCGGCCGCGTAAACGTTGCCCGCGCTGTCGCTCGCCACGCCATTGGGGTTGAAGAACCCTGCGGCAGCGCCAACCGCGTCAAAGTTTCCTGGGCCTGCGGTATTGCCCGCCAGCAAGGTCAAGTTGCCTTGTAGCCGCTGCGTTGGCGTACCCCCGCCGCCGCAGGCAAACGCGAGCGCCGCAAGCGCGGCGACTGCGGCAAGCTTGATCGCTCGCGCAAATGAAATCATGAAACACTCCTGCCTGGTCGGAAGTCCGCAAGGATGCACGATCGATCGGTCGATCCATCTGCGGAATTGCAACCAATTCCGAGTCGAGATCGGGCATATCGGCGTGTAGGGGCGGGCGCCACCGCGGCGGCTCCATCACCCTGACAATTCCGATCAACAGAGCGGAGGTTTCGCGCATGGTCACGGTCCCACAAGCATTTCAATTGCGCATTGCGGACAGCGCGATCGACGACTTACGCGCGCGCCTCGCGCGCACGCGCTTTCCCGACCAGGCACCCGGCTCGCCCTGGGCCTACGGCAGCGACCTCGCCTACATGAAACAGTTGGTCGATTATTGGCACAGCCACTTCGACTGGCGTGCACAGGAAGCTCGGCTCAACGCCTTCGCGCAGTTCACGGTGCCGCTGCATGGCATCAAGCTGCACTACCTGCATGTCGCGGGCAAGGGGCAGAAGCCCTATCCGCTGCTGCTGTCGCACGGTTGGCCGGGTTCGGTGTTCGAGTTTCTCGACATCATTCCCCGCCTCACCGATCCCGCACGATTTGGCGGCGACCCAGCGGACGCGTTCACCGTGGTCGCACCTTCGCTGCCCGGCTATGGCCTGTCGTTCGCGCCGGGGCAGCAGCGCTTCAGCCTGGAAATGATGGCCGATTGCCTGGCCGAGCTGATGACTGGCGTGCTCGGCTACCCACGCTTCGCCGCGCAGGGCGGCGACTGGGGCGCGTTTGTCACGTCGCGCCTGGGCCATGCGCATGCCGACAAGCTGATCGGCATTCACGTCAACTTGCTGACGGTGCGGCGCGACCCGAAGATGCTCGTCAACCCGACGCGCGAGGAGCAACAGTTTCTTGGCGAACTCGAGGTGTGGCTCAAAGAGGAAATGGGCTACCAATGGATCCAGGGCACGCGCCCGCAGACGCTCGCTTTCGGCCTGAGCGACTCGCCTGCCGGTCTGGCGGCGTGGATCGTCGAGAAGTTCCGCGCCTGGTCAGATTGCGGCGGCGACGTGGAAAGCATCTTCACGAAAGACCACCTGCTGGCGAACATCGGCCTGTACTGGTTCACCGGCGCCATCGGTTCGTCGTTCTGGCCGTACTACGCGCGCATGCACGGGCCCTGGCCGATTCCCGATGGTGGCGTGAAGCTGCCGATGGGCTACGCCGCGTTTCCGCGCGAGATCTTGCGCCCGCCGCGTTCCGTAGCGGAAAAGCTCTATACCGACATTCGCCGCTGGACCGTGATGCCCAAGGGCGGGCACTTCGCGGCGATGGAACAGCCGGAGGCGCTGGCGCGCGAGATCGTCGAGTTCTTTCGGCCGCTGCGGCCCCAGTAGCCGAGAGCACAAGCCTGAAAATTCGCACCCTCTTCACAATGCAGGCCGCGATGTCGATCCGCAAACGCAGCCAACACCATCACGTCTATGTCGTCGAATTGTCGGATCGCGTCTGGAACGAGCCGGCATTTCGCAAAGCCAATCCCGGTCATTCGTTCCGCAAGCCTTTGGTCTACGTGGGCATGACGGGGCTCGACCCGGACAGCCGCTTCGACCGGCACAAGGCAGGCGTGCAGGCCAATCGATTCGTCTTGCAGTACAGTCTGCGGCTGATGCCGGAGCTGTTCGAGGTCTACAACCCCATGCCCTACGAAGCTGCACGGGAAATGGAAGTTGAACTCGCGATCGGATTGCGGGAAGCTGGCTACGGTGTCTGGCAGGCCTAGCGTGCTCGTCAACTCGACTGAATGGGCGGCCAATCCAGCAACTCCGCCAGCCGGCGAACAACCCATCCTGCCTCGTCAGTCGACAGGACAGAGCCGTCTACGAGAAGGCCTCGGTGCATGCGCTCCAGCACATCCGATTCGGCGATCCCCAGCTCGAAGAGCCGGGCCTTTGCCGGGTCGATCAACATTTGCGCCATGTCTTCGCACAACTCGTATCGGTTCGCGATCACGCTTCGCGGTTCTCGCGGTTTGATCGCCCCGGGAGGCACGAACATCCCGACGAAAGAAGGGGCGATGTAGGTCTGGTTGTCGTCGCTCATGGGCAGTGGGAGTGGCGCAAGCCGCGTGACGAGTGGACCCATGACTTGCGCTGCGGACGGTGACAATGCAAAACGCCAACCCTTCGGTTGGCGTTTGCTTCGGCTCTAGGCCTCGTGTGCGTTGGTTGCGAGGGCAGGATTTGAACCTGCGACCTTTGGGTTATGAGCCCAACGAGCTACCAGACTGCTCCACCTCGCGACTGAGCCCGCATTCTAGCAGCTTCACGTCGTTTGGCGCCCACATATTCGAAGGCGCTGAGCCTTCTGCGAGCGCGAGGAGGCTCAGGTCGAAGAGGCCTCTGACGACTCCGGCGCAGCCACCATGGGCTCGGGTCGGTCGACGAGTTCGACGAATGCCATCGGCGCGTTGTCGCCGATGCGAAAACCCATCTTCAGAATGCGCGTATAGCCGCCCGGACGAGCTTTGTACCGGGGCCCCAGCTCATTGAACAGCTTGGCGACGATGTCGCGATCACGCGTGCGGTTGAACGCCAAGCGTCGATGCGCCAGAGTGGCCTCTTTGGCCAAGGTGATGAGCGGCTCAACGACGCGGCGCAGTTCCTTGGCCTTGGGCAGGGTGGTCTTGATCGCCTCGTGCAGCAGCAGCGAATTGCACATGTTGCGCAGCATCGCGAGCCGGTGCTCGGAGGTGCGGTTGAGCTTACGAAGCCCGTGACGGTGACGCATGGTGCTTTCCTTTCCTTCTAACGTTCTGCCGGCAGCCGTATCAGGTACTGCCGGGTGCACCGGGTGCCAACAGGCAACCCAATATCCAATGACGGCGTTCACGCCGTCTTACCATCCGGCGACAGCTCCGTCGCCGTCATTGGCGATTCTTATCGTTTGTCCAATCCCTGCGGCGGCCAATTCTCCAACCGGCCACCCAGCGTCAACCCACGCGAGGCCAGCACTTCCTTGATTTCGTTGAGCGACTTGCGACCCAGATTGGGGGTCTTCAGCAACTCGGTTTCGGTGCGCTGGATCAGGTCGCCGATGTAATAGATGTTCTCGGCCTTCAGGCAGTTCGCCGAACGCACCGTGAGTTCCAGTTCGTCCACCGGACGCAGCAGGATCGGGTCGAACTGCGTGCTGCGCTGTTGCGGCTCGCTGAACGCGGCAATTTCGCTGCCCTCCAGTTGCGCGAACACGGCGAGCTGCTCGACCAGGATTTTCGCCGACGAGCGGATCGCTTCTTCGGGCGTCACGGCGCCATTGGTGACGATCTCCATCACCAGTTTGTCCAGATCCGTACGCTGTTCGACGCGCGCGCTTTCCACGGTGTAGCTGACGCGAGCCACCGGAGAGAACGAAGCGTCGAGCACGATGCGGCCGATCGACTTCGTGGTTTCGTCGCCGTAGCGGCGCATCGTGCCAGGCACATAGCCGCGGCCTTTTTCCACCTTGATCTGCATGTCGAGCTTGCCGCCATGCGCGAGATTGGCCACCACGTGTTCGGGGTTGATGATTTCCACGTCGTGCGGCGTCTGGATGTCGCCAGCCGTGACGGGGCCTGCGCCTTCCTTGCGCAACACCAGCGTCACTTCATCGCGGTTGTGCAGCCGAAACACCACGCCCTTCAGGTTGAGCATGATGTGGACCACGTCTTCTTGCACCCCGTCAACGGTGGAGTATTCATGCAGCACGCCAGCGATCGTGACTTCGGTGGGCGCATAACCGACCATCGAAGACAACAACACACGCCGCAGCGCATTGCCCAGCGTGTGGCCGTAGCCGCGCTCGAAAGGCTCGAGCGTGACTTTGGCGCGGTGGCCGCCGAGCGGCTCGACATTGATGGCTTTGGGTTTCAGCAGATTCGTTTGCATTGAGTCTCATTCCTCTCAATACCCTCGGCTCGTTACACCGATAAGGCTGATGGACTGTGTCGGGCTGGAAATCCGCTGTGCACGCCCGGCATGCGCAGCAGCGGTGGGGCCCGTTATCGGGAGTAAAGCTCGACGATCAGCGCTTCTTTGATGTCGGCGCCGAATTCATCGCGGTCGGGCGGCTTCTTGAAGACGCCCTGACATTTCGCCGCGTCCACCTGCACCCAGCCCGGCATGCCGATCGTCTCGGCGAGCTTGAGCGAGTCGGTGATCCGCAGTTGTTTCGTGGCCTTTTCGCGCACGCCCACGGTGTCCCCTGCTTTGACGAGGTAGGAGGCGATGTTGACGACCGCGCCATTCACGCTGATCGACTTGTGCGAGACGAGCTGGCGAGCTTCGGCACGAGTCGAGCCGAAGCCCATGCGATAGACGACGTTGTCCAGGCGCGACTCCAGCAACATCAGCAGGTTGCCGCCGGTGTTGCCCTTGCGGCGCTCGGCCTCGGCGAAGTAGCGGCGGAACTGGCGCTCCAGGATGCCGTACATGCGCTTGACTTTTTGCTTCTCGCGCAACTGCAAGCCGTAGTCCGACATGCGCGTGCCGGAGTTTCGGCCGTGCTGGCCGGGTTTGCTGTCGAACTTGGCCTTGTCGCCGATCGGGCGCCGCGCACTCTTCAAAAAGAGGTCGGTGCCTTCACGCCGCGAAAGCTTGGCCTTGGGTCCCAAATAACGTGCCACGTTGTTTCCTTCTGTCGGTCTGACGCAGGCCGATCGAACGGCTTGCGCGAGTCTGGCGAGTGTTGTTGTTGTGCGCTCAGACGGTGGGCTTCAATGTCGGGGCCCTGCGGCCCCCGTGCGGTGCGGACAGCGCCTCTTCAAGCACTGCCTCGCGTAAAACGTTCAGATCCGGCGGCGCTTTTGCGGCCGGCAACCGTTGTGCGGGACCGGCGTCACGTCGGAGATCAAGTTGATTCGAATCCCGAGCGCAGCCAAGGCACGAACCGAGGATTCGCGACCCGGGCCGGGGCCCTTGATGCGCACGTCGAGATTCTTGATGCCCTGCTCCTGCGCGGCGCGCCCAGCCGTTTCGGCCGCGACCTGGGCCGCAAACGGTGTGCTCTTGCGCGAACCCTTGAAGCCTTGCCCGCCGCTGGACGCCCACGACAGCGCGCTGCCCTGGCGATCGGTGATCGTGATGATCGTGTTGTTGAACGAGGCGTGCACATGGGCAACCCCGTCGGCAACGTTCTTGCGAATTTTCTTGCGCACGCGCTGTGCGGCGGTGTTGACGGGTGGTTTTGCCATGTTGACTTTCTGCAGTGCGTTATTGAGCGGCGCTTGGGGCTTGCGGCGTTTACGCCGCTGCCTTCTTCACCAGCGCGCCGGACCTGCGCGGACCCTTGCGCGTACGCGCATTGGTTTTCGTGCGCTGGCCGCGTACCGGCAGGCCGCGGCGGTGACGGAACCCGCGGTAGCAGCCCAAGTCCATCAGGCGCTTGATGTTGATCGACATTTCACGGCGCAAGTCGCCTTCAATCGTCAACCGGCCGATTTCCTCGCGGATCTTTTCCAGGTCCGTGTCGGTCAAGTCCTTGACCTTGCGGTCCAACGGCACCCCCGTGCGCGTGCAGATCTTCTGCGCCGTGCTGCGGCCGATGCCATAAATCGCGGTCAGGCCGATCTCGGCGTGCTTGTGGGGCGGAATGTTGATGCCGGCTATACGTGCCATAAACGTCCTTCAAATGTTCTGGTGTGCGCAGGTGTTGGCCAGTGAGGCCACTCAACCCTGGCGCTGCTTGTGGCGCGGATCGGTGCAGATCACGCGCACCACACCTTTGCGGCGCACGATCTTGCAGTTGCGGCACATCTTCTTCACCGATGCGGCTACTTTCATTGTTTGCTCCTGCTGTCCATTTCAACCAGTCAGCACTGTCTGTCTTCGTATCTTCTCTTTGCGCCGACCCTACTTGGCGCGGAACACGATGCGCGCGCGCGTCAGGTCGTACGGCGTCAATTCGACGGTTACTTTGTCTCCGGGCAGGATGCGGATGTAATGCATGCGCATCTTTCCCGAGATATGGCCCAACACGACATGCGAGTTTTCCAGCTTGACGCGAAACGTCGCGTTGGGGAGATTCTCCAGAATCTCGCCCTGCATCTGGATGACGTCATCCTTTGACATGCCTGAGTCGTACCGTCGTCTTGCCTACCGTCAAATTTATCGTTTGCCTTTTTTCGTCGAGTTGTCGAATGCCTGATTGCGCTCGCTCAGCTCGCCTTGAAGTTTGCTTTCTTCAGTAGTGATTCGTACTGCTGGCTCATCACATAGCTCTGCACCTGGGCCCAGAAATCCATCGTCACAACGACGATGATCAAGAGGGATGTGCCACCAAAGTAAAACGGCACGTTGTACTTGAGCACCAGGAACTCCGGCAGCAAGCACACCGCGGTGATGTAGATCGCACCAGCGAGTGTCAGGCGCGACAAAATCCGGTCGATGTGCTTCGCTGTCTGATCCCCCGGGCGTATGCCAGGAATGAAGGCGCCGCTCTTCTTCAGGTTGTCCGCGGTTTCGCGGCTGTTGAACACGAGCGCCGTGTAGAAAAAGCAGAAGAAGATGATCGCCCCGGCGTAGAGCATCACATAGATTGGTTGCCCCGGCGACAGCAAGCCCGCAAGGTCCTTCAGCCAACGCAGGCCGTCGCCCGTGGCAAACCAACTTACAACGGTGGCGGGCAGCAAGATGATTGACGACGCGAATATTGGCGGGATCACGCCCGACATGTTGAGCTTGAGCGGCAGGTGCGACGATTGCCCACCATAGACCTTGTTGCCGACTTGGCGCTTCGCATAGTTGACGAGGATCTTGCGTTGCCCTCGCTCGACGAACACCACGACGAAGGTGACGAGAACGACGACCGCAATGATGAACAGCGACACGATGATGCTCATGGCACCGGTGCGTACCAGCTCGAACAGCCCGCCGATCGCACTGGGCAGCCCCGCCGCGATGCCGGCGAAGATCAGAATCGAGATGCCGTTGCCCAGGCCCCGTTCCGTGATCTGCTCACCCAGCCACATCAGGAACATCGTGCCGGCAACGAGTGAGACGACCGCGGTGAGGCGGAATCCGAAACCAGGAGAAATCACCAAGCCAGGCGAGCCTTCCAGCGCGAGCGCGATACCGAGCGACTGGAACAATGCCAACCCAAGCGTTCCGTAGCGCGTGTACTGCGTGATCTTGCGGCGCCCGGACTCGCCTTCTTTCTTCAGCGCCTCAAGTGTGGGTACGACGTAGGTCATCAACTGCATGATGATCGACGCCGAGATGTACGGCATGATGCCCAGGGCGAACACGGTGAAGCGCGACAGCGCCCCACCGGAGAACATGTTGAACAGGCTGAGAATGCCGCCCTGCTGGCCTTTGAACAGCTGTTGCAGCTGGTTCGGGTCGATGCCGGGCACGGGAATATGGGCGCCGATGCGGTAAACGACGAGCGCAAGCAACAGAAAGATCAGGCGACGCCGCAGGTCGCCGAACTTTCCGCTCTTGGCCAGTTGATTCGCGTTCGTTGCCACGTGTTGTGTATCCGAAGGTCGTGCTCGATGAAGCCCGGGCGTCAGGCGACCGAGCCGCCAACGGCTTCGATCGCCGACTTGGCACCTGCCGTCGCGCCTATGCCCTTGAGCGCCACCTTGATCGTGAGCGCGCCCGTTTTGATGACCTTGACCGTCTTGATGAGTTCACCGACGAGGCGCGCTTGCTTCAGCGCCAACAGGTCGACTTCCGCGGCGCCGAGGCGCTGCAAGTCGTTGAGGTTGATTTCAGCGTTGAACTGGAGCTGATGCGATTTGAAGCCGCGCTTGGGCAGGCGCCGCTGCAAAGGCATCTGGCCACCCTCGAAGCCGACCTTATGGTAGCCGCCGGAGCGCGATTTCTGACCCTTGTGGCCACGCCCGGCCGTCTTGCCCAGGCCCGAGCCGATGCCGCGCCCGACACGGCGTCGCGCCGACTTGGCACCGGCGGCCGGTTTGATCTTGTTCAGTTCCATGTTGCTTGGCTCTCGTCTGTTGCGGCGCTCAGAGCACCTTGAGCAGGTAGGAGACCTTGTTGATCATGCCGCGCACCGCGGGCGTGTCTTCCAGGGTCGACTCGCTGTTCAGCTTGCGCAAGCCCAGGCCACGCACCGTGGCACGATGCGACTCGCGCGTGCCATTGATGCTCTTCACCAGTTTGATCTGCACGGTTTTCTTGTCGCTCATACTTTACTTTCGCGTGCCGGTTCAGCCGAAGATCTGCTCAACCGTGAGGCCGCGCTTGGCGGCAATTTCGGCCGGCGTGCTCGTGCGCTTCAGTGCATCGAGCGTCGCGCGGACCATGTTGTACGGGTTGGACGAACCGAGGCTCTTGCACACGATGTCGGTCACGCCCATCACTTCAAATACGGCGCGCATCGGGCCACCGGCGATGATGCCGTCGCCCTGCTTGGCCGGCGCCATCAGCACCCGCGATGCGCCATGCTCGCCCACCACCTTGTGGTAGATCGTGCCGTCCTTGAGCGCCACCTTGAACAGGTTGCGACGCGCGCTTTCCATCGCCTTTTGCACCGCCACCGGAACTTCCTTGGCCTTGCCTTTGCCCATGCCGATGCGGCCGTCACCGTCGCCCACCACGGTGAGCGCGGCAAAGCTCAGCGTGCGCCCGCCCTTGACCACCTTGGTGACGCGGTTCACCGCGATCATCTTTTCCTTCAGCCCGTCGTCGTTGGCTTCGCCTTGCGCGCCACGCGGTTGAAACTTCGCCATGTTCGAATTCCTTGGAAGGGGTGAGCTTAGAACTGCAGGCCGGCTTCGCGGGCGGCTTCGGCGAGCGCCTTGACGCGGCCGTGGTAGGCAAACCCGGCGCGATCAAACGCGACCCGATCCACGCCTGCCGCCTTCGCGCGCTGGGCGATGCGCTCACCGACTGCGGATGCCGCAGCGACGTTGCCGCCCTTGCCCGGCGCGCCGAGCTGCTTGCGCACCTCGGCCTCGGCGGTGGACGCGCTGGCCAGCACCTTGGCGCCATCGTCGCTGACGATGCTCGCGTAGATGTGCAGGTTCGAGCGAAACACCGTCAAGCGCGCCACCTGCTGCTTGGCGATGCGCTTGCGGGTCTGGAGGGCGCGGCGAGTGCGCTGTTCTTTCTTGTTCAGCATGGCGGCGATTCCCTTACTTCTTCTTGGTTTCCTTGAGGGAAACCTTTTCGTCGATGTAGCGTATGCCCTTGCCCTTGTAGGGCTCGGGCGGGCGGAACGCGCGCACTTCAGCGGCCACCTGGCCCACCGTCTGGCGATTCGCTCCCGTGATGACGATTTCCGTTTGCGTCGGGCACGCCACTTTCACGCCCGCGGGCATGTCTTTGGCGACCGGATGCGAGAAGCCGATCTGCAGCGTCAACTTCGACCCTGCCGCTTGCGCGCGAAAACCCACGCCGACCAGACTGAGTTTTTTCTCGAAGCCCTTGCTCACGCCGCTCACCATGTTCGCGACCAGCGCGCGCATCGTGCCGGACATCGCATCGGCGTGTGCTGTTGCGTCGGTGGGCGCAAATGTCACTTTCCCGGCGTCGTTCGTGACCGCGACGAGCGAGTTCGCAGGCTGAACCAGCGTACCCAAAGCTCCCTTGACGCTGATCTGGCCACCGCCCACGGCGACTTCAACGCCTTTGGGCAGCGCGATCGGCATTTTTCCTACGCGAGACATGTGCTCTCCTTAGGCCACGTAGCAAATCACTTCGCCGCCGATGCCGGCTTGGCGGGCCTTGCGGTCCGTCATCACGCCCATGGGCGTGGTCACGATCGCCACACCGAGGCCGTTTTGCACGCTCGGAATGTCGTGCCGGCCCTTGTAGATGCGAAGTCCTGGGCGACTCACGCGCTCGATGTGTTCGATCACCGGACGACCTGCGTAGTACTTCAACGCTATCTCCAGTTGCGGCTTGGTGCCGGGATCGCGCACCGCGAATCCGTCGATATAGCCCTCGTCCTTCAACACCTTGGCAATCGCCACCTTGAGTTTTGACGACGGCATCACCACTGTGGGCTTGTCCACCATCTGCGCATTGCGAATGCGCGTCAACATGTCGGCGATGGGGTCACTCATGCTCATTAGGAATTCTCCTGATCGGGCCGCAGCAGCGCCGCGCCTACCAACTGGCCTTGACGATGCCGGGAATCTCGCCCTTGAACGCGAGGTCGCGAATCTTGCTGCGTCCCAGGCCGAACTTGCGGAACGTGCCGCGCGGGCGGCCCGTCAACTCGCAGCGGTTGCGCTGGCGCGTCGGGTAGGCATTACGCGGCAGCTTCTGCAGCTCTAAGCGCGCAGCGTAGCGCTCTTCGTCGGACTTCTTCGCGTCGTTGGCGAGCGTCTTGAGCTCGTTGTATTTCTTCGCGTACTTGGCGACCAGCAGGGTTCGCTTGAGTTCGCGCTGAATGAGGGAAACTTTTGCCATCGCGGTCTTTCTTTCAGGCCCTGTTTCAGGCGTTCTTCTCGGTCTTGAACGGGAACTTGAATGCCGTGAGCAGCGCCTTGCACTCCTCGTCGGTCTTGGCCGTGGTCGTGATGCTGATGTTCAGGCCACGCACCGCGTCGATCTTGTCGTACTCGATTTCAGGAAAGATGATCTGTTCCTTGACACCGATGTTGTAGTTGCCCCGGCCGTCGAAGGCACGCGCCGAGATGCCGCGAAAGTCGCGCACCCGCGGCAGCGCGATCGTGACGAAGCGGTCCAGAAACTCATACATCTGCGCGCCACGCAGCGTGACCATGCAGCCGATCGGCACGCCGTCGCGGATCTTGAAGCCGGCAATCGCCTTCTTCGACTTCGTCACGACGGGCTTGCGCCCTGAAATCTTGGTCAGGTCAGCGACCGCGCTGTCCATGACCTTCTTGTCCGACACGGCTTCGCTCACACCCATGTTCAGAGTGATCTTGGTCAGGCGCGGCGCCTGCATCGCTGAAGTGAAGCCGAACTTCTTCACCAGGTCGGGCACGACCTTCTCGCGGTAAAACTGCTGCAAACGAGCCATGGTTGCCTCTTATGCCTTGATCTCTTGGCCGCTGGAACGGTAGATGCGCACGCCGTTGTCCTTGGTCTTGCGCGACTGCTTTTCAGCGTCGCTCAACAGCTTGATGCCCACGCGGTCGGCCTTGCCGGTGGCCGGATTGAAGATCGCCACATTGGACTGATGGATCGACATCGTCTTGTCGACCACGCCACCCGTGG
>JANOLJ010000006.1:0-3652 GCA_031419715.1 Burkholderiales bacterium | reverse complement strand
CATCCTGCGGGTGCCGCCGGTTCCGTTTACCGACAAGGAGGTTGCGCTGCTCGAGACTTTCGCCGACCAGGCCGTGATCGCGATCCAGAACGCGCAGCTTTTCAGACAGGCGCAGGAAGCGCGCGCCCAAGCCGAAGGCGCTCGCATTCAAGCCGAAGCCGCCAACGAAGCCAAGAGCTCCTTCCTCGCGACGATGAGCCACGAAATCCGCACGCCGATGAACGCCGTGATCGGCATGAGCGGGCTGCTGCTGGATACGCCGCTGAACGACGAACAGCGCGACTTCGCGGGAACGATTCGCGACAGTGGCGACGCGCTGCTCACCATCATCAACGACATCCTCGACTTCTCCAAGATCGAAGCCGGGCGCATGGATATCGAAGCGCACCCCTTTGACCTGCGCGACTGTGTGGAATCCGCGCTCGACCTGATCGGCGCGCGCGCTGCCGAGAAACACCTCGACATCGCCTACGTCTTCGAAACCGGGAGCGAGGGCAACGGCCAGGGCGAGGTGCCGGCCGCCATCGTGGGCGACGTCACAAGGCTGCGCCAGGTGTTGCTCAACCTGCTGAGCAACGCCGTCAAGTTCACCGAGAAGGGCGAAGTCGTGCTCACGCTGGCGGCCCAAGGCGAACTGTTGAAGTTCACGGTGCGCGACACCGGCATCGGCCTGAGTGTTGAGGGTAAGTCCCGCCTGTTCCAAAAGTTCAGCCAGGCCGACAGCGGCACGACGCGCAAATACGGCGGCACCGGTCTCGGCCTGGCGATCAGCAAGCTGCTGACTGAGCTGATGGGCGGCACGATGTGGGTGGAAAGCGCAGGCCCAGGGCAGGGCAGTACCTTCCACTTCACGATCAAGGCCACACCCGCCCAACTGCCTGAAGGCTCACGCCGAGACTTCATCGGCGAGCAGCCCGCGCTCAAGGGCAAGCGCATCCTGGTGGACGACGACAACGCCACAAACCGGAAAATCCTCGCCCTGCAGACCGCCAAATGGGGCATGGTGGCGCAAGCCACCGAGGCGCCCGAAGAAGCGCTGCAATTGCTCGCGGCAAGCGTTGGCGCGGCTGGAGCCGCGGCCTTCGACCTCGCGATTCTCGACATGCACATGCCCGGCATGGACGGCGCCACGCTCGCGCAGCAGATTCGCCAGCAAGGCCACATCCTGCCGCTGGTGCTGTTCTCGTCGCTTGGCCGCAAAGAGGCGAGCGACGGCCAGTTCGCCGCCACGCTCGCCAAACCGCTGCGCCAGAGCCAGCTCTTCGACACGCTCGTCACGCTGCTCGTGAGCGACGCGCCCAAGGCCACCGCGCCGGCAGCCAAGCCGCGCATGGACGCCGAGATGGCCAAACGCCACCCGCTGCGCATCTTGCTCGCCGAAGACAACGTCGTGAACCAGAAGCTCGCGCTGCGCTTGCTGCAACAAATGGGCTACCGCGCCGACCTGGCCGCCAACGGCGTCGAGGCGATCGAATGCGTGCAGCGCCAGACCTACGACGTGGTGCTGATGGACGTGCAGATGCCCGAGATGGATGGCATGGAAGCCTCACGCCGCATCACCGCGAAGTGGCAACCGAACGAGCGGCCGCGCATCGTCGCGATGACGGCCAACGCGATGCAAGGCGACCGCGAAGCCTGCCTGGCCGCCGGCATGGACGACTACGTGACCAAGCCGATCCGGGTCGATGCGCTGGTGGAAAGTCTGCTGCGCGTGGCGCAGCGCGGGGAGGGTTGAGGGCCCGTCAAGGTGCGCGCCTCGGCGCCGCCGGCATTACACTTTCGAAAAGAGTCATACCTTGGAGGCCGTCCATGGCTTACACGCTCACCGCCAAGTCGCAAGTCACCTTGCCAAAGCCGATTCGCGACCACTTGAATGTGGCACCCGGCGATGCCGTCTCGTTCAGAATCGTGGCGGACGGCAGTGTCCGGGTCGAGCCCGCCGCTGCACCGGGCAAGTCGCAGGCTCGCGCGCTGCGAACCGCGCGCAAGCGCTTCGATGGGTTGCGCGGCAGCGGTGGACAAGGGGGCCAGGGCGGCACCGATCAGTTGATGCGCATGCTGCGCGGCTACGACGAAGATTCGCTCGATCCGGGATTTCCGGGACTCGTTAAACCTGCGCCGAGGCGCCGTCGGTGATCCTGGTCGACACCTGCGTGCTGCTGGACGTCAGTGCCGACGATCCGGTGTGGCGCGGCTGGTCGATCGATCAACTGACGCGCTGGAGCGTGCGCGGACCGCTGATCGTCAACCCGATCGTCTTTGCCGAATGGTGCACTGACTTCAGCCGTTGTGACGCCGCCCTGGCCGCAGTCGACGCCTTCGGGCTGACGTGGGCCGAGATTCCCCGCGAAGCGCTTTACCTGGCGGCGAAGGCACATAGGCTTTACCGGAGCCGGGGCGGCACGCGCGCCATGGTTCTGCCGGATTTCCTGATGGGTGCGCACGCGGCGGTCGGCAAGATGCCGTTGCTGACGCGTGACCGGCGGCGGTTCGACGCGTACTTCACCGGCCTGGAGATCGTGGCTCCCGGAACAGAGCCTGCCTGAGACGGCGGCGACGGGTATGCAAGTGCTGGATGAGTTTTTCCGGCGACTCGAAGCGGTAGGCGCTCGCTGAACGTAGGCGAGACGGTACTTGCAGCCGTGTGAGGAATCAGCCTGCGCGATCCAGCTTGTCGAGCAGGGCCAACGCGCGTTTGGGATTGCCGCGTGCCGCCCGTGTCTCGAAGCGCACCTTGGCGTCGTAGTTTGCCAGGGCGACGGTGGCGAGCTCGTCCATCAGCTTGTTCATGCTGATGGAATTGGAACGAGCGAGTGCCTTCAAGCGCTCGTGCTTGTCGTCAGGCAGACGGATCGTCAGAGTGGACATGGGAACACCTCCAGGCATTGCTCAGGGGTCAACACCCTGAGCGAGGGAAACTTCAACTCGCCGCGCGCGACATCGCGCAGGTTTCGCGTCACGATCGCATCGGCTTGCGCGGCCACCGCGAGTTCAATGAGATGGTTGTCCGCTTCGTCGGGCAAGTTCGGTCGCCACGCGTAGAACACTTCCACCCAGCGGCATCGCTTCAGGAAACCATCAAGCACTTCGTTGCGCTCCTTCGATGACAAAACGGAGCCCGCAAACAGCTCGGTGCGGCCCAGGACGTCTTCGTACTCGGCCAGCAAGGCCGGCCCAAGCACGGGTTGGTATTGCGCTTGCAGACAGGCACGGAGCACGGCTCGTGCGGTTCCCCCGCCCCGGAGCAGCGCGGCAACCAAGACATTCGTGTCCAGCAGAATCGTCGGCATCGACAAGATGATAGCGTATACGCTGTCACTGTCCAAGCGCATGGCAGGTCCTTGCCAGCTCCCACGCGGTTGCGGTAACGCTTCGAAAGTGCCCGGTGCATGGCCAATGGCGAGCACGCCGCAAGCCACAGCCAGCCGATGCGGCAGAATCGATTCATGCGGCCCACGCCGAACAACAACAAGTCACGCCCAAGCGCCCCGGGTCGTTGATGCGCATGCCGTGACCACTGAAAACGCCAAGCGCCGTGCCCGGGCCCGCCCGTCGAGCGATCAGCGGTTCGAGCAGTTGCCAGACGTCAACCTGCGCCTGCACCAGCAAAGCAACGAGGCCGGTTTGTTTCAGGCGCTGGTCGAGGAAGTGG
>JANOLJ010000005.1:0-2893 GCA_031419715.1 Burkholderiales bacterium | reverse complement strand
ATTGCTGAAATGAGCGTGGCTGGAAAACCCGAGGTCGAGGGCCAACCCGGTGATGTCTTCGCAACGTGGCAGATCGACCAGCGCGCGGTTGAGCCGCAGTCGCATGCGGTAGCGACAGAGCGGCATGCCTTGCGACCGCGTGAAGGCCTCGGTGAGGTAAGCGCCGGACACCTGAACTTCGTGTGCGATCTCGTCGAGCGAGATGGGTTCGCAGACGTGTTCGTGCAGGAACTGCTTTGCCCAGTCCACAACGCGCAGCGGTGAGGCTCGAGACACTTTTTGTGTCTTCTCCAGCGCTTCGTTAAGCAGAGCGATCATCAACTCGTCGCGGCTCAGCGGATCGTTGCTTGATGCCTCGAGGTGCCGCAGGCGGTGAACGCGCATGTTCATGCGTGGCGTCGTCGGTTTCGAGACGTGCTGGAAGGCGGGATGCCGCGATGGCGCGGCGAGCCCGCACAGTTCCTGGAGCATGGACAGGCGCGGCGTGATGATGATGCTGTCATGCCCGGCGCCCGCAATGTGGCGGTCGGCGTAGTCCTCGCCCGCACCAACGAAAAGAACGCGAGTCACATCCACAAAAACAGTCTTGGCGCCTACGTGCCACTCGAAAGCGCCCGCATAGGGGTAGACAAGCTGGTATTCAGGAGAGTGCCCGCAGGGTGCCGGGCAGTCGCCAGGCGCACTGAAATCTTCGATCCGCCCCAGCCAGCTTGAATGCAGGGTGCGGCGGCGGATGCCTACCGCGGGCACAAACGAGTGCCGGTCTGGGACAGACGGAAGGCGGGTGCCGAGTTGCAATTTGCTTCTCCGAGCCGCGTCGATCATGCGGCGCGCGTGGCCCAGGTTGCTGCAAGCAGCAACGCGAAGCCCGCGACCGCGGCGCTGGCGTGGACGACGACGAGCCATTTCGGCAGTGGCAACTGCTTCCAGTGATAGTTGAGATTCAGGATTGCGCCGCCGCCGGCAGCGGCAAGAAACAGCGCGAGCGCGAGGAGGGCCATTCGTGGCAGCCCGACCGTCGCGGCGGCGTACAGCAGCAAGGTGACTGCGGCGGCAGCCAGAAACCCGTGCAGCATGGCCAGCGCTGCGGGTGGCGAGCGATCGCCCACGAATCGGATGCCTGCCATGACCAACCCTCCCGCTGCTGCGAGAGCCAGCAAAACCGTCGAGGTAAGAAGAATCGATGCGGGTTCCATCGTGCGCTCCTGTTGTTATCCACTTGAGCCCGGTCCAAACAGGGTACGCCGCCGGAAGTGCGTGCGTCTGTGCCGGCCACGCACTCACGAAGGCGTGCTTGTCGGTTTCGAGCGCGGTTTCGATGTCCGTGGCAATTGGCGTGCCCGTCCGACGTTCGCAAGCGGGTCGGCAACGCTTTCGATGTAGCTGCGACATCGAACGTTCCCGCTGAACGGACTGGCGTTCCAAGCGGTCACAGGCCCGGTTGGGCCGCCACCTTCCGCTGCGACCGCAAGCGATGCGAACGCGCCCGAGTACGAATGCCGCGCCGACACCCATCGACCTCAGCGATGCATCATGACACCGACGATGATTGCCGCGTCAAGCGCGATCCAGCCGATGCAGGCCAGGTAGATCGTCTTGTCGCGCTTCTGGATTCCGTAAACGAACCACAAACAGGCCGAGAACAAATACGCCGACCACGAAAGCAGCGAAACCCCTCCCGCGTCGCGGTCAACCCATACGGCGATCACCTGCGGCACCGTCATGAGCATCGTGGCGACAGATACGACTCGCAGGAACTTCTCCAGCCTGCTCGGCGCCGGTGTTCCAGGCGATCTCGTCACGGCAGCACAGTCGGCTGGCAGCATAGTCATCGTTGATCTCCCATGGGTGTGCCCGAAGGGGCGGACGGGTAGGTGATCTCCTGGCCGCGCACGCAGGCAAAGGGTGTCAGCTTGTGCGGCTGCAGCCGCGTCGCGCTGACGATCTCGCATGTCGCAACGCCATGCACGCCGAGCGCGTCGGCGATCAGCGAGCGGTGGCAGCGCCACGGCACCGCTTCTGCACACATCAGCGCAACCTTGTCTCCGCGCGCGAGATCGATCAGGCCCGCAAGGTTTGCTGCAAAGTCCGCCGTCTGCATGTAGTCGGCATAGCCGCGAAACGACAAGTTGCGCCAGCCGGCATTCGGCGACTCCGGCGTCGTGCGCCGAAAACCGCCGAGGCCGGGCGCGTGCGCATAGCCGATATTCACTGCGGCGAGCGAATCGGTCAGCGCATCGCTGTTGAACTGCGGGTTGTGCCGCGACCGTGGCACCGTGCGCACATCGATCAGTCGGGTGACGAGGTGGGCACGAAGCAGCTCCACAAACGCCTCGATCGGCTGCGTCGAATGGCCGACCGTCAGAACGATGCACCGGCCGCCGTCCTTATGCGACGGCGCGCCCGCCGAAGGGGCCACGCGCCCTCCCCCCATGGCCGGCGTAGCCTTTCGACGCCGCGGCGCTTCAACCGCCGACGAGCTTGTGGACGCTATGCCGCAGCACGGGCACGAGTTCATCGTCGAACCATGGATTGGCCTTGAGCCAGGCGATGTTGCGCGGCGAATGATGCGGCCAGCGGGATGACGCAGGGAGCGATGCGCTCGCCAGTTGCGCGCGCCTTACAGCAGACAATAATGCCCTGGGCGTGCTGAAACCCTGGCTTGGTTTCCTCGATCGCCAGCTGCGCTTTCGGTCGACATCGAGACCAATCCTGCGGATGGTGACCGCATCTCAAGATTGGAGCGGTCCGTTCGCGGCGCCGTCAGGGCCCAGCGCCGTCACCTTTCGCAATCCTAATATCATCGTCGGATAGTTCTTCAGGGGCTTTAAGCCAGGCATTGAGGGCGGCGCCCGTGCGTTGGGTCGCCACAGAATGCACCTATCGGCACGAA
>JANOLJ010000004.1:0-6603 GCA_031419715.1 Burkholderiales bacterium | reverse complement strand
CTGGCCCACCGTCTTGTTCCAGTTGCCCGTGCACTGAGGCCCGCAGCGCTGCGCCCAGCGTTTGATGACGACCTGGCGCAACACCTGGCTGAGCAGTTTGCGGTCGGTTTCGGCAATCCGCACGAGCGACATCTTGGCTTTCGTGCCGCGCGTGCAACTGCCCGTGCCGGTGTTGCAGTTCAGGCCTTCCGCGGTGTCGAGTTCGGCGCGGTCCCAGATCGCGCCGCTCAGCTTGGTGATTTCGGTGGCGACGAGCGATTGCACGCGCGGGTCGAGCCGCTCCCACGCGGTCAGGCTGACGGCCTGCATCGACATGCTCCAGCCCAGCGACAGCGGGTACAGATAGCGCGTCACCTCGTGCCAGCGCGCGGCGTTGCCCGACAGCGAGCCGGTGACACCGCAGTCGAGGCTGCCTTGCGCGAGCTGGGCGGCGGCGTCGCCAAACGGAATGTTTATCGCGATGCCGCCGAGCGCCTCGACGAACTCGGCAATCGGCCGCGTGCCGACGCGCACCTTTCGGCCCTTGAGGTCGGCCAGGCCTTTGATGGGCGCCTTGCAAAAGATCACCTGCGCCGGATAGGGCCAGATCGCGAGCGCCTTGATGCCGTGCTTGGACTGAAAGAACTGGTCGAGCACCGGGAAATACGCGGCGCTGACGGAACGGGCGCGCGTTACGTCGCCGCTCAGCCCGGCCAGATCGATGCCCTCGCTTTCAACGTCGGCCTTGGCGCCGTAGGCGAGCACGGTCGTGCCGAAATCGATCGCGCCGAGTTTCATCAGTCAAATGATTTCGGCGCCCTTCAGCCCGAGCGTATTGAACGGCGTGATTTCGGCGGTAACCGCGCCGGCACTGGCCTCGGGAAGTGTTTTTTCCCAGAACGGTTTCTCGAAGTCCTTGTACTGCACCAGGAAGTCCCAACCGCCGACGACCTTCAGGTGCGTCGCGGGCAGGCCTTGCGCGCCGGCGCTGCAAGCGAAAGCGGCGAGCGCGCCAGCCAGGATGAGCCGCATTGCGAGGGTCACGCCCGCGATCAGGCGCTCGATCACGCGCGCGATCATGCGCCGATGCCCTTACGGTTGATTCTGAACTCGCCGATGTCGTAGGCGCTCTTGCCGGTGGTGGCGAGCTCGACCAGGATGCGGCCGAACAGCGGCGTGTACTTGAAGCCGCGCCCGGACTCGCCGGTGATGATGGCGGTGCCCGCAAAACCGGGCAGCGTGTCGAGAATGATCTGATAGTCGGGGCTCATTGTGTACAGGCAGGTGGCGGGGTCGTGCGGCGTGGCATCGATGCCGTTGAAACGTTGCAGCAGAAACGCCGACATGTCGCTCAATGCGCGTGGGTCGGGCTGGTAGGTGCACTGTTGCGGGTCGGTGAAGATGTCGTTCGTGTAGTCGGCGCTGACCTTGATTCTCCCCGGCTGCTCCATCGGCGCAAAGCCGTAGAACAGCGCCTGGCGCGTGCCAAGCGTCGGGCCGAACTCGTACCACATCGGCCAGGGCAAGGCGGCGTTGACCGCGTAATACGCCACCGTCATTTGCCAGATCGACAGGTTCAGCCGCATGCCGAAAGCGGCCAGCGCCTGGTTCGACCAGGCGCCCGGGGCGAGGATCAAATGCTCGGCGATGAAGCTGCCGCGCGGCGTGTCGATCCAGTACGAGCCGCCGGGCTGGGCGCGGCGCAGGCTCGCCGGGGTCTGGGTGAACAGGCTCGCGCCGCGCTGCACGGCAGTATCGCGAAACGTCTGCAGCGAACGTTTCACGACGATCGCCGCGCTGCTCGGCTGCGACAGGCCGAAGTAGTTGTCGGGCAGCGCCTTGAACACCGGATACGCGGCCTTCAGTTGCTGCGCTGTCGTGTAGCTCGTGTACGGAATCGCCAGCGACTGCATCGTCTGCGCGCAGCGCGCGAGGTCGCCCTCGACGCTGGCCTCGGCCATGCCGTAAACGCGATGCGGCTCGCTTGCGGCTTGTGCGGGCGAGACGACGCGGCCAAGTCGCTGTCGTCAGTGATCGCCCGGATTCGTCTCGGACAAGACACGCTCGCCTTCGCGCTCCAGGTCGTCGAACTGGCCGCGGTGCAGCGCCCAGGCGAAGATGCCGAGAACGCCAAACATGGCCAGCACCGACAAGGGAATGAGCAGGTACAGAATGTCCATCGCGGCGCCTTTGCACGTGTCAGGCGCTGATTGTTCGGACCCGGCTGATTCAGGCCTTGACGGAAATCAATGAAACGAGGGGCCGGCAGGAGTTGACATTGCAGACCCTCCAATCCCCTGTTCCAGTGTGGGCGCAGCCACGGACGCCACGCACTCCGGGGTGGGCCCTGCGGCGGCCGCTCCTGACAATGTGCTGACTGGGCCGCGGTCTCGCAGCCCAAATCGGAGGAATGAAGTGCTCAACAGTGCCTGGTTCCGGTTCAGCTTGTTTCTGATGTCGGTCGGCCTGGGCCTGGGCCTGGCGCAGGTGACTCGCGCCACGAGCAGTGAGCCCCAGGCTTACGGCCAGAATCTAGTCGCCCAGTACGAGCTGCCGCTGGAGGCGATCGAGCGTTACGCCGACATGGCCGCAGGCCGGGTGGCGAATGAAGCGCGCCGCAAGGGCTCGAGGTTCGCCGACGCTTCGCCCTGGGTCGGGCCCGATGAGCGCGTGCGCGAAGGCCACAACCCGTACACGGTTGTGTTCACAGTGCGCGGCACAGCAAGAGCCGCGGACGAGGTGTTTGCGCAGTGGCAGGCCGGATGGGAAGTCGATGAGCCACTCGGCGCCCGGCTCGAAGTGCTGACCGCGGTGCCCGACACCACGACGACCACCGCCCGCGCCGGTACATCCGTGACCCTGACCGCCAGCAGCGACCGCATCAGTTTCCGTGGCATTCGCACGGTGGCGCCAAAGATGGGTTTGGTGCAAATGCGCAACCTGCACATCGAAGACGTGCAGGTGCAGGTGTGGTCAGGCAGCGCGCCGATCACCTGGCCGACGCTGCCCGTGCCGAGCATCGCATTGCTGATACTCGCCGCGGCGTTTCTGTTGTTCAGCGTGGTGCGGCGCAACGCGGAGCCGCGTTCCGCCGCACCCGCATTTGCAGCCTCGCCGGTTCAGCGATTCAAGCGCAGCGAATTCCCCACCACGAGCAGCGAACTCGCTGCCATGCCCAAGCCGGCGGCCCAGGGCGGAAGCGCGCCCATCAGGGCGAGCGGAATCGACATCGCGTTGTAGATCGCCGCCCAGGCGATGTTCTGGCGGATTACGCGCAGCGTGCGCTTGGCGAGTGCGCGCGCGTGCACCACGCCCTCCAGCCGGTTCGACACGATCACCGCATCGGCGTTGGCTCGCGCGAGCAGCGCGCCTTCGCCCATCGCGAGTGACACGTTGGCGCGCGCCAGCACCGGCGCGTCGTTGATGCCGTCGCCGACCATGCCGACGGTTTCGCCGCGCGCCTGGGCGTTCTCGACTTCCAGCAGCTTGCGCTGCGGCGTCGCTTCGCCGATCGCCTGCGACGCCGCGATGCCCAGGCGCTGTGCCAGGCGCTGCACCCGTGCCGGTGCGTCGCCGGACAACAGTGTCAGCGCCACGCCGTCGTCGCGCAGCGCGGCCAGGGCCTGTGCCACGCCCTCGGCCAGGGTTTCGTCGAAGGTGAAACGCGCCACGGCGCAGTCTTCGCGGCCCAGGCTGACGCGCAGGCCCGCGTCGTCTGCTTGCGCGCCAGCACGGCGGGTGCGCGTGGCGTCGTGTGGCGTGCCTGCTGTGTCGCTGCTGTCACCGCTCCTCTCGCCGCTTCTCTCGCCGCTTCTCTCGCCGCTTCTGTCACCCACCCACTGCGCCGCGCCGAGCCGCCAGCGCCGGCCCCGCACGTCGATCGCTTCGACGCCTAAGCCTGCCTGTTCGCGCACCTCATGCCAGGTCGTGGGCCGGGGGTCGGGCGTTGCGGCCGCGCACAGGGCCTGTGACAGCGGGTGCCTGGACCAGGACGCGAGCGCCGCCGCAAGGCGCAGCAGTTCGCTCTCCGTGAGGTCGCCCGCGCCAGACAGGCGCTCAATGCGCGCCAGCCGCGGTTTGTGCGTCGTCAGCGTGCCGGTCTTGTCGAGGAACAGGCGTTGCATCGCCGCCAGTGGTTCCAGGGCGTCGATGCGCCGCAGCAGCACGCCGCGCCGCGCCAGCGCCTGTGCGGCAGCGAGCAACGCCGACGGCGTGGCCAGCGACAGCGCACAGGGGCAGGTGACGATCAGCACCGACACCGCGACCCAAATCGCGCGCGGCGGGTCGATGAAGCTCCACACGAGCGCGCCCAGACCCGCGAGCAGCAACACCACCCACAAAAACGGCCCGGCCCAGCGATCCGCCCAGCGCGCCGAGGCGGGGCGCTGCGTGGTGGCGTCGCGCATCAGGCTGACGATCGCCTCATAGCGCGTATCGGCGCCACAGCGCTCAACGCTCATCACGAGCGGCGCACCGAGGTTGATGCTGCCGCCGACGACGCTCGCGCCAGGGGCCTTGCGTACCGGTCGGGACTCGCCGCTGAGCAGCGACTCGTCGGCCGTGGTCTGACCGTCGAGCACCACGCCGTCCGCGGGGAACGCCTGACCCACAGGCACGCGCAACGTGTCGCCCACGCGCAGCTGATCGATCGGCACTTCATCGATGCCACCGTCGCCGCGCAGGCGCCATGCGGTCTCGGGCATCGCGCCGGTGGCCGCTTCCAGCGCCTGCGCCGCGCGGTGCCGCATGCGCATCTCGAACCAGCGGCCGAGCAGCAAGAAGCTGACGAACATCGTCAGCGAATCGAAGTAGACCGCGTCACCGAACACGCCCGAAGGCGAGAACGCGGCGCCAGTGCTCGCGACGAAGGTGACCGCGATGCCCAGCGCCACCGGCAC
Source organism: Burkholderiales bacterium (assembly GCA_031419715.1). Classification (GTDB taxonomy): domain Bacteria; phylum Pseudomonadota; class Gammaproteobacteria; order Burkholderiales; family Burkholderiaceae_C; genus JAEMQF01. Next base: position 1,726 of record JANOLJ010000004.1, on the reverse strand, counting down.
ATCCATGCCGATGCGGCGCTTCCGCAGCGAGCGCCACGCGCCGCCGAAGAACGGCGTGGCGGAGAACAGCAGCACCGGCAGCGTCATCAGCCAGCCGCCCCAGTCGAGCAGTTGTTTCAGATCGGGTGCGATGTCACCAGCCTCGGCCAGATAACCGGGCGCGGCGAGCATCATCACCTGCATCGCGCAAAACGCCGCGACGAAGGCACGCCACAGCGCGGTGCGGCTCTCGGCCCGGCGCAACTCGCGCGCGGCCGCCACTTCATCGAGCGAGGCGCCGAAGCCGGCATGGCGCACCGCGTCGAGCAGCGCCGACACTTCAGTGCGCGCCGCATCCCAATGCACCTGGGCGCGCTGCGACGCGGCGTTGACGCTCACGTCACGAACGCCGGGCACGCCGCGCAGCGCGCGCTCCACCGTGCCGGCGCAGCCCGCGCAATGCAGGCCCGACAAGCGCAGTGACGTCTCGCCAGCCGCAGTGCGCGGGCTGGCGACAACCGTGGGCATGCTGCTCGATGCGGGAAACGAGGCTGTGGACACGGCCCGAGTCTGCGGCACGCCGCGCTGCGGCAACCTGATCCAGATCAAGGCAGCGCGTGCTGCGGCAATGCGTTCCTTGCCATACTCGCCGCATCGACCTTGCATCGACCTTGCATAGCCCGCGCTGTCACGCGGCGTGGGAGAACGCACAATGAAGATCACCTTTCTCGGCGCCGCCGACACCGTGACCGGATCGAAACATCTGGTGGACGCGGGTGGCGCCCGCGTCCTGCTCGATTGCGGCCTGTTCCAGGGTTTCAAGCTGCTGCGCGAACGCAACTGGGCGGCGCCCGCGGTGCCGCCGGCCAGCATCGACGCCGTGGTGCTGAGCCACGCCCACCTTGACCACAGCGGCTGGCTGCCGGCCTTGGTCAAACACGGTTTCAAAGGCCCGGTGTATGCCACGCAAGCGACCTGCGATCTCGCCGAAGTGTTGCTGCTCGACAGCGCGCATTTGCAGGAAGAAGACGCGCGGCGCGCGAATCGTGGCGGCTGGTCGCGCCACGCACCGGCGCTGCCGCTGTATGGCGTGACGGACGCAAAGCGCGCGATCGCAAAGCTGAGCGCCGTCGCGGCGGGGCGCACCGTGCGCGTGGGCGACGCGGTGGTCGGCTTCACTCCCGTGGGTCACCTGCTCGGCGCGAACGCGCTGAGCCTGCGTGCGGGCGGGCGCACGCTGGTGTTCTCGGGCGACCTGGGGCGCGCTGACGACCTGCTGATGCCCGCGCCGCAGCGCATCGCCCACGCCGACGTGTTGCTCATCGAGTCCACCTATGGCAATCGGGTGCACCCGGTTGAGGATGTGCAGGCGCGCCTCGGAGAAGTCATTCGCGCCACGGCGCGCCGCGGCGGCAGTGTGTTGTTACCGTCATTCGCGGTCGGGCGCGCCCAGGCGCTGCTGCTGGTGTTGCAACGCCTCAAGGCGGCGGGCGAGATTCCCACCGATCTGCCGGTGTATCTCGACAGCCCGATGGCCACCACCGCTACGGCGCTCTATCAAAAGCACCGCAAACTGCTGCGCATCGGCGCGCGCGAAGCGGCCACACTCACTGACGACGTGACGTTGATCGGCACGCCGCAGGAATCACAACGCCTGACCCGTTCACGTTGGCCGAAGGTGGTGATCTCGGCCGCCGGCATGGCCACCGGCGGGCGCGTACTGCACCACCTGAAGGCGATGGCGCCG
>JANOLJ010000003.1:0-1869 GCA_031419715.1 Burkholderiales bacterium | reverse complement strand
TAGGCCTACGCGAAAAAAAAGGAATCGACAAGCCAACTCGGCTGGGCGATGCCGTACGCCTCGTAGCCCGACTCGGAGGCTACATCGGGCGCGCAAAAGATGCGCCGCCAGGGCACCAAATCATGTGGCAGGGCTATGCAGGACTGCAATCACTTTTCAGAGAACTGTCTCTACGCGATTGGACTTCGGGTTAGGAAACAAATCTCTGGGTAAAGGGCAGGGCTAGATATCCCCGGGAGGTCGTCTGGGTGGCTTCGGGAAAGAGCAGCTTCAATGCGCGCGATCCCAAGCTCAGAGCGCTGGCACAGGCCGGGCTGCGATTCGCAGGTGGCCACTATGCAATTTGAGCGATGCAGGTCGAGGTGAACAGCGTTTTCGACGGAGTCGTTGCGAGCCAACGCCGGTCTTGCAAAGGCAGTTGAGGCTGCGAGTGAGAAGCGGTCCAGTGAACGGCATCGCTGAGACCAAGGTGGGCGGAGATCGGGTGCATGGGGCGCCAGTCTGTGTTCTGTATACAGACTACACTCGCGCGCCATGCCCGCCCATCTCGTCAAACTGCAAAGCGCCCCCGATCTGGTGGAGCGTGTGCATCGCGCCCTGCTCGATGCGATCAGCGACGCCTCGCTCGCCCCCGGCGCGCGGCTGCGCCAGGAGGAGATCGCCGAGCAACTCGACGTGTCGCGCCAGCCCGTTCTGCAAGCCTTGCGCTTGCTGAAAAAGGACGGGTTCGTGCTCGACGCCCCGGGGCGCGGCCTGATGGTCGCGCCGCTAGACGTGACCTGGATGCGCAATGTCTACCAGGTGCGCGGTGCGCTCGACGCACTCGCGGCGCGGCTGGCGGCGCAGCGCCGCTGGAAGATCGATCCGGCGTTGCTGGAAGCCGGCCGCAAGTGCGCGCGTGGGCGCAACATCCAGGCGATGATCGACGCCGACATCGCTTTCCACCAGGCCATCTATGCAGCCTCGGGCAACCCGCTGATCGAGCTGAGCGCACAGGTCCATTGGCACCACCTGCGGCGCGTCATGGGCGAAGTTCTTCAGTCGTCACGCCAGCGCTCGCCGGTTTGGGATGAACATGAAGCGATCGCGAAAGCCATTGCAGCGGGCGACGCGGATCGTGCGTCGCTGTTGATCGATGCACACAGCCGCGCCGCGAGCGACAATCTCGCGGCGCGCCTGACCCGAGTATTGCAAGTCACCGCAGGAGACACACCATGAAGTTGACCCCATCCCAGCGCGAACAGTTCGAGCGCGACGGCTACCTGTTCTTTCCCGGCCTGTTCAGCCAAGCGGAAATCGACCCGCTGCTCGCCGCAGTGCCCGAGCTGTACGCGCGCCAGGAGGCCTACAACGTGCGCGAAAAGGGTTCGCAAGCGGTGCGCACCAATTTCGCGGCGCACCTGTACAGCGAGCCGTTCGCGCGGCTGGCGCGGCACCCGAGGATGATTGAGCCGGTGCAGCAACTGTTCGACGAACAGCTCTACATGCACCAGTTCAAGATCAACGGCAAGATGGCGTTCGAGGGCGATGTCTGGCAATGGCACCAGGACTACGGCACCTGGAAGAATGACGACCTGATGCCCACCGAACGCGCGATGAACATCGCGATTTTTCTGGACGACGTGACCGAGTTCAACGGCCCGCTGATGTTCATTCCGGGCAGCCACAAGCGCGGCGTGATCGACGCGAAACACGACCTCACGACGACGAGCTACCCGCTGTGGACGATCGACAATGATCTGATTCGCCAGCTCGTCGAACGCGGCGGCGGAAAAGGCGAGTTCGATGCGCAGGGGCGCCACGGCGGCGCGGGCATCGTCGCGCCCAAGGGGCCAGCGGGCTCGATGATTCTGTTCCACAGTTGCCTGG
>JANOLJ010000002.1:0-15599 GCA_031419715.1 Burkholderiales bacterium | reverse complement strand
TGTTGTCGGTGAAGGACGTGTCGGCGCCGAAGTGGCGCGCAAGCACGGCCGCCGCGGTGCTCGACTGGACCGAGTGGCCCGAGGGGTACTCGGGAAACGGCGGCGTATCCATCAGGGTCGGTACCCAGTTGCTGTCGATTGCGAGCTGCACGTACGTCACCGGCCGCAGCAGGTTGACCTGGTACTTGGTGTGCCACGCGGCGATGAAGGCATCCGCCATCGCGAGGGTGAGGCTGGCGTAGGTGTGGGCCGCGTCGGCGAGCGTGGCGTTGCGCGCCTTCAGCATGTCGGTGGCGATGTGCACCCAATGGCCCGCCGGAGTCGGCGTCTTGCCCGGATCGTCGGCCCAGTACAGCGCGAACTGGCGTTGCTCCTGCGTCGCTTGGCTGCTCAGGCGATGCACCTCGAGCGCCTCCTTGTGGAACGCTGAGCCCGGGTCTTCCGAATAGGCCGGCGGCGGCGGCGCCGGGCAGTCGGCGGGCCGCCTCAGGGCGAATGGCCGGTTCTCGCCCCACCCCGGCAACAGCGCCGGTGCAAAGGCCGGAGGCGTGGCCGACCACTGGCCCGCGCCACTCGGCGGCACATAGGGCTGGCGCGAGCGGCGCAGCGGGCCCCAGGCTTCATGGCCACCGTCGGTGCGCGCCCAGGTCATCAGCGCCATCGCCATGAGCTTGCCGAAGGTCTGCGAACGGTTCTGCACTTCCGCGGTGACGACCAGCGGGTCGAAATCCTGCCCGTACTTCACCGGCAGGTTTCGCTCCAGCAGGTCGATGCGCGCCTTGTTCTCGGCACTCGCGTTACTGAACATCATGCGCGTCATCGCCGCCATCGATGCGTTGGCCACGCTGGGCCAGTGCAGCGCCTCGTCAGGCTGCGCCCAGGGCAAGGAACTCAATTCGTTCAGTTGCCCGGCCAGGCTCGCGGAGTTCGGCACGCCTGGTGCGATCGACTCGTAAAGCGCCAGGCCCAGGTAGGCGAGCGCACGCGACGCGACCGGCGCGCTGAATCCGGGCGTCTGCTGAGTCAAGAGCAAGGCGAGCGTGAACCACTCGGTCGCGACATTCGCGCTGTGCTCGATCGCCGGGCGCGAGGCGCCTGGGGCTGGAGTCTGCGCCTGCGTGGCCGCGCAGGTGAACGACGCCAGCATGCAGAACACCCAGCCGGCCCAGCCGGCGCGCGATGTGTGCAGGCGTTTCATGGTGCCGCCCACTCGCTCGCTCCACGCTCTTTGTCGACGACGTAGAAAGTGTCGGCCGCGATCGCTTGCCAAGGCCCCCATGGCGCGTGCGGCCACTGCACCCGCAGCTTCACGCGAGTCGCCGACCCCAGGCCGAAATGCATCCACCCGAGGTGCCCGCTGGCGTGGCCACCGCCCACCGTCAGTTCTTGCCGAACGATCCTTGTGCCGAGGTCCACCTCGACCCAGGCGCCGATCGCGTCGCGATTCGCGCCGGCCTGCCGCAATCGGATCTGCAGCCAGTGGCCGATCGGCAGTGCCTTGTCGGCGCTGCCGGCACCGACGTTACGCCACAACTGCGCCTTGTCCCAGCGGTTCACGACCAGCATGTCGAGCAGGCCGTCACCGTTCAGGTCCACGAGCAGGCCGCCGCGCCCGCGCTTGAAGCTGGCAATGCCGGCCTGCTGCCCCACCTCGACGAAGCGGCCGTCGGTCTGCTGCAACAACAGGTTGTTCGGGTCGAGCATGGCGAAGTCTGGCATCGTCGACACGTTGCCCTTGACGATGAACAGGTCGCTCAATCCGTCGTGATTCACATCGGCGAACTGTGCGTGCCACGCGGTGGAGGGATGCACGTCGCCGCCCGCGTAGGGACGATGCGCGGTGACGCCGCGCTTGTAGGCCACGTCGCCATAGGTCGGCTGGCTCGCGCCGGCTTGCAGCGTTTGCAGCTTGTTGTCCGACATGCTGGTGAGAAACACTTCGGGCAAGCCGTCACCGTCCAGGTCGTGGCTGGCGATTCCCATGCCCCAGATCTGCAGCGGCTTCCAGCCCTGCGCTTCGGTGTAGAGCGTCGGCGCCTGACCGGGCGCGAGCTTCCACAACTGTTCCTGGCCGCCCTTGTAATACTCGCGGTCGTTGCTGACGCGCAATGCCGCCTCGCCGCTGCGGTTCCAGTCGGAAAACAACATCGACAGCGCGCAATGCCCGGGCGCAAGAGGCAGCGGCTCGGCAAAACCCGGCCCGGCCACGGCCGGGCGCAGCAACATGCCGGGCGTGCAACTGCCCCATGGGAACTCGGGAGTCTGTCGGTCCACGTAGGTGCCTATTGCCAGCGTGGGCCACTTTGCGCCACGCTCCCAGGTGGCGGCGAACGCGCTGTGCCAGCCGTTGCCCGTGCGCAGCCGCCAGGTGTCGTTCGCGCGTTGAAATTTGCATTGACCCAAGCCCCGGAACACCTGCGCTTCGCCGACGCGCAGCACCACCAGGTCGGTATGGCCGTCGGAGTCGACATCGAGCGGATACGCGCCGATGGCGCTGGTGAGTTCGAGCCCGGACCGCTCTTCAACCAGCTTGATGCCCGAGCCGCGCGGGCTGCGGTTGCGATAGAACTTGGCCTTGTTCACGCCGGCGGTCACGTAGACCTCGGGCAGGCCGTCGCCGTCGCAATCGAAGGCAGCCACGCCGCCGCCGACCATGAACTCGGCTTCGCCTTCGAAGCGCACCTGGAGCCCGGCCAGATCGGTTTCTTCGATGAAGCGTGGCACCGCCGGCAGCGGTTGCGCTGGCGCGACCACGGCTGCCGTTTGAGCTGCCAACGGGCCGCTCAGCAGCACGCCGGTGCCGAGCCAAAGCGCGCGCAACTTCGAGCGCCCATCAGTCATGCCCATTGGTCTGCGGCCTGTTCGCGATGCGCGGCTCAAAGCAGCTGCAGCACTTGCTTGCGCTTGAGCTGGTACTCCTCTTCGCTGATCAGCCCTCTGTCGCGAAGGCGCTTCAACGTGATGAGCCGCTGCTCGATTTCCTCGGTAAATGCCGCGTCGCGCGCGCGCGGGGCCTGCACACGAGGTGGCTTGTCGGCAGGGTCTTGGGCGGGCGGCGACACGGTAGTCGCAACAGCGGCAGGCACCGCCTGGGCCGCTGCCGCAGCGGCCGCGGCACCGGGAACCGCGCCAAGCGGCATAGCAACCCAATCGGCGCGGCGGCTGGCGCCGAAAGCACTCTGGATCTTGGCCGAACTGGCCTGGCCGCGCACGCCGAACGTGAACTCGGGTTGCTGCCCCGAGCCGCGGTACTTGTTGAAGAACTCGTAGCGCGTGTCGTGTGCGATGACGTGCAAGCTGCCGCCCTGCACGAACAGCCGCGCCGTGACGGCCAGCGGCTGCGCGAGCAGTCCGCCACCGCGCCGCGAAGCGCTGAGCAGCAGCACGTCGTCGTCCGATCCGGCGCTCGCCAGCGCCTGCGCGAGAGGCTCACCCAGCTCGGCGAGCTCGCCGGTGGCGAAAAGTGGCTCGCCGCCCTCGCGCGACTCGATGCGCAGCGGCGCGAGCAGTTGGCGCAGGGCCTCGACGTCGATCCGAAGAGGGTGGTCGCTCGGTGCCGATCCGGTCTCGCGCGGCACCAATCGGACGTAGGTGAATTCGCGCAGGTTCCAAGTGCGCCGATTCGCCGCGGCCCGGGCGGGCTCGGCGCTCGAGCTCGCTGCACCGAACAGCGCCTCGAGCACGCCAGCGTGCACCAATGTTGCTGGCAGCGCTGCCAGCAACACGGTGAGACCCAACAGCCCAACGCTCAGCGATCGCCGCATCGCAACTCCCTTCGTGCCGATGGGCGCCATCATAGGTCGTCCGGCGCAGCCCTTGCATCTTGGCGACCATGCCTTCTTTGGTCGCCCGAAGCTCGCGCATCGGCGTGTCGGTGAACCGATGTTGCTGCGATCGGCGCGCACTGACACGCGGGATCGCGCTCGAGTCAAGCGCAATCCGATCGACCCTCCAGAAAGCCGTTGCAAACTCGCATCGCGAGGGCAAACCCTCGTATGTGCCCAGTTGTCCGACCACTAGAGTCGTTATGCAACTGGAGTCACGGTGCAGTGCGTGGTCCACGCTTGCGCCATTTTCGCTGAGGAGCATGTTGGCGACAGCGTCTGTGCTGTTGCCTTCCCTCTCGATGGTTGTATCGACCCACCGCTGGTGGTCGCCGCAGGGCTCGGGGCCATTGGGCGCCACCGGATTCACACCAATAGAACCCACCGAGGAGTCAAATGATGAAATTGAAAAGCACCCTGATCGCCGCCGCTGCGTTGACCGCGTTGTCGACTGCCGCGAGCGCGGTGGACTGGGGCGGGTACGTCCGGGTCGGCCCGGGCCAGAAAGAGAATTCAGGTGACGGCAAGCGCTGCTTCGACGGCGGTGGCGTCGCAGGCGGTGGCTCGGCAGCCCCAGGCCACGGCGGCCTCGGCCGACTGGGCAACGAATGCCACACCTATGGCGAGTTTGCGCTGAGTCATGGCGTGAAGGCCGGCGGCGTCGATTACAAGGCGACGCTGATGACCAACTTCGGGTCGCCCGGCGGCTCCAATGCCAACGGCCTGACCCAGGCGACGCAGCAGATCTATATCGAAGGCAAGGGTTACGACATCGCGCCGAACCAGACCTTCTGGATCGGCGAGCGTTTCTATCATCGTGCCGACGTTCACTTTGACGACAGCTTCTACATCAACATGAGCGGCACGGGCGCGGGTGTCGACGGCATCAAAGTCGCCGGTGCTACGCTCGGCGTTGCTTTGTTCCGCAAGGACGACGCCGCAGCGGGCGGCAATCCGGGCTCGCGCCTGAACGTCGACCTTGAGGGCCTCAACGTCAACCCGGGCGGCAAGCTGCGCCTGACGGTCGCTTACACATCGTTCTCCGGGACTCTCGGCGAGACTGGCACCGGTCTGAGCCTGCAGCACAACCAGTCCGGTATCTTGGGTGGCGACAACGTACTGTGGGTGCAGACGGCCCGCGGTTCGGCCGCCACGAACATGGGCTTCGGCACCGGCACCAACGGCTCGGGCCACAAGTCCTTCCGTATCGCCGACTCATTGTCCTGGACCACCGGCCCGTTGACCGCGCAGACGCTGATCCACTTTGGCAAGTCGGAAGCCCCCGCCGTAGGCGGTGGCACAGTCTCCGTCAAGACGACCTCGGTCGGTGGCCGGCTGGGGTACGCGGTATCGAAGAACTTCAAGATCCAGGGTGAACTGGGCACGGCGAACACCAAGCCGGACGGCGCCGCCAAGCAGAGCGTCACGAAGTTCACGATTGCGCCGACACTGACGGTGGGCCCGAACTACTACGACCGCCCCGAGTTGCGCTTCTACGTGTCGACGTTCAGCATGAACGACGCTTACGCGGCCGCGAACGGTCAGACGAAGAAGAGCAAGTCGGCAGTCGGCTTCCAGGCTGAAGTCTGGTTCTGACGTTCGTCCGAAGCGCGAAGGCATTGGCCGGCCCCTCGCGGGGCCGGTTTTCATTTGCCGATCGGTTCCCTGGATCGATTCATTGCTCCACTTCGGCGACTTGGCCCAGAGCATGCGCAGTGCCGGTGAGCGCGGCGTGCGGCGCCATGATCAGCCCGGTGGCGATGCGCGCCAGGTAGGGCGCGAATCGCCCTTTCGCCTCGAAGCGTTCGCGAAAGCGCGAGGCGACGAAGCGGGGCCCCAGTTTCTGCGCGATTCCACCCGCGACGAACACTCCGCCGCGCGCGCCGATCGTCAGCGCCACGTTGCCGGCAAATGTGCCCAGCATCGCGCAGAACGTGTCAAGCGTGACGCTGCATTCGGGGTCGCTGTGCTCGCGTGCCGCCAGCGCAATACCCTCGGCGTCGAGCGCTCGATACGCAGCGCCGCGCACAGTGCACACCGCGCGGTGCAGCAGCGGCAAACCGATTCCCGACAAGAGGCGTTCCGCCGACACATGGGCGTGTTCCGCGCGCACCACGTCGAGCACGTCGCTCTCGAACTGATCGGCGGCACTCGCCGTCACGTGGCCGCCTTCGGCGGCCAACGCGATCCAGCCGCCGGCCACAGGCACACAAGCTGACACGCCCAGTCCGGTGCCCGGGCCGATCACGGCCATCGGCAGACGGTGATCGGGACGCGCCGCGCCGATCCACTGCGTTTGATCGTCAGCCAATCGCGGCAAGGCCAACGCCAACGCTTCGAAATCGTTGAGCAGCAACACCCTCTGCGTGCCCAGCGCCGCGGTGATCGCGCCGCGCGATACGGTCCAGTCGCTGTTGGTCAGCTTGACGGGATCGCTGTCAATCGCAGTGGCGAGCGCGAGTGCCGCGGCGTGCGGCTGGACTCGTTTGCCGTCGCGTTGCTCGAGTTCGTCGAGATAGAACGTGGCTGCGGCCTGAGGTGATGCTTGATCGCCGCACTTGTAGGAGCGCACGTCGACGACTGCGGCATCACCGGCGTGGACCAAGCCGAAGCGGGCGTTCGTGCCGCCGATGTCGGCCACCAGCCAGGGATAGTCAGCCGCCACGATCAGCGCCGCCCGGACGCGGATTGCACCACGCGTCACGGCTCGGCCCGGACTGCTGCCAGCGTCGCCGCCACAAAGGCCTCTTGAACATGTTTCGTGTCTCGCTTCGCCCGCGCCGCATGCGAGGCCGGTCACTTGCCCGTCGGAATCTTCCCGTCGACGCCCTTGACGTAGAAGTCGACCTTGTCTTTCCACGCCTGATCGGCCTTCACATCCTTGGCGAGCAATTCCTTGCCGTCGGAGCCAACGATCGGGCCGGTGAACACTTCGAATGTGCCGGCCTTCAGACCTTCCTTGATCTCGTCGACCTTCTTCTTCGCTGCGTCAGGCACCGAGTCGGCAATCTTCACCAGCGCGTTCTGCCCTTCCTTGACGCCCCACACGGTGCGCTCGGTTTTCCAGCTGCCGTCCATCGCGGCCTTGACGGCTAGTCTGTAGTAGCCGTCCCAGATGACGACGCATGACGCCAGGTGCGCCTTCGGCGCCGCGGCGCTCATGTCGCTGTCCCAGCCGAAGGCGAACTTGCCGTTCTTCTCCGCGGTTTGCAGCACCGCCGTCGAGTCGGTGTTCTGCAGCAGCACGTCGGCGCCGCCGTTGATCAGGCTTTGCGCGGCTTCGCTTTCCTTGGGTGGGTCGAACCAGGTGTTGACCCACACGACCTTGGTCTTGACCTTGGGGTTCACGCTGAGCGCACCCAGCGTGTAGGCGTTGATGTTGCGCATGACTTCGGGAATCGGGAATGACGCGACGAAGCCCAGTGTGTTCGTTTTCGTCACGCTGCCGGCAATCACACCCGCCATGTACGCGTCTTCATAGAACTTGGCGTCGTAGATGCGCATGTTCGGCGCGGTCTTGTAGCCGGTGGCGTGTTCGAACTTCACGTCGGGAAATTCACTCGCCACTTTCAGCATCTGCTCCATGAACCCGAACGACGTGGCGAAGATGATCTTGTTGCCCTGCGCCGCCAGGTCGCGAATCACGCGCTCGGCGTCCGCACCCTCGGGCACTTTTTCGACGAACGTCGTCTTCACCTTGTCGCCAAATTCGGCCTCAACGGCCTTGCGGCCGACGTCGTGCGCATAGGTCCAGCCGGCGTCGCCCACCGGCCCCACGTAGACCCAGGCGGCCTTGAACGGCTCGGCTTTCGGCGCCGGTGCGGAGGCAGGCGCCGCAGCGGTGGCCGCGGGCTTGGCGGGTTCTTCCTTCTTGCCGCAGCCGACGAGCGCTGCCGCTGCCGCGAGTGAGGCAAGGCTGCTCCACTTGAGCCATTGACGCTTGGACAATGTGGTCATGAATCTCTCTCCTGTTGTGGGTCAAAAAAAACGGAACCGCGATTATGTTCCGGGGTGAAACGACTTTCCGAGCGACGCCGGCATGTTGATGCGTATCCACGCCGGGTTGCGACTGATCAGCGCGAGCACGATGATGGTGGCGAGATAGGGCAGCATCGCGAGCAACTGGCTCGACACGTCCACGCCCGCGCCTTGCAATGCGAACTGCAGCATCGTCACGCCGCCGAACAGATACGCGCCGAGCAGCACGCGCAGCGGCCGCCAGGTGGCGAATGTGGTCAGCGCCAGTGCAATCCAGCCCCGCCCCGCGACCAAGCCCTCGACCCACAGCGGTGCATAAACGACCGACAAGAACGCACCCGCCACGCCGCACAGCGCCCCACCGGCGACCACGGCGCCCAGGCGTATCCAACGCACCTTGTAGCCCAGCGCATGCGCCGATTCGGGCGATTCGCCGATCGCGCGCAGCACCAGGCCGGCGCGGCTGCGGTAGAGGAACCACATGCAGGCGAACATCAAGCCGATCGCGATGTAGACCATCGGGTGTTGTTTGAACAGCGCCGGGCCGATGAACGGGATGTCGGCCAGGAACGGGATTTGAAATGCAGCACGCTCTGCAAGTTTCTGGCCAACGAAGGCAACACCGACAAACGCCGAGAAGCCGTAACCGAACAGGCTCACCGCCAGACCCGTCGCGTACTGGTTCGTGGTGAGCCAGATCACGAGCACACCGAACGCCGCGGCGAGCAAGCCGCCCGCGGCCGCGCCGGCAACAAAGGCGAGCGTGTCGCTGCCGCTCAAAAACGCCGCGGCAAAGCCGGCGATCGCGGCGACGAGCATCATGCCCTCGGCCCCCAGGTTGAGCACGCCCGCCTTTTCATTGAGCAACAACCCCAGGCCGGCGATGGCCAGTGGGGTGCCGGAGGCGAGCGTCGCGGCGATCAACAGAGCAATTTCGTTCATTCTTGTTCTCCGTCGATCATGATCTCGCCGCGCTGGAAACGCGCAGCCGAATCCGATAGTGAATCAACGTGTCGCACGCCAGCAGCAACACCAGCAGCAAGCCCTGGAACACCCCCGTCAAGGCATTCGGCAGGCCCAGGCGCGACTGGCCGAGTTCACCGCCGATGAGCATCATCGACAACAGCACGCCCGCGAAGACGATGCCCACCGGATGCAGGCGCCCGACGAAACACACGATGATCGCGGTGAAGCCCAGCCCCGTGGAGATGTGCGGCGTGAGCTGGCGCAGCGGGCCCGCCGCCTCCATCGCCCCGGCAAGCCCGGCGAGCGAGCCCGAAATCATCATCGCCGTCCACAGCGACGTGCGCGCCGAAAAACCCGCGTAGCGCGCCGCTGCCGGCGCCAGGCCGCCCACCTGCAACTGAAAACCGCGAAACATGCGGAACATGAAGACCCACAGCAACGCAACCATCACGAGGGCAATGACGAAGCCGATGTGCAGCCGCGTGCCCGTCATCAAATTGGGTAACCAGGTCGAGGCGTCGAACGTCTTGGTCTGCGGGAAGTTGAACCCCTGAGGGTCTTTCCACGGGCCGAACACGAGATAGTTGACGAGTTGCTGCGCCACGTACACGAGCATCAGGCTCACCAGAATTTCGCTGGCGTTGAACTTGTCGCGCAACAGCGCCGTGATCGCCGCCCAGGCCATGCCGCCGAGCATGCCGCCGAGCAGCACCAGCGGCACGGCCATGAGTTTGGGCAGCACGATGCCGTGTGTCGTGAGCCACAGCGCGACGCCGCCGCCCGCAAGCGCGCCCAGCAGGTACTGGCCTTCGGCGCCGATGTTCCACACGTTGGCGCGGTAGCACACTGCCAGGCCGAGCGCGATCACGATCAGCGGCGTGGCTTTCAGCAGCACTTCGCTGACCTGTCGCATGCCGCTCAAGGGTTGAACGAAAAAAACTCCCAAACCCTTGACGGGGTCCTTGCCGAGCGCGGCGAACAGCAGCGCAGCCATCACGGCGGTGAGCAACAGCGCGATCACCGGCGAGGCCAGCGACATGAGTTGCGAGGGTTGCGGGCGGGCTTCAAGCCGCGCTTTGAACATCAGCATGACCGACCTCCTGCCACAGCCCGCTCATCCACACGCCGATCTGTTCTATCGTCGCGTCCGCCGTGGCGATGGACGGCGACATTCGGCCCTGGGCGATCACGATCAGCCGGTCCGAGATTTCGAACAATTCGTCAAGCTCTTCGCTGACGACAAGCAGCGCGCAGCCGGCGTCGCGCAGCTTCAGCAATTCGCCGCGGATCAATGCCGCCGCGCCGACGTCCACGCCCCAGGTGGGCTGCGAGACGATGAGCAACTTCGGGTTCGCGTCGATCTCGCGGCCGACGATGAACTTCTGCAAGTTGCCGCCCGAAAGCGACTTCGCCACTGCTTCCGTGCCACCCGCGCGCACGTTGAAGCGGCTGATGATGTGGGCCGCGAGCAAGCTCACCTGGGTGGCGCTGATCCAGCCCGAACGGCTCACCGCCGCGGTGCGTGTCAGCAGCGTGTTCTGCGCGAGTGACAGCGTCGGCACCGCACCGCGCCCCAGGCGCTCTTCCGGAACGAAATTCAAGCCTTCCTTGCGCCGCCGTCGCGGCGAATGCGCACCGATGGGCTTACCGAACAACATGATCGCCTGCGGCGCGGCGCGAACGTCTTCGCCTGACAGTGCCGCCATCAGCTCCTGTTGGCCGTTCCCCGACACGCCAGCCACGCCAACGATTTCACCGGCGCGCACGTCGAAGCTGATGTCGTGCAGGTTCATGCCGAATTGGTCGAGCTTGCGCAGCGACAGCTTGTTCACGGCGAACACCGTCGCGCCTGCACTGGAGGCCTTGTGCTGCAACTCGGGCGGCTCGGCGCCGATCATCAGGCGCGACAGGCTGGCGTTGGTCTCAAGCGTGGGATCCACTTCGCCCGTGACCTTGCCACCGCGCAGTACCGTGCAGCGGTGGCACAGAGCGCGGATCTCGTCTAACTTGTGGCTGATGTAGAGAATCGAACAGCCGTCACTCGACAACTGGCGCAGCGTGACGAAGAGCTTTTCCACGGCCTGCGGTGTGAGCACGGAGGTCGGCTCGTCGAGGATCAGCAACTTGGGCGACGTGAGCAGCGCGCGCACGATCTCGACGCGCTGGCGCTCGCCCACGGAGAGCGTATGCACCGGCCGCAGCGGCTCGACATCCAGGCCATAGGCCGCGGCCACCTTGCCGATGCGCGCTGTGACCTCAAGCAGCGTGACTTCCTTGCCCAGCCCGAGCCACACGTTCTCCGCCGCGGTGAGCGTGTCGAACAGACTGAAATGCTGGTAGACCATGCTGATGCCGAGTGCGCGCGCCGCCGCCGGGCTCGCCACTTGCACCAGCTCGCCGTTCCAGTGGATCTCGCCTTCGTCGGGCCGCACCGCGCCGTAGATCATTTTCATCAGCGTTGACTTGCCGGCACCGTTCTCGCCGAGCACCGCGTGTATCTCGCCGGGCTTGACGCGCAGGCTGACCCGGTCGTTCGCCTTGACGGCCGGGTATTGTTTGCTCAGGCCGGTCAGCTCAAGGCGTGGTGATTGATCGGTCTGCATTCTTGTCCCCTGTAGTGCGCGAGGCCCGCGCCCTGACCCCTGCCACATAAGCCGCCACCAGGCACCGCTCGTCGCCAAGCATCAGCCACGCAAACACACGCTCATGCAAGTCACGCGCCACCTCGATGCGGCGTTGCGCGACCTCACCCACGGCCCAGTCCCAGACGCACACGTCGGCACTGCGGCCGGGATCGAAGCTGCCGATTTCGTCTTCGAGGTCGAGCCCGAGCGCGGCACCGCGCGTCGCCGCATGCAGCATCGCCCAGGCGCCGAGCTTGCGCCCGGCCAGCGCCTGTACCCGGTAAGCATCGGCCAGCGTGCGCAGCATCGACAGGCTGGTGCCACCGCCCACGTCGCTGGCCAGGCTGACGTTCACGCCCGCATCGGCCTGGCGTTGCCAATCGAACAAACCGCTGCCGAGGAACAGGTTCGACGACGGGCAAAAGGCGATTTGCGCACCGCTGGCGTGCAGCCGCGCGCGGTCGGCATCGTCGAGCCAGATGCCATGGGCCAGCACGGATCGGCGGTGCAGCAGACCGGCGTTCGCGTACACATCAAGGTAGCTGCGCGCGCGCGGGAACAACTCGGCGACCCACGCCACCTCGGCGCGGTTTTCCGCCACATGGGTCTGCATGTAAAGCGTGGGATTCTCGGCGCACAAGCTGCCGGCCATGGCGAGTTGCGCGGGCGTGCTCGTCGGCGCGAAGCGCACTGTCACCGCGTAGCTGTTGCGCCCTTGACCATGCCAGCGCGCGATCAGCTCGCGGCATTCCGATTCGGCGACTTCGACATCGTCACGCAGGCCGTCGGGCGCATGCCGGTCCATCAGCACCTTGCCCGCAATGAGGCGCATGCCGCGCTCGGCGCCGGCAGCGAACAGCGCATCGACGGAAGCCTTGTGCACAGTGGGGAACACGACTGCCGAGGTCGTGCCGTGGGCTAGCAAGGCGTCGAGAAAGCGCTGCGACCCGGCCTGGGCGAGCACCGGGTCGGCCCAGGCGCGCTCCGCGGGGAAAGTGTAGGTGTTCAGCCAGTCGAGCAGTTCGGTGCCGAAACTGGCGATCACATCGAGCTGCGCGCTGTGCACATGGGTGTCGATGAAGCCGGGCAGGATGAGCCGCCCGCGGTGGTCTTCGCGCGTCCAGCTCGCATCGGGGATCAATGCGCCCGGCTGCACGCCGCGGATGCGCCCGCCCTCGATCAACAGCCAATGGTCGGCTCGCCAGCGCACGCCGTGCAGCGCGGTGCTGTGCAGTGCCGGCGCGTCGGTGAAGTCGAGCAGGTCGCCGCGCAGCGCCAGGCGGGGAGTGGCGGCGTCGAGGTTCGGCATGGTGTTGCGTGCGGGTCGCGAGCCGGTTCATGCGTCGATTCAGGTGCCGATTGCGGTGCTGATGCAAGGCCGATCAGACCAGCGTGTCGGCGCGTGCACCGCGGCGCCGCAGCATGCCGTGCGAGGCCAAGCCGGCGGCCACATCGCGCACCTGTTCGCGCAACCAGCGCATGGCGCTCGACGCATGCGTCAACTCATGCCACAGCTGGTAGTACAGAAGCGGCGGGAACGCCACCGGACAGCGCACAATTTTCACCGGCAGGCTGTCCACATAGCGCGAGCAGAACAGCCGCCCGGTGGTGAGCACCAGCAGGCTTTGCGCCACCATCAGCGGAATCAAGCTGAAGTGCGCGCTGCGCACCGCGAGTTCACGCGCCAGGCCGAGCGACGCGAGATGTTCGTCGATCACGCCGCGTGCGTCGCCATGGGCGTCAGCGCGCAGCGGCGTCGGCGCGACATGCTCGCAGGCGAGATAGCGCTGCGCCGTCCAGGTGCGCGCCGTGGCTCGCACTGCCGGGTGATCCTCCGACACGAGGCACACGACTTCATCAGTCACCAGCTTGCCCAGATGCAGCTCGCCCGGCGGCTCGAGCCAGTTGCCAATCACGAGATCGACGGCGCCCGTGGCCAGCCCGCGCCGGTAGTCAAACCCGCCCGAGAGCGGCATCAGGTCCAACCGCACGAGCGGCGCCTCGCGCTTGATGCGCGCCACGAGTTCGGGCAGGAACAGCGGGTCGAGGTAGTCGCTCGCGGCGATGCGGAACTTCAAATCGCTGGCGAGCGGCTCGAAGCTGCGTTGGCGTGAACGTGGGCTGAACAGCCGGTCGGTATCCTGCAGCACGCGTGCCGCGGGTTCGAGCAGTGCAAGCGCGGCCTGCGTCGGCACCATGCTGCTCCCCGCACGCACCAGCAGCGGGTCGCCCGTGAGCGCGCGCAGGCGCTTGAGCTGGGCGCTGACTGCCGGTTGTGTGCTGTTCAGGCGCATGGCGGCGCGAGAAACGCTGCGTTCAGTGATCAAGGTGTGCAGGACTCGGACGAGCAACAACTCGATCTTGTCGAAATCGGCGCGGGCAGGCATATCCGATTCATGATAGGCACTATGCTTGCTCGCGCATAGTGTCGGGCGCCCGAGGGTTTACCTTAGCGCCCTGGTCAGCCCACCGGGAAAGCCCATGCAAACCCGCCCGATTCGCTTCTTCCACCGCGGCGCTATCGTCGAAGTGACCGACGCCACCACCACGCGCAGCGTGCTCGACTGGCTGCGCGAGGATGCGTTTTGCACCGGCACGAAAGAAGGCTGCAACGAAGGCGACTGCGGCGCGTGCACGGTGGTGATCGGCGAGTTGACGCTGGCCGGCGCCACGGGCGATGGCGGTAGCGCCAGCAGTAGCGGCGGTACCGGCAGTAGCGGCGGGCTGGCGCTGCGCACTGTCAACGCCTGCATCCAGTTCTTGCCCACGCTCGACGGCAAGGCGCTGTTCACGGTGGAGGATCTGAAGCCGATCGCCGCGGCTGCGGGCCACCCCCCGCTGCACCCGGTGCAGCAGGCGATGGTCGACTGCCATGGCTCGCAGTGCGGGTTCTGCACGCCGGGCTTCGTGATGTCGCTGTGGGCCACCTACGAGCGGGCGAGCGAGAGCAATGCACGACCGACGCGCCAGCAACTGGCTGACGAGTTGTCGGGCAATCTGTGCCGTTGCACCGGCTACCGGCCGATCCTCGACGCCGGCCAACGCATGTTCGACCTGCCGGCGGCGCACCTGGTGAGTGCGCCTGTCGTCGCGGCACTGCGTGAACTTAGGCGCGATGCGCCGCTGGAATATCGGCCCGCAGCGCGCACGCCCGGCACCGGCGGCGAA
Source organism: Burkholderiales bacterium (assembly GCA_031419715.1). Lineage (GTDB taxonomy): Bacteria > Pseudomonadota > Gammaproteobacteria > Burkholderiales > Burkholderiaceae_C > JAEMQF01. Next base: position 1,039 of record JANOLJ010000002.1, on the reverse strand, counting down.
CCGCGCCGCAGCTTCTTCGCACCGCGATCGCTCGACGCACTTGCCGCGCTGCGCGAACAGTTGCCCAGCGCCACGCTGCTCGCCGGCTGCACCGACATCGGCCTGTGGGTCAACAAGCAGTTTCGCGAACTCGGCGACATCATCTACCTGGGCGAAGTCGAAGCGTTGCAGCGCATCGAAGCGGGCGACGCCGGCTTGACCATCAGCGCCGGCGCATCGCTCGAAGCCGCGTGGCGGGCATTGGCGCAGCGCTGGCCCACGCTCACCGACGTCTGGCTGCGCTTTGCCTCGCCGCCGATCCGCAACGCCGGCACGATGGGCGGCAACATCGCGAACGGCTCGCCGATCGGCGACTGCGCGCCGGTGCTGCTTGCGCTGGATGCGCAAGTCGAGCTGCGCCAGGGCCCTCGCACGCGACGCATGGATTTGGGCGAGTTCTACACGGACTACATGAAGAACCGCATGCACTCCGGAGAGTTTGTGCTGGCCTTGCACATTCCCGCCCTGCCCGCCCACCGCCAGGTGCGCGCCTACAAGATCAGCAAGCGCTTCGACTGCGACATCTCGGCCTTGTGCGCAGGCTTCGCGATCGAGCTTGATGGCGATGTGGTGAAGCAGATCCGCCTCGCCTATGGCGGCATGGCGGGCATAGTGAAGCGCGCAACCCATGCTGAGGCCGCACTGCAAGGCCAAGGTTGGTGCGAGACCAGCGTTCTCGCCGCGCAGGCCGCGTTGGAACGAGACTTCACGCCGCTCAGCGACATGCGCGCCAGCGCAGGCTACCGCATGCAAGTGGCGAAGAACCTGCTGCGGCGTTTCTGGTTCGAAACGCGCACCGAAGCGCCCCTGCATCCAAACGCCACCAGTGTGTGGAGCGTGATGCCGCACGATGTGTCCACTGCGCAAGGCGCATAGAACATGACAGAGGACGTACAGGGTCTGGAGCGACGGTCGGCACTCTGCCCGTTGCTGACTTTGCGAGCCCGCTACGCGTGCGTTCGTCTGTGCAGCGCGGCAGGCGCTGCGCGCGGGGGCCCGC
>JANOLJ010000001.1:0-12406 GCA_031419715.1 Burkholderiales bacterium | reverse complement strand
CGATGCTGTATATTGGCCCTTTTGGAATGGCCGGCCTTTGTGGCCCCGGGGGCGCGGGCGCGCCCGCGTACAAACGCCCGGGCGGCCTGCTCTGTTTGTTGGATAGACTGCGATTTTACGTGCCACCCCAGGAGCAAGCCGATGGCTGAGCCATTTCTCGTCGCAAAGCACGCCGCCATCGAGTGCCACATGCTGCCCGCCCTGGCGAACCGCCACGGCCTGATCACCGGTGCCACGGGCACGGGCAAGACGATCACGCTGCAGACGTTGGCGGAAAACTTCAGCCGCATCGGCGTGCCCGTATTCATGGCCGACGTGAAGGGTGACCTGACCGGCGTCACGCAGGCCGGGCGCATAGGCGACAAGCTCGCCGCGGTGCTCAAAGAGCGCGGCCTGGACGCTCCCGAGCCGCTCGCCTGCCCCGCCACGCTGTGGGACGTATTCGGCGCCCAAGGCCACCCGGTGCGCGCCACGGTGAGCGACATGGGCCCGCTGCTGCTCTCGCGCATGCTGGCACTCAACGAAACCCAGCAAGGCGTGCTGCAACTCGTGTTCAAGATCGCCGACGACAACGGCATGTTGCTGCTCGATCTGAAAGACCTGCGAGCGATGCTGCAACATGTGGGCGAGAACGCCTCGCAATTCACCACTGAATACGGCAACGTCAGCGCGGCCAGTGTGGGCGCCATTCAGCGTGGGTTGCTGCAGATCGGCGAACAGGGCGGCGACGTCTTTTTCGGCGAGCCGATGCTCAACATTGCCGACTTCATGCAGACGGATCAGGGCAAAGGCATCGTCAATGTGCTCGCCGCCGACAAGCTGATGAACAACCCGCGCCTGTATGCGACGTTTTTGCTGTGGATGCTCTCCGAGCTGTTCGAACAATTGCCCGAGGTCGGGGATCTCGAAAAACCCAAACTCGTGTTCTTTTTCGACGAAGCGCATCTGCTCTTCAAGGACGCGCCAGCGGCGCTGACCGAGCGCATCGAACACGTCGTGCGACTCGTGCGCAGCAAGGGCGTGGGCGTGTACTTCGTGACGCAGAACCCGCTCGATATTCCGGATTCGGTGCTCGCCCAACTGGGCAACCGCGTGCAACACGCATTGCGCGCGTTCACGCCGCGCGACCAGAAGGCCGTGAAGGCCGCGGCGAGCACGATGCGCGCGAACCCCAAACTCGACGTGGAAACCGCGATCACGGAACTCGCCGTGGGCGAGGCACTGGTGAGTTTTCTCGACGCCAAAGGCCGACCGAGCATCACGGAACGCGTCTTTGTTCTGCCCCCGGGCAGCCAGATCGGCCCGATCACGCCCGAGCAACGCAAGGCGCTGATGGCGGGCTCACTCGTGGCGGGGGTTTACGAAAAAACGGTCGATCGCGAGTCGGCTTACGAGCAGATCAAGGGCCGCGTGGAGGCGGGCGCCGCGCAGCCCCCGGCTGGCGCGCGTGCCGGCGGCGCACCCGGCCGTGTGCTTCCCGCGGGTTCTGCCTCGCCAACTCTGGCGCGCCCAGGCCAGACGCCGCAGCCCGCGGCTGAGTCCGGCATGCTGGGCGGTCTGAAGGACATGCTCTTCGGCAGCACCGGCCCGCGCGGCGGCAGGACGGAAGGCCTGGCCGAGTCAGCCGCCCGCTCCGCCGTGCGCAGCATCGGTTCAGCGGTGGGGCGCGAAATCATTCGCGGCGTGCTCGGCAGCATCATCGGCGGGCGGCGTCGCTGAGACGAATCGGTTGTTATCGGCGCGATCGTGCTGAGCGGCATGGACGCAGTGAGCCTGGACGACGCGGCGCGCTCAATCGCGACCCCGGTGGTGATGCGGGCTCTGACCTGATCGAGCGCTGCTTCAGGGTTCCCACAGCTTCGCGAACGCGAACGACAGTTGGCGGTGGTGGCGGATCGACAGGAGATAGATCGTCGAGCCTGTCAGTGTGTAGAGCATCAAGTAGTCGCCGTGCAGGTACTCGCGTAAGGCGTCTGCCGCGCCCGGCGGCAGAGCGCGGAGTTGCGCCAACGCTTCGGCAGACTGCGGCGGACTGTCGAGATACCGGCGCCCGATACGCGGGAAGCGGCGCAGGTTCGGGATGACGGTGCGGCGCAGGCCATCGAGCAGCTTGTCGTAGGCCTGTGGCGCATCGGCATCGGTCAGGAATGCCTCGATCGACTCCAGCCGCTCGATGAAACTGGCGGTGAGTTCGACCTGAATGCGCGGCTCAGCCACGCCGCTTCGTGGTCTTGGCGACGGTCTTGCGCGCTCGTTGCAGGCGGGCCATGGCCGTGTCCGCGTCCTCGGTGCGTCCGGCCGCGATGTCGGCCAGCCCGCGCTTCACGTCTTCGAGCAGCAGCAGGTGGATGCGCTCGCGCTCCAGGCGGTGGTAGTAATCCAGTCGGTCGGAGTCGATCAACGCGACGTAGCTCTCGCCATTCTTAGTGATGACCTTTTCGCTGCCTTGCTTGACCTCATCGGCCAGCTCGGAGAGGGTGGCGCGTGCTTGGGTGAAGGGCACCACATCCTTGGCGGCAATCGACATGGAAGTTCCTGTGTTGCAGAATTCTGCACAGTTTAAGCGATACGTGCGTGGGCCGTTGCATAGCGCCTCTACTCAGATCCAGCCCGGTCGATCAATCCCAGTGGCCTGACGCAGCGCCCGCACCTGCCCTAGACTTCGCCCGTCTCCAGACCCTACACCGCCCCGTCGCCTCCCAGGCTCCTCGCATGCCAACACCGGCCCATCCGTCCCGTTCATGACGGAAGCCATCGTCGCCGTTTTCTGCATCGTCTACCTGGGCATGATCCTCGGCGGGCTGCCGCATCTGCAGCTCGACCGCACCGGCGTCGCGCTGCTCGGCGCGATCGCGCTGATCGGCATGGAGGCGCTGAGCCTGGAGGACGCGGCGCGCTCCATCCACCTGCCCACGCTGATCATCCTGTTCGCCTTCATGGTGGTGTCGGCGCAGATGCGCCTGGGCGGTTTTTACGACTGGGTGACGCTGCGCCTGACCCACTCCGCGCTCTCGCCGCCGCTGCTGCTGGGCGCGCTGATCTTCGTCGTCGCGGCTCTGGCGGCGGTGTTCAGCAACGACATCGTGTGTCTGGCCGTCGCGCCGGTGCTGATCGACGCCTGCCGCGAGCGCAAGCTCGATCCGCTGCCCTATCTGCTGGCGCTGGCGTGCGCGGCGAACATCGGCTCGGCCGCCACCTTGATCGGCAATCCGCAGAACATGCTGATCGGGCAGACGCTGCAACTGTCATTCGCCGGCTATTTTCTCGATGCGGCCGCGCCGGTGCTGGCTGGGCTGTTCGTGACCTGGGGTTTGCTCGTTGGGCGGGTGCGGGCCCGCGGCGCGGTGGTGATCTCGGCCGCACCCGACCGCGCACCCACACGCGCGCCCGTGCCCTCGACGGGGCCAAGCCCGGCGCGCCCCGCGCTCGACCGCTGGCAAACCGCGAAAGGGCTGGCCGTGGCATCGACGGTCGTGCTGTGTTTCGTCTTCACACCGTGGCCTCGCGAAGTGGTCGCGCTCACCGGCGCGGGTGTGCTGCTGATGAGCCGCAAGCTGCACTCAAGAAACATGCTGGGGCTGGTGGACTGGGAACTGCTGGTGCTGTTCATGGGCTTGTTCGTCGTGAACCATGCTTTGCAGCAGACAGGTTTACCAGCCCAGTTGATGGCCCACGCCGCCGCCGCAGGCGTGCCGCTGCAACACCCGGCGCCGCTGTTCGGCGCGACCTTTCTGCTGTCGAACGTCGTCTCCAACGTGCCGGCGGTGATGCTGTTGCTGCCCAGTGCCAGTCATCCGTTCGGTGGCCTGACGCTGGCGCTGGTGAGCACACTGGCGGGCAACCTCTTTATCGTTGGCAGCATCGCCAACATCATCGTCGTTGACGCCGCGGCGCGGCGCGGCGTGGCGATCGACTGGCGCTGCCATGCGCTCGTCGGCATTCCGGTGACACTCGCCACGCTGGCGCTCACTGCGGGGTATCTGGCGCTGCGAATGGCGGCCGGTGCATGAGGAAAAATCGAACCATGAACCGACCCCAAGCCTGCCTCACGGCACTCGCGATGCTGGCGGCAACACCGGCATTCGCGGCCAGCCACATCGTCGACATCGCCTGGGCTGCGGACGGCCGGTTCGTGCGCAGCGCCAACATCGACGCGGGCAAGTTCGTCGAGTTCTGCGGCAAGCTCAACGCTGACGATGCGGTGCAATGGAGCTTCGACGCGTCGGCGCCGGTGGACTTCAACATCCACTACCACCGCGGCAGCGACACCGAGTTCCCGGCAAAGCAGGCTCAGGTCTCGGCCGGCCGGGACACATTGCGCGTGGCCGTGGCCGAGGACTATTGCTGGATGTGGAGCAACAAGACGACGCGGCGGCTGCGGGTCAACGTGCGCTTGCAGCGCTGAGCCCGAGCACAAGCGGTGAACGGCGGCTCCGTTGCGCGGGGGCTCGCGGGCGACTGATTTGCGGAGTCAGCGCTCGATCGGCAGCCCGGCGTGGCGCCATTCGGGCAGGCCGGCCTCAAGCCGCTGCGCCTTGAGCCCTCGATGGCGCAGGAACTGAACGGCGTCGTAGGACATCACACAGTAGGGGCCTCGGCAGTAGGCGACGACCAGCCTGCGCTTGGGAAGTTCGCTCAGGCGCTTTTCCAATTGATCGATCGGGATGTTGACCGCGCCGGGAAGGTGGCCGGCGGCGTACTCCTCGGGCGGGCGAACGTCCAGCACGGTGACCAGGCCTTTGCGCGCCCGCTCCAACAGCTCCTGCGCCGGCACCGGCTCCAGATCGTCTTTCGCCGTCAGGTAAAGCCGCACGATGCGCTCGACTTCGGCCAGGTGCACTTCACCGACCTTGCCCAGTGCCTCGAGCAGGCCGACCACTGCGTCGCCAGCCAATTGGTAGAAGACGTACTGGCCCTCTTTGCGGCCGGTCACCAGCCCCGCCTGGCGCAGCTTCTGCAAGTGTTGCGACGTGTTGGCCATGGTCACGCCCGTCATCGTGGCGAGCTGATCGACGCTGCGCTCGCCTTGCGCAAGCAACTCCAGAAATTCGAGCCGCGTGCCGCTCGACAGCGCGGTGCCGATGCGGGCGAGTTGCTGGAAAAGTTCGCGTTTCGGGTTGTGCGCGGGCTTTTGCATGGGGTGTTGCATTGACATGGCCGGTTTCGTGGTCTAGTATTCAATCAATCGCTTGATTCATAGATTGAGCGATTCGAAGCGAAATATAGCAGCAGAGAGCCTCGCCACGCCATGACCAGCAGCAGTGTCCTTGCCCACGAGCCGGCGATCCGGCTCGGCGCGTTTTTCTTCATCTTCCTCGCGATGGCGCTGTGGGAGGTGTTCGCGCCGCGGCGCCAACAAACCTTTGACCGGCGCGCGCGCTGGCCGCACAACATCGGGTTGCTGCTGCTGGACGCTGCGTTGCTGCGCATCGTCGCGCCGGGTGCGGCGATCGCGGTCGCGCTCGCAGGCGAGGCGCACGGCTGGGGGCTGGTGCATGCGGTCGGCCTTCCGGCGTGGGCCGCGGTTGTGCTCGCGGTGGTGCTGCTCGACCTCGCGATCTACTTCCAGCACGTCATGTTCCACGCGGTCCCGACGCTGTGGCGGCTGCACCGGGTGCACCACACGGATCTCGACTTCGACTTGACGACCGGGACACGCTTCCACCCGATCGAAATTCTCATCTCGACCGGCATCAAGTGCGCCGCGGTCGCGGCAATCGGTGCGCCGCCGGTCGCGGTGCTGGTGTTCGAACTGCTGCTCAACGGCACGGCCATGTTCAACCATGCGAACGTGCGGCTGCCGAAGTGGCTCGACCGGGTGCTGCGCGGGCTCGTCGTCACGCCGGACATGCACCGCGTGCACCACTCGATCACCTACAACGAGACGAACAGCAATTTCGGCTTCAACCTGCCCTGGTGGGACCGCCTGTTCGGCACCTACCGGGCGCAGCCGGCAGCGGGCCATGAGGCGATGACCATCGGCGTGGACGCGTTCCGCGGCCGCGAGGAGTTGCGCCTGGACAAGTTGCTGATGCAGCCGCTGCGCGATTCTCCAGGGGGCTACGCGATCAACCGCCGGCCCGAGCCGAAGCCTGAGCTTCCCGCCAACCGCAAACCGAGGCACGCATCATGAAAAGGACACTCTTCATCCTCAATGACCCGCCTTACGGCACGGAACGCAATTACAACGCGCTGCGGCTGGCACGCTCGCTGCTGGTGATGGCCGGCGCCGAGGTCAAGTTGTTCCTGATCGGCGACGCGGTCACCAGCGCGGCGGCGGGGCAGAAGGTGCCGAGCGGCTACTACAACCTTGGCGACATGCTGGGTGCCGTGGTGCGCCATGGCGGCACGGTCGGCGTGTGCGGCTCGTGCATGGACGCGCGCGGCATGTCCGTGGAGCGTCTCGTCGAAGGCGTGCATCGCAGCAGCATGGAAGAGCTGACCGAGTGGACGCAGTGGGCCGAGAAGGCGCTGGTGTTCTGAGCCATGGCACGCACCGCCTTGATCCTGGGCGCCGGCCTGGGCGGCATCGTCGCCGCGCAACGCCTGCGGCGTGCGCTGCCGCGCTCTGACCGGGTCGTGTTGATCGATCGTGCGGCGCAGCATCTATTTCCGCCGTCATTGCCGTGGTTGCTGGTCGGGAAACGCCAGGCGCCGCAGATCTCAAGGCCGCTGCAACAGCTCGGTGGCCGCGGCATCGAGTTCATTCGCGGCGAGGTCACGCAAATTCGCCCCCAGGAGCGGGCCGTGGAAGTCGACGGGCGCACGCTGCAAGGCGACGCGCTGATCGTCGCCCTGGGCGCCGAGTACAACCTCACAGCGGTGCCGGGGTTGGCGCAGGCCGGTCACTGCTTGTACACGCCCGACGGCGCGAGCGCGGGGCACGCGGCGCTATGCGCTTTCAACGGCGGGCGCATCGTGATCCTCACCGCGGCGCCGGCCTACAAGTGTCCGGCCGCGCCCTACGAGGCTGCGCTGCTGGTGGAGGCTGATCTGCGGCGTCGCGGCAAACGCGAGCGCGCGCAAATCTACTTCTACGCCGCCGAGCCGCAGCCCATGGTCGTGGCCGGCCCCGATCTTGGCGCCGCGGTGCGCGGCATGCTTGAGGCGCGCGGTATCCGCTATTCGCCAGAGCATCAGGTCACCGCCGTCGACGCGTCGGCGCGGCGTCTGACATTCGCCAACGGCGCCAGCGCCGAGTTCAATGTTCTGTTCTATGTTCCGCCGCATCGCGCGCCGGCCGCGATTCGCGAATCCGGCCTCGCCAACGAATCGGGATGGATCCCGGTCGACCGGCACAGGCTCAAGACGCGCTTCGCGGGCGTCTACGCGATCGGCGATGTCACGACGATCCCACTGAAGATGGGCCGGCCGCTGCCCAAGGCGGGTGTTTTTGCGCACGCGCAGGCCGAAGTCGTCGCGCATAACCTCGCCGTGGCGTGGACCGGGCGCGGTGCATCCAGGCAGTTTTCGGGCGATGGTGCGTGTTTCATCGAAAGCGGCGGTGGGCGCGCCGCAATGGCGCAGGGCAACTTCTACGCCGAGCCCTTGCCGGCGATCAAGATGCGCACGCCGAGCCTGCTCTGGCACGCGGCCAAGGTGCTGTTCGAGAAGCATTGGCTTTTCACGCGCTTCGAAGGTCGCCGCCATTGACGATGAGCGCGAAGATGCTTGCGCGGGTCGCCTTGCTCGCGATCCTTGTCGCGGCAATCGCCGCCGCGCTGCTGGGCGTGGTTGCGTTCGCTCCACGCCTGATCAAGGGGTTCCGTGGGCACTGATCTGCGCACTGGCGGCACAGGACTCGCAGCGTCGCATCGCGAACACGCCCCAGAGCGTTGCAGTCAAGACCATGGCCAAGCCGAGATAGACCAGGGTCTCGACATAAAACACCCACAAGCTGCCCAGCACCAGAGCACCCCCCGCACCTGCCAGGGCCCCGATCCATCGATTGCGGTGTCGACGATAGGCCACGACGTGACCGGCCAGCGCAATGACGAGAAAGACCTGGGCAGCAGCGGCAAACCAGCCTTCGTAGGGCGCCAGAACCCCCAGGCCGAGCATTGCGCCGACGAGCGCGAGCTTGGGAAAACAAATGGGGCACAGGATGGCCGCCAAGAACGCTCCAGCGGTTCCCGTCTTCATCATCGAAATCTTCTTCAGATCAACCACAGCACGACTTCCGCGCTTGAATCGGCGGGCACTTCACCGAGCCGAACGAGCAGAAGACACAGCAATCCCCCGGCTTCGGGCGCAGCACCGTCTTGCACGCCTCGCACTCGTAGAAGAACTGGCAGGCGTCGGTGGGCATGGTTTCGCGCTTGACGTGGGCGCAGTGCGGGCATGTCAAGTCGGAGTCGAGGGCGATGTCGCTCATGGGTTCACTTTCGCAGCGTCGAGGGGAAGCCAGCTTGCGTCGTCGCCTTGACCAAGGTCGCAGCATCAGCCTTGTCCGGGTCGAACCGCACCGACGCCGTCTTCTGCTCGAAGTCGACCTTCGCTTCGACCACGCCCGGCAGCTTTTGCAGCGCCTGCTTGACGGTGATCGGGCACATGCCGCAAGTCATGTTCCGCACGTCCAGGACGGCGGTTTTCAGGTCCGCGGCCGACGCGGCAAATGGCAGCATGGAGGCGATCACGATGGTGAGGAGTCGCATGGAAGTGTTCCTTTCAGAGAATCAACGGCGCCAACCACGGCACGGCAAGCAGCCCGAGCACGGCCAAAGCGACGAGCCAGAACACGAATCGCTGGCGCGGCAGCGTTTTCGAATCGGCGCATGCAGTTCCCGGCTCGCACACTTGCCGCAGCCTATAGAGCCTCCGGAACGCCAGGCCGAGAAAAATCAGCGTCAGGCCGATGAAGACCGGTCGGACCGGCTCCAACGCAGTCAGGCTGCCGATCCACGCGCCGCTGACCCCGAGCGTCAGCAGGACGAGCGGAGCGACGCAGCACAACGACGCCCCGATTCCCGCGAGCACCCCGGCAACGAGAGACCCTTTGACATTGAGCGAAGCCACACGCGAGCCTTTGAACTTGTTTCGACGCGAGCAGTCTAGAGTCCGTACCGTGGTACGGAGTCAAGGGGTCTCGCATGCTTCCCGAGTTGTCGATAGGGCTACTTGCCGGCAAGGCCGGTGTCAACGTCGAGACGATCCGCTACTACCAGCGGCGCGGTCTGCTCGTGGAGCCCGCCAAGCCCGAGAGCGGCCACCGGCGTTACCCGCCCGAACAAGTGACCCGCGTGCGCTTCATCAAGCGTGCTCAGGCATTGGGCTTCACGCTTGAGGAGATCGCCGGCCTGCTGCGTCTCGACGAAGCGCGCGCCTGCCTCGAAACCCGCGAGCTCGCCGCACGCAAGCGCGAGCTGATCGAGACCAAGCTGGCAGACTTGTCGGCAATGCGCAAAGCCTTGGCGAAGCTGATGCGGCAATGCGACGCGAGCGGTAGCGCGGGCGCATGCCCGATCATTCATGCGCTGACGACGGACTGAGTGCGCATGCGGTTCGGCGTTCTCGGCGCGGTTCCTCCGGAGCAACGTGCGCTTGCAGCGCTGACACTCGTGCGGGCTTTTGTTCAGAGCCCGGCGGAAACAGGATTGGGCGTCAAGCCCGTGCGTCGGTGTCGCGCCCCGCGGCCACGGCACTTTCACACGGCTCGCGCCACGCCGATGCAAACAGGCTTGTGATGCCAGCCATTTCGATGAATCGCCGCGCATCGCTGCCGATAGCCTTGGTGTCACCTTGAACCCGAGTTTGAACCCCATGCGCAACTCCCACACCCAGCACCAGTTTCCTGCGTTGAACGGTGCGCCCGCCTACAGCGGTGGCATCGAGTGGGAAGAACTGCCGTCGCTGGTCGACACGCTGGCGCAGCGCTTGATCGACGACGTCAAGCGCCGCCAGCCGCTGGCCCAACGCATCTCGGCGTGGGACAACACCATGCCCGCCAATCTGGACCTGCTGGTGCCGGGCCAGCCCTTTCTCGAGACATTGCATGGCCTGGTGCAACGCGAGGTGCATGAACCCGACGTGTTCCGCCATTTTTTCGGCACCACCGCGAACCCCTGAGCGGGCGATCGGTCTGCGCGATCAGTTCGCCGACCTCCGGCCCAAGGACACCGCATACGCGCCAGCTCTCGCTTGCAGGACCGGGTCGGCGCTCGGTGCGATTCCCGCGGGCAGCGTGATGGGCAGGAAGGTCTCGGTGTCGCACGCCTGGTCGGTGATGCGGTCGATGACTAGGCGGCCCATGTTCACCTCCACGCGATCGGCCGGCCAGGGCTCGGTGGGATCGGTCAACTGGTCGCCGGGCTGTGCGAGCTGAGCAATCACACTGAAGGCGATCGCACCTTTGGCCAGTCGCTCCATGAATTCGGCGTGCAGAAAGTCCCCGCCCTTGGCCTTGGCCTCGTCGTCCGTCAAACCGAGCCGCCCCGCCGCCGGCTCGAAACGCCAGCGCAGTGCCTGGGTCTTGCCGCCTGCATTGGAGGCGATGAAGGCATTCGTGCTCCAGTAGGGCACCGTGGCGAAACTCGCCGGCACCGGCTGGCTGCCCAGGTACGCGGCCTGTTTCGTCGTTGCCGGATTGGCCTTCGAGAACACCGCGATCGCCTCGGGGTTCATCTTGCCGGTGGCAGGGTCCGGAGCCCGCACTTTGAGGAAGTTGACGAACTGCTCCGGCGTTTGCGCGAAAAAGTGCGGCGCCGAAACAAAAACCCAGTCCAGCCGTTCGTTACCGTCGGTGGCACGCACCGCGATGCCGCGCACGCTCTTGGCGTTGTCGGGCGCCTTGGGGTTGCCCCCACCGAGCGAAAAGCGGCCGATGATCGGCGTGCGCTTGTTGGCCTGGAACAGGTTCGCACGCGTGATCGCGGCAGCGCCGGGCGCCGCCTCGAACTGACCGGCCACGCAAAATCCTTTGGCGCCCGAGGCGCGCGCCCTGTGCTTGCCGAACACGCCCTGAAGGGCGTCCACCAGATCGACCGGCGAGGCTTGCGCCATCGCGTCCATCGGCTTGGTGTCGGCCATCGAGGGTTTGGGCGCGGTGGTGTCGGCTCGGACTGCCGCGGCGTAAGCGGCGCTGGCGCCGATGAGGGCGATGACGAGCAGATGGCGCGTCTTGGCTAGTTCAATTCCTTGCATGAAGTGCTCCGGTTGAGTGAGGGTGAGTGCCAGTCAGGGATGTTCTCGGCCCCGTCTGCAAGAGATCTCAGGTCGGAACCGCAGCGGGGCACTCAAGGCCGGCAAGGCGTGGTCGGTACCTGCCTGCGGTTCTTACACGTAAGGCGAAGCGGCTCAAGACAGCAGGTGTTTGCGCGCCCGGTGCATGCGCACGAACAGGTTGTCTTCGCTGATGCCCAGGGTGCGGCACACCGATGCTGTCGATTGCTCCTCGAGAACGCGCAAACGAAAGGTTTCGCGCAGCCCGGGGGGCAGCGCGTCAATTCGCTTCAACGCGCGGGCGAGCAAGATGCGCTGTTCGGCCACTTCGTCAGGTAGCGCCTGCGGGCAGGCGACCTGCAATGCGGTGGGCTCGCCGTCTTCATCGTCGTCGAGCGATTCGAACCTGGCGCCGCGCCGCACGATGTCGACGATCTTGTTCTTCAGGATCGCCGTGAGCCACGAGCGCAGGGCGGCGCGGCCCTCGAACGACGCGCGTCCCGACAGGAGCGCCTCGAATACATCCTGCACTGCGTCTTCGGCCAGCCCCGGGTCGCGCAACTTGCGCTGGGCGAAACGAAGCAGGTAAGCACGGTGTGCGATCGCCTCGTGCCACGGCACACCGCTCATCAGGTCGGGAGCGGCGTTGCGCGCGCGATTCGGGGTTCGACTGGCCTGTTGGTTGGCAAGCGTGGCGGCGTTCATCATGGGCTCCTGAGGTGGATGTTCGGTGCCGCCAATGTGATCGGCGCGCCTCGCGCTGACCTCACCAAACCTCACGGGAACATCACATTTGCGTAAGGCGTTCGTCGCGACGAACGACAATGAGCCATGCCCGCGACGATCCTCGTGGCCGAAGACCAGGCCGACATCCGCGAACTGCTGTTGCTGAACCTGCGCACCGCCGGCTACGACGTGAGCGCGGTGGGCGACGGCGTCGCGGCCTTGCACGAGCAGGCGTCACAGCCGCGCGAATTGCTCATCCTGGACCTGATGATGCCGGGCAAGGACGGCCTGGAAGTCTGCAAGGCCTTGCGTGCGCAAGGCAGCGCCACGCCCATCCTCATGCTCACCGCCAAGTCCACCGAACTCGACCGTGTGCTCGGCCTGGAACTCGGCGCTGACGACTATCTGACCAAACCGTTTTCGTTGGCCGAACTGCTGGCGCGCGTCAAGGCGCTGCTGCGCCGTGCCGACCTGTTGCGCGCCGCGCAGGCCAGCGCCAGCGGCCCGGTGCAGCGCCTGCACA